>CAYLXC010000042.1:0-2775 GCA_964387865.1 uncultured Gammaproteobacteria bacterium | reverse complement strand
GGTTATCAAGTATTGGATAAATGGTTAAAGGATCGCGTAGGGAAGACATTATCAGCAGAGGACATAAAACATTATTGCAAGATAGCAACAGCATTAGCTAAAACAATTACCATCCAAAAGCAGATAGATGAATTGTATCCGAAAGTGGAGGAAACTTTATAAACTCTATGGCCTAACGCCGGAATAAATTGCAATTGTGGAGCAAAATACAAATGAGTAGACTAAGCAAACAACAAGAAATTGATTTTCTCAAGGGCTATATTCAGTTATCTCCTATGGCAAGGATACTCGAGGCAGAAGCACTATGGAGTAAAGCCAAAGAGATGAAGCCTTCCGACAAAAGGGCAATACTTTATCTTCTTGCAATGGAGTCGTTCTTTATGCAACAGGAGACTCTTTACAAATTTCTCAAAGCTACAAGAGCTGCAGCAACAGGGAAAGATTATTTGAACACACTCAGAAAAACTACTTTTAACCCTGAACAGGATACCACACAAATATCCTCAGCGGATGATATAAAGTTGGAATATACTCCTAATCTAGCAGAATCTGAAAAAGAAAAAATTAAGCAAAGAGTTAATAGCATAATCAAGACTTGTAAGAATTTGGCAAAGGTTAACGAAATTCTCTCTCCTGTTTATTATTGTCTAAAACATGGATTTCTTGTTTATAAGAAAAATGGAGACATATCTTTATTAATGCACGAAGAAAAAGAAAAAAGATTTTTTGATTACCTAAAGAAACGGGGTGTAAAAGGTCAAAAAAATTCTCTTTTAGAAAACGATTTTGGATGGATAATCGATTTAAACCAGAGATTATCCTATGCTATACAAGATGTTATTACAATCAGGTTGATACAGCTTGGAGTGACATCTTTGTAAAATACTGAAATGAAAAAGAAACAAAAATTTTTAGCTCCTATATACGGTTTAAAGAAAAGTCTAAAAAGAGAATTAAGGCTTGATAAGCATATGTTGATCAGGCAATTAAATCTTTTTAAAGAAGAGTACAAGCTTTTTGAGGAATATGGTATAAGAACAAGTTGCGATGCTGTTTTGGAAATTAATTATCAATATGATACTGATAATCCCAACGAGCCGCATCCGGGTATTTCATTAAATGTTGTTAATAGATTTGACTCCGCATTATTAGTATATGGGGATAACGATGGAGGTGTTGGAGTTGCTGGCATATTCCCTGCTACAGGGAAAAAAGACCTTGGAGTTACACTTTTTACTGCTAAAACCCGGTACGAGGAAGGTTTAGATAAGGAGATTGATGATGATTTCGCTATTTACTACAAAATGTTCACAAAAGCATACAACATGCGTCCTTTAGCTTTTGATGTATTCAGACTTAGTCGTGGGAGATTTACCAATAATGATAAGACAATTGATAGTTGCACTGTCTTGGAAAGCATTTTTGTACCTGAAGGTGAAAGAGGTAAAAAATCGTTTATTTTAAGTGGAATGAAGGTAATGGGTTTTAATACAGATGAAGTTAGTAGAATTGGTGATTTGGTAGAGTATAGAAATGCGATAATACATGCTGATAGGGACAAAGTTCTTAAACTATTAAGTGGTGCAAAATATACCTATACATGGTTCGAGGACACTTTTGAATTAGTACGTAGGATTCTTGCTCAATATGTGGAGAATCCGTGGAATTAGCTCAAAAACAACTTATGGATAATGGCTGGCCGGACAATAATTCTAATGTAAATGTACTCATAATCATTGCTCACCCCGATGATGAAACTATTTTTTGTGGGGGGGTAATGCTTTCGTTTCCGAAATGGAACTGGATGGTAGTCTGTGTAACCACAGAACAGAATACCCCGCGCCCTCAAGAATTTAATAAAGCCATCCAAATGTATAAAGATTCAGGAGTAAATGTTATTTCTCATTTAGAACTTAATAATGCTGATAGGAATCAGGATTTGTCTTCAGAAGACCGTACTGATTGGGAAAACTCAATAAGGGAACTTGATATTCATCCAGATATAGTTCTGACTCACCATAAAACCCATGATTATCATCGAAAACACCATATTCCCATAGCTGAGATTGCATCAGATCTTTTTGATAATGTTTGGGAAACTGTTTACCCTGGTGCAACGAAGATAACTGCCTATACAGAAAGATCAAAAGTTAAAAAAGTTGAACTAAATGTAGATTTATTAGAAAAGAAAAGACAAATCTTTGATCAATGTTACCAAAGTCAAATTGATGCAGGTATATGGACTGGTGATTTATCAGAGCTTATGAAATATGAATTTGAAGTGGGCCCTGAAATTTTTACAAGTGGAGAATAAAAATGAAAACTAATTGGCAGGTGAAAGAATTAGGGGAATTAGCAGATGAGAATAAGGAGAAAAACCAAAGCTAGGTTTAAGGTAATATATGAGTACATTCCTAGTACGGATGCTGAAGAACGGGTTATTTTAGCAAGATGAAAAAATTACAAGAGAAAACTACATATTTTTTTGTTGATGAATCCGAGGATCTTGTTATTTACTTCTCTTGTGATTTATGATTTAAATGGTGTTAAAATACTCCCCTATGGATGAAAAGGAACACAAAAAAGCCCAATTTAATAAAATTTACGCTAACATCCCGCTAGGCCTAAGAGATGAAATTGTGGTTGTATTGGAAAACAACGAACCATTATCCTGGAATGCTGCCAAAATAGAGATTGATAATGATACGGATAAGGTAGACGAAATCTTAGATAAACTTGATAGACTGGGTTTGTTAAAAGAAAATACGGAGGATC
>CAYLXC010000041.1:0-2894 GCA_964387865.1 uncultured Gammaproteobacteria bacterium | reverse complement strand
GCAGCCGGAAGTAAGGAAAGAATACGAAGGGATCTCACTCCTGCATTATAACAAGGAGCGAAGTCACAAGTCATAAAAGCAATTGACAAACTGCGTATAATAACTAAACGCAGTTTGTCATCCTGAGGAGCGGAGCGACGAAGGATCTCCTACATGATTCGATTCTCACATTCGTGAGAGATTCTTCTCTTCGTTCAGAATGACAAGTTAAGACGGTGCTTTTTGATTGTGACGAGCGACTCATTCATCAAAAAAAATTTTGCCTGTTCTTAATGCTTCAAATGTTTGTTCTAATGCTGCAAAGAGAGGTTTTGGGAGATCATTTAAATCATACCAGTTCCATTTTTCCATTTTTTCAGGTTCCATTACCTTAACATCACCACTATCCCATTCTGCTGTTAGCCCAATATCAGCATAATGTTTTCCATATTTCCTCAAATTTGCCAACCTTAAAAACTTAATATTTTTAATCTTAATTCCAGCTTCCTCTAAACATTCCCTTCTGGCACAATCCTCAATAGATTCCCCAAATTCCAAGTGTCCCCCAGGAGATGCATATTCCCCTTCCCCATGAGACCCCTTCCTTTTACCAAGAAGAACTTTATTATTCTTAAAAACCAAAACAGAAACACCCACTTTTGGTCTTTTTTCTTCTGCCATAGCCAAAGTTTATCACAAATGATAAAATACTTAGGTTTGAGGGCGCGTAGCTCAGTGGTAGAGCGCTTATCTGATAAGTAAGAGGTCCTTGGTTCGATCCCAAGCGCGCCCACATTTTTCATTTTTTGGCCTAGTGGCGAAGAGGTAACGCGGCTGTCTGCAAAACAGCTATGCACCGGTCCGATTCCGGTCTAGGCCTCAAAAACTTTGATATAATCCCCCCATGAGATTTCTAGAAGCAGGAATCCGTCAAGCAGTAAAGATTGGAGTTAGGAAAGAATTTGACGAACTTAACCCAGTTTCAGCATTATTTATGAAAATAGGTGCGATGAGATATATAAGCAAGCACAACTGCTTAATTGATGGCTATCCTCTCCCCAATTTTGGAGCCGCAATCATCACAGGTAATCATAATGAAGAAGCCAACTCCTATGAAGCTGCTGTAGCCGGTTTGAAAGTAAAAAGACTTATTAGGACAGTTGTAAAAAAGAGTTTAGTTGTACAAGGAGCATATGAGTCAGATGAATATTTAAAAAGTATTGGAGATAAAAAAGACCCTCAAGAATTTAATTGGCTTAAGGCTTTTGTTATGAAAGGTATAGGAGTTATTCCTATTCTTAGAGATAACCCTGGGATAAATTTTGCAAGAATTTGTTTCCAAGTTCTGGATTCAAATCAGTTACTGGGCATATATTTGCAGGATACTAGAGATGAGGAGGGGTTATTAAGAAACCTTAAAAAGGGAGTCGCATCTTTTGCAAGCATGAAAGAATATAGAGATACACCAATTTATGAAATTGCTTTTTCTGAAAATAGGGCAACTATTCTGGAACCTACAACCTATAATCAAACTCTTACCAAAATCAGGGAAGAAGAACCTTTAAGAGATGCGATTAGTGTTGCTGAATTTACGATAATTTTGGCTGATAGATTAGCCTCTGCCCTTCCCCAAGAAGTTCAAGATGATTGGAAAAACAGAAGAGAAAGTGAATTTGCGTACCTCGAAGCCGCATAATGTAAAGATTCCCAAATTTAATACCAAAAGAGTGGTGGGGATAGTGATTATCTTTCATTGACTATGAAAGAAAGCGCACCATCAACGCTTTTCGCCTGCCATTCAACAGGCATTTGTCCAACCGTGAGGCCGGACTGGATCAAATCGATGCTACCTTGACGTACCATAAAGGTACATCATTAAGGAATCTATCGATTTGAACAAAACTCCAGAAAGGAGGTGATCCATCCCCAGCTTCGGCTAGGGATACCTTGTTCATGTTACTCCGCTCATTACTGAGGGCATGGACTATATCTTCATCCCGATTAAATCGGGAGCCGACGTTTAATAGAAGTTTAAATCCAGATTATCTGGTACCTTCTATATAAGTCTCTACGGGGCTGCGACTTTCTAATTTATACTTCATAGATTGAATTACATAAGGAGCAACTAAATTACGAAATCTAGCTGCACTACCATCTGTTACGGGGATATAAAGTTGATATCCTTTATTATCCTTATTCAGATGTACTTGTAATCCAAAATTTTGGCTTAAGCATTTTTGGAGAAGAAGATTACCTTCTAAACCAAATGTATAGGTACTAATCCTAAGAGGATTTTTGTTAATATACCCATTACCATCATCCATAAACCAAACAGCTAAACTCAAACTACTCTTCAAAATATCAGATATATTTTGCGGAATAATTTTTATTCTACCTTTATAAAAGGCTTGCATGTACTCAAAGATTAAATGATGCGAGACTGTTCTAAAAATTAAGGAATTATTGATCTTATGATACTTTGGTTCAGTCAAAACCCAATTTCCAAATATATTCCTTTTCCAGCTTACATACTCTTTAGCTGAAGCTGAATGACATATTTGTAAACGAGCTGATTTCCCTGAATGAGAAATCTTGAAAGAACCATCTCCCAAAATCGTTCCTATTAGGACATCTCTCTGAATACTAGATAAATCTAGATTCTTTTTATAATCTTTGAGCCAATTACTGTTGGCATAATGCTTAAACATCGCAGACTTCCCTCGGTATTCTCCTTACAGTCAAGTTACCCAAAAGTAACCCGAATGTCAATAAGGACTTCACCGATTTCAGTCGGATTTTTCTGTCATTTCTCAATGACAGGTCGCTCGAAATTTCGGACGACTTAAGCCTGATCGCTGATTCCACCCTCTGAACCAAAAGTACATTCAGCTGCCCCCAACTTTCCTGCCTTGACG
>CAYLXC010000040.1:0-3116 GCA_964387865.1 uncultured Gammaproteobacteria bacterium | reverse complement strand
TTTTGTCCTCTGTTGAGCTTTATGATAATGAAAGAATTGCAGGTAATTTGAGATGGCTTAAGGATACGGAAGCTGAAATTGCAAGATGCGCTAAAGAACATAACTTAAATGCGAGAGTTTTAAGGCTGGGATATACATTCGGACCCAGGATGAATTTTAGAAATATGGATCCAACAGGGAGATTGATTTATCAAAGTCTTACAGAAAATCTGCAAAAAGAAATATCTTTGGATTTTTCATCAAGAGCATTATATATAGATGATGCTTGTGATCTTGCAATAAGATGTATTTTTGCAGGAGCCACAGCACAAAAAATCTTTGATGGAGTTTCTCCCACTCCAATCAAAGTATCTGAGATTAAACAAATTCTTTTGGACCCTATATGGCATGAAAGCAGAGATTTTCAGCCATCTGAGTTACCACCTTGGCCAACGCCCAATTTAGAAAAAACAATTAAGTTTTTACACTGGCATCCCAAAACAAAACTGGTAGAAGCTTTGAGAAAAACCCTGCAGTATTTCAAAGATAATGAGATTAAGTTGCCAAAGGAGGAAGATAAACCGCAGGATGGCGGATCAAAAAATGAAGCAGAGAAAAAAAATGAGGGATGGGAAAAAGAGAAGATTTCGGATTTAGAAGCATTTAGAGGCAAGAGTGGACCAATAAACACAGGCGAAATTAAGCATAAAGGATTTAAAAAAAGAAACGGATTAAATATTCGTACAGTTTACTCAAAAATCCTTCTTATCTTTAGTATGGCATTCATAATTTATGCTCTAATTTGGCCCCTATTTCAATTAGGATGGGGGTCTTTAAGTTTTAGATTTCAGCTTGCAGAGGCTGTAAAGAATTTGGAGAGAGGGGAATTTGATAAGAGTTTGGGGAACGTAAAGCAGGCAAACGATGGTGTCTTCCAAGCAAGATCAATTTTTGATTCTTTGGAGGTTGTAAGACAAACAGGTATCTTAAAAGAGCAATTTGAACTTGGTGATAACCTTTCTAATATAGCGATCTTATCTTTGGATTCAGCACAAAATACAATTTTGGGTATTCGTGCACTTTACCAAGGTTTAAAAGCTGTAACAGGGGAGTTAACTGAGTCCCCGAAAAGCTATTTTGATCTGGCAAAAACTTATCTTGCAGCTGCAGATTTGGACTTATCAAAATCTCATGCTTTGCTACGCGATCAGCAATTTAAGGAAAAAGTCCCAAAAATTTTAAAAGGGAGAATAGAAAGTTTGGAGAGCAGGCTCTCGGTTTATTCGTCGCTTGTACAAAAGGCAAGAACTTTAGGCGTTTTACTTCCAGAGGTTATACCAGCGGATGTAAACAAGAGTTATTTGATATTATTGCAAAATAATAATGAACTTCGTCCAACAGGGGGTTTTATTGGTTCGTTTGCCAAAGTTTCATTTGAAGGGGGGAAATTGAAAAAGCTGGAAGTAAATGATGTTTATGCAATTGACGGGCAACTTGGAATTCATGTTGAGCCTCCTAAAGAGATTAGGGAAGATTTAGATCAAAAAGATTATTTTTTACGGGATTCAAACTGGGAACCTGATTTCCCGACTGCTGCAAGACAGGCTGAATGGTTCTACTCCAAAGAAACAGGGGAGCGGGTAGAAGGAGTTTTAGCATTGGATATTTCCGCGATGGAAGATTTACTATCAGTAATAGGCCCAACTGATTTGCCTGATTATGATCTTAAAATATCATCGGATAACCTTTTTGAACAGTCTGTTACACACTCTGAAACGGGTTTTTTCCCCGGCTCTCAGGCTAAAAAAAGTTTTCTAACTGCTTTAACGCAGGCAGTTTTGAATAAGCTATTCTTTCTTCCAAATCAAAATTGGCCGGGGATTGTTTCATCTTTAGGAAGATCAATGGAGCAAAAACATATGAGTGTATATTTGGACAATCCCAAACTTTTTTCATATCTTGTTTCTCAAAACTGGGCATCAGTTTTGCCAAGAGGGGGAGCTGAAGATGGAGACACGGTTTCGGATTTTTTGGCACCGGTTGAGGCAAATTTGGGAGCAAATAAAGCAAACTATTATTTGGATAGAAGCTATAATTTGGAAACGGTTATTGGTAAGGAAGGGGATATCACTCATAGATTAAGGATTTCTTATACAAATAGAAGTCCTTCCAACACTTTTCCTGCTGGAAAATATAAAAATAGAATGAGGATATATTTACCATTTGGAACAAAGTTGGCAAGAGTATTATGGGGGGAATCTGATATAACAAAAGATGTAACATCATATGCAGACTTCGGAAGGTCTGTTTATTCTTTCCTTTTGGAACTTTTACCAAAAGAGCAAAAAGTTTTGGTTTTGGATTATCAGATTCCAAAGATTTTAAAATTTGTTGATAGTATGGCTTCTTACAAATTGGATGTAATAAAACAGGCAGGAACTTTAAAAGATCCGTTTATCTGGAAAATTTCATACCCGATAAGTTACAATATTATTTCCCCAAATGCTCAAAAACTTAGTCCACAGGAGCAGACTATACAGACAGATTTATCAAAGGACAGAAGCTTTGAAGCAACATTTACTAAATGATTCAATTTTCCCTCACGTGTATCCCTTGATTCTTGCTAACGGATTCCGAATATGCTAAATTAACAAGCCATGTACCGGACGGTGCATGTAAACTATGGATAGATTGAGCTTACAAGCAGAAGAAAGAAAAATTGTTGGTAAGAAGGTTAAAAACTTAAGGCGTGACGGTAAATTGCCGGGCCATGTGTTCGGCAAGGGTTTGGATACAGAAGTTGTCGCAGTTGAGGTTAAAGATTTTCTAAAAACTTTTCATCAGGCGGGTGAGACAGGACTAATTGATTTAAAGATTGGCAAAGAAAAGGTAAGACCTGTTTTAATTCGGGATGTTCAATATGATCCGGTTAAAGGTTCGCCAATACATATTGATTTTTATCAGGTTAATTTATCTGAAAAAGTAAAAGTTTCAGTACCTATTGTACAAATTGGCGAGCCTCCTGAGGCAGTACATTTGGGGGAGGCAATAGTTTTGCAGACTGTAAATGAATTAGAGGTTGAAGCTTTGCCAACTGATTTACCTGAAAAAATAGAGGTTGATATTGCTTCTCTTAA
>CAYLXC010000039.1:0-3157 GCA_964387865.1 uncultured Gammaproteobacteria bacterium | reverse complement strand
ATAGATAAGGTTTTGGAAGTTAATGCCGGAACTGTTCAAAGACTTAATATAAAAGTTGGTGATAAGATTAATATAGAGTAATTAAGGTATGTTCTTCGAGGAACGAAGTGACGAGAAGTTACCTTAAAAACTATGATAGAAATACTGCCCATTAAATTTTTAAGAGAAGATGATGCGACAATTTTTGGAAAGTTAAATGTGGCTTTAGCAACTCTTCAAAGGGTCAGTTTACCTGTTGCCCACGGAATTGTGGTTTCTCCTCCAAATCTTAAGCTGAAAGTTACAATGGAACATTATGATTTTGGTACAAATGAGATATTTGAACAATCACTGTCATTCGTTAAAAAAGAGATTAATTCCATCCCAGTTCCTGAAATTTTAGAAAAAGAAGTTGGTAAATTTAAAAAGTTCTTTTTTAATGGGGAACAAATTAATGGTGTTAAAAACTTATGGTTATCATTGTTAAATACCTGGTTAGAACAGATTAAACAAAGACTTTGGAGAGATGGATTTTATAAGGGGATTACAGAAGGATTAGAGCCGCAGGTTGTGATTTTTGTAAAAAAGGTTGAAGGATTTGGTGCTGGTTATTTTGACACTATCCAAGATGATACTGTAATTAATGTAAGGATGGGCAAGATCCATCCTAATGATTTGAAAAAGTTGGATGAGTTAATAAGGGATGCTAATAAGAAATTATTTATTCCTCATGAGTATGAGTGGGTTGTGGATGGGGGGGTTAAATTGACTAAAGTACTACCATTTACTCCCCTTCCTGTCATTCCCGCGAAAGCGGGAATCCATACAAATAATTATTTATGGATCCCGTATCAAGTACGGGATGACAAAGGAACAAAGGATAACAAAAAGACAAGTGCTATTAGGGTTTTCCTTGATGTGTCCAAAGGTTTAGTGGTTGAAGGAGATGTAGATGGGATATACATAGCCTCTGAAAAAATATTTGACCTAAATAAGCCAAGGGATTCTTTTGAGGATTTGGTATTTAAACTGGTAGAGACTGCTGCAACCTTTCCTAACTCCCCTATCTTATTTAAATTTGCAGATAAGTCAGAAGGAATGGGAAAAGTAAGAGGGACTTTGCGGCTTTTACATCAGAAAAGCTTATTTGATCCAATGATTGATGCTTTAGATTTTGTAAGAAATAAAAAAGGATATATAAATGTTCATCCGGTTGTGCCGTTTGTTAGAGGAGTAAGCGAATTCTTGCAGATTAAAAGGGATCTGGCAGTTAAGAAATTTGGCAGGAAAAATTCCCTTAAGCTTTGGATGGAAATAGCTGTTCCGGAAAATATTGTTAATTTGGAGGATTATTTAATTGCAGGGTTGGATGGTGTGGTATTAAATTTGGATGAGTTAATTTCACATTTTTCAGGTTTTGATTTGGAGCATGAAGAATTAACTTTTTACAAAAAAGAAGTATCCGGTTTGCTAAAATTTTTAGAAGATGGGATAAAACTTCTGCATAAATCCAATATTCCGTTTATAACTTACGGAAGTTTGAATTTATACCCGGAAGTTTTGGAATTTTTGGTGGAAAGGGGAGTTTATGGGATAGTTATAGAAAGATATGAGGCCCAATCTGCCCATGAACTTTTACATCAGGCAGAAAAAAGAATGATTTTAAGAAGGGCGCAATAACAGTACATACTCTCCCTTTGGGGACTTCAAATCTTCCAGCCACTCACTTATTTTTTTCTTATCCACGCTTTGGTGGATCTTGGTGAGTTCTTTTGCTAAAACTATTTCTATATCTCCAAAAACTTCATTCATTTCCTGAAGAGTTTTTAATAACTTGTGCGGGGATATAAATATTATAATTGTTATATTCTTCAAATTAATAGTGTTCTTCTGATTTAGCTTTGCACCCCAGGGGTGCAGGCTTAAATTTTGCAGAAGTTCACCTCTATGACCAGGTTTTTCTGGTAAGTATCCTAAAAATAAGAATTTATCCGGTGGGAGGCCTGATAAAGTAAGGGCTGTTATAACAGATGAAGGCCCGGGAATTGAGTCAACTTCAATCCCCTGGTGAATGCATTCCCTGACCAGCTTATATCCCGGATCAGAAATAAGAGGGGTTCCTGCATCTGAAACTAGTGCCAGATCTTCTCCGGATTTAAGCCGCTCAATAATGGAATCCAGATTTTTTGCTTCATTGTAGTCATTCAGGATAAGTAAGGGTTTCTTAATTTGATAGTGATTGAGCAAAATTCCAGTTCTTCTGGTGTCTTCACAAATTATGGCATCCACATCCCTAAGAATTTCCAAAGCACGTAGAGTTATATCTTTTAAATTGCCTATCGGGGTGGCTACAATGTATAACATGAAGAAAATTATACTCTTTTGCGCCTGAATTTGCCTAATATGGAGGCCCTTATTTCTGCGTCAACTAACATATGATGAAGAGCTGGAAGGACTGATGCAATAATTATGAGCCCCACAATTGGTAAAAGATATTTATCAACATCCGGGATTAGGCTGCCCAAATAATATCCTGCCAAAGTTACGCCAATTGCCCAAAGTACAGCCCCAAAAAAATTAAAAAAAACAAACCTTTTATAATCCATTTTCCCTACTCCTGCAACAACAGGGGCAAAAGCCCGAATTACAGGTATAAAACGGGCTAAAATAATGGTTTTACCACCATGTTTATCATAAAACTTTTGGGCTCTTTCAAGATGTCTTCTGTGAAAAAAAATAGAGTTATCTTTTGTAAAAATTTTAGGGCCCAGTCTTTTACCAATATAGTAGCCAATACTATCTCCTGCCACAGCAGACAAAAAGCATCCGATAATCAGTATCTTAATATCCAAAAAACCTTGGGAAGCTAAAAATCCGGCTGTAAAAAGAAGTGAATCCCCGGGAAAGAAAAATCCAATCAAGAGCCCGGATTCTAAAAAAACAATAGTAAAAACACCCAAGTATCCAACTGTGCGTATTAGTTCTACTAGGTCAATGTGCATAAAGATAAGTATACACAATAACAGAAATAACTGCCGCTGGACTTAGTGGAGGATTAAGAAGTCTTGCCCCTGCTGTTCCAATAATTTCAGGAATCATAGCGGCTGCTATGGGTCTTACTGCTTTATTCAGAAGATATTGGAGATAAACATTAAAACCTTCTGATGACCCCGACACA
>CAYLXC010000038.1:0-3339 GCA_964387865.1 uncultured Gammaproteobacteria bacterium | reverse complement strand
AGTAGAATTTTGACAGTTGACATACACAGTGAACAGGAGCCGGGGTTTGTAGAAATCCCCTGGGATAATTTATATGCATCCTATTCTTTGTTTCCTGTCTTAAAAAAGTATTTTAAAGATGGAGTAACTGTTGCTTCCCCTGATAAGGGCGGAGTTCTAAAAGCATCATTTTTTGCCGATTACTTGAATGCTGATGGCATAGCCATAGTTTTTAAGGAAAGAGATGTTCAAACAAGAAATCAAAGTAGAGCATTTGAAATGATAGGTGATGTTAAAGGCAAAGATGTTTTGATTGTTGATGACATGATTGATACTGCAGGAACCATTGTTGAGGCAGTCACTATTCTTAAGGAAAGGGGAGCAAAAAGTATTATAGTTGCTGCAACTCACGGGTTGTTTTCAAACCCTGCCCCGAAAAAGCTTTCAGAAATCCAGATTGATAAAATATTTATAACAGATACTGTACCGATTAGAAAGGAAATGTTAGACAATCCAAAAGTGGAGGTTGTTTCTGTTGCTCCTCTCTTGGCAGAAGCGATAAGATGTATAGATAATGGTAATTCAATTTCGGAAAAATTAATCCCTCAAACTCACCCAAGAGAAAGGCGTTAACTAAGTTCCAGAGTTCTTCCCTCAAAGATAATATTTTTAGGTTTGATAGCAACTTTTCTGTCTCCCTTTTCAACATACCCTGCATCTATACTTTCAAATCCATTTTCCTTAATAATTTCTATTGCTTTTTTAACATCATCTTTTGGAAGTACTAATGCATAATCTTGCCCCATGTTATACGTTTGATACATTTCATAATCATTAATGTTTGCATGTTTTTGGATAAATAGGAAAATCTCCTGCGGTGGGAATATTTTTTCAACAATATATGTAAAATTACTTCTTGATCGCATAATCTTTCTTAAACCATGACCTGAAATAAATGAAATATAGTGGATGTCAATATTTTCATCGAGTAACTTATTAATAACTTTTGCGTAAATATTACTTTTAGTTAATATTGCCTCACCATAAAGGCTACCGCTTTCAAGTTTTGTTGCATACCCTTTTGAAAGTTTTTTTGCAATAGCTCTTGCCAACGATATACCCGATGCATTAACCCCGTTACTTCTTATAAACAAAATTCTATCGCCCGCCTTAATTTTTTTATCTGAAATGAAGCGTTTTTCCAACCCTATTATTCCAACAGCTGAACCAGCCAAATCAATTGTGTTTTTTTCAATAACTCCTTTATCAGTTGCTGTTTCACCACCACCCCAAGTAGCTTCGGAAATATCACAAGCCTCCTTCCACCCGTTTATTAAATCTCTCATTCTTTTTTCATCCTGCAGCCATTGATTATCCTCTATTGCCCAATAAGCATGGATAACTAAAGGTTTTGCGCCGACAGTAATGAGATCATTAATAATGTAGGCAATTGTGTCATTTGCCAAAACATCATAATAAGTTTTCCCTGTAATCTTTCTTACTTCATCAGCAACCAGATTTTTTGTCCCAAGTCCCTCAATAACTGATGCCATCAAGATATCCCCTTGTTTCCAGACAAATGCAGACTCACCCCTGGTATCTGAAATTTCTTCAAATCCGCTAGATTTGAGATTTTTTGAAGTTTCCCTGGCAGCTTTTTGAGCAAGAATTTTTATTGGATCCTTGGTGGTATAATCATCTCCGACTTGAGAATAAGTTATGGAGTTTGATGCTTTCATCTTAGGTTAAAGTTTATTTGGATTAACGCGTATTATTTTATCATCATCCGATGCCGGGCTACCCCTGCCGTCTCTATTGGAAGTTGTAATATATAACATGTTGTCTGGACCTAGAACTACCTCTCTAATTCTTCCAAATTCTCCTTTAAAGTGAATATTTAATGTGGCATTAATTCCATCTATGACTGCCTGAAATAAAGCTTGCCCTCTCAAACCTCCAAAAAAGATAGAATTGTTAAAATAAGCAGCACCTCCTGGAGCCCATGTTTCAGAACCGCTATGCAAAATAGGAGATACCAAGTCTTCTCTTTTCTGATCACCGCGGATTGTAGGCCATCCATAATTTTTGCCTGCCTCAATAAGATTTAACTCATCAGTTGCAGTTTGCCCATGTTCCACTTCCCAAAGTCTCCCTTGATTATCCCATGCTATCCCTTGGGGATTTCTGTGTCCATATGAATAAACCTCCACTTGCCCTGAGCTTGTCGAAGGGTCTGTAACTCTTAGAATTTTTCCAGCCAGAGAATTTTTATCTTGAGAAAAGGAAGGGTTTGCGGCATCTCCGGTTGTTATATAAAGATTTCCGTCTTCCCCAAACTTAATTCTGCCCCCATCATGGATGGTTGCCCCGGGTATTTTATCCACTATAATTTGTTCATTAATCAGATTATTATCTGATAAAGTGAATTTTGAGACTCTATTAAAAGAATTATCACCACTTGCGGAATATGTGTAATAAACATAAACGTAAGGATTTTCAGGGTATTTAGGATGTATGGCAATTCCATGCAAACCACTTTCTCCGCTCTGTTTAACATCTATTTGTCCTATCGGATCATTAAGTAATTGACCATTCTTATCAATCATCCTGACAGTTCCCCTCCTCTCTGTTACCAAAATGGACCCATCTGGTAAAAATGCCAAAGCCCAGGGAACTTCTAAATTTGTTGCAATGACTTGAGTTTTTGGGATATCAACTTGTGGAAGGGGTTTTTCTGCTTCGGGGGAGGTGACTGGCACAGTACTTCTTGTTGAACTCTTGTAAAAAGTCACACCGGTAGCAATAATGATTAAGATAATTGTAAAAGAGGCAATTTTCCACATGGAAAGATGATTATACCATCTTAGTTTGCATCTTAAGAAATCGACTAGTATACTTAAAACTTATTAGTTTATACTGGAAAAAGATATTGCATTAACTCATGTGCTTTAGATTTCAAAAAAAGTGATTAATGATAAATTTATATAGTAGAAAAAAACGCAAGAGAAAATTGCTTTTCTATTTATTTGTAGGATTACTATTATTTTTTCTTTACAGCAAATTTACAGCAATAACAAAATCATCTGAACTAATTTCCCCATTACCTGCCTCAGGTAAACATGAAGTGCAATCAGAAGGTGAATTAGGAAAAATAATTCAAACAGTTTTGGAGGGATCAACAGGAATCTATGGTATTGCAATAAAAAATCTAAAAACTAATGAAACATATTTCCAAAATGAACATAAAATCTTTGATTCCGGAAGTCTTTATAAGATTTGGGTTATGGCAGAAACGCTTAATCAGATAAAAAGTGGTGAATTAAAGATTGATCAGGTATTAAGCAGGGATATAAAATATTT
>CAYLXC010000037.1:0-4688 GCA_964387865.1 uncultured Gammaproteobacteria bacterium | reverse complement strand
CTCAAAAACTATTGGTCGCAAGGCCATGTGGGTTCGAATCCCACCCTGGACACAAATGAAGAAAAAACTACTGAGAGATTCTGATAAATCATTAGTTTCCTACATAGTTGGAGTAGCAATCGGAGATGGAAATCTTTCAAATCCCAATGGTAGAGCAACTCGTCTAAGAGTTTATTGTGATCTAAAATACCCAAAATTAATTCAAAAAATACAGTCAACTATTAGCACCATATTTCCAGAAAATAAAGTTTCTTTAACAAAAGGACGAGGGAATTATTTAAGTATTAGTTGTTATTCTAATCACTGGGAGAAACTTCTCGGTTGGCACGCAGCAGATGGATCCAAGTTTATTCAAGATGTTTCAATTCCAGATTGGATTAAAAAGAATGAAATTTATAAGATTAATTGCTTAAGAGGACTTATAGAAACTGATGGCTCTATTTATAATGATCGAGGATATAAAATGGTGATGTTCACAAACGCTACTTATAGACTAGCAAGCGATGTCTTTAATATTATAGAATCATTAAACTTCAAGCCACATATATATAAAGTCAAGAATGGAAAAGGAGGCATTATTTATCGCGTGCGGCTTGCTAAAAAAGTTGAACAATTCCTGGAGTTAGTAAAACCAGAGAAATTATGAGCGACTCCCTCTCCCGGCACAGCTTAGACTCTTCTTTTACTTCTTAATTTTCTTTAATATTAATTTAATAAGTTTATAAAAAATAAAAAGAATTATTGCTAGTTCTAAAAAAAATATTAATATAGACATCAAAAATGCATAAATACCTGACACACCCAATTTGGTCAGAAAGGATCCTATAGAAATGGCTATTACCCCAGGGAATACCAAAACATACCTAAAATAATAGAATCCTATTCCCAACCAAAATTTAATATCATAATATCCGTTTATATTAATTAGTATTGGATTGCAATCATCAATATCAAATCTTCCGAGATCTTTAATATTTTTATTTTCATCAATTGCCATTACACGTTCTTTTCTAACTGCCATTAAATATTTCTCCCCTTCTTTATAAATTGGTTGGATATTATGACCAGAAAATCTTTCTTCTAATCCTGGGCATTTATATGGAGTGGATTGAACGATTTTAAAAGAATCTTGAAAATTACCATTAAAACTTTGAATTACTTGAAAATTAATTTCTTCGCTTCCAAAATCTTCACTACAAGTAAGTTTCTGGCTTTTTACTTCTGCCATGACAAAATTGGATGAAGCAAATGCAAATGGGGCACAAGAATAAGCATTTACCTTACTTGTTGATAATGTAATTAAAAAAAGCACAAAAAGAAAAGCAACTGAGAATTTCATCTTCAATTGATTAAGCATAACACAGCTATATTTAAATACATTCTAGGAAAAATTAAATTTTAAGCTGCTGCGGCGGTTTCTTTGGATTCTTCTTCTTTTGGAGGTCTTCCTCTTCTTTCCAATCCATAGAATTTGGTTCTATCTGCTCTAAATACAAGCTGTATATCTCCTGTCGGACCATTTCTGTGCTTTTGGATATCCAAAGTAACCTGTTCCGGATGTTCCGGATCCTCCCTCCAAAGAAACATAACAACATCCGCATCCTGCTCAATTGCCCCTGATTCCCTTAAATCCGCAAGCTGTGGCCTCTTTGTCCCTCTTTGTTCTACAGCACGGGAGAGCTGACTAATTGCCAAAACAGGAATTTTAAGCTCACGTGCCAAATTTTTAAGATTTTGGGAAATTTCCGAAACTTCCTGTACCCTATTTTCCAAATTTCTTCCTTTTACAAGTTGCAAATAATCCACAATTAGAAGCTTTAATCCATGTTCAATCTGAAGTCTCCTAGCTTTAGTCCTCATCTCGGAAATTGTAATTCCCGGAGTATCGTCAATAAAAAGTGGCGCCTCAGCAAGCTCACCCATTGCCAAAGATAATCTATCAAAATCTTTTTCATCCAATCTACCTGTTTTTAATTTCCATGCATCAATATCTGCCTGTCCAACTAATAGCCTATCCACCAGTTCTTCCTGACTCATTTCCAATGAAAATATTCCTACAGGTAAACCAGCTGTAACTGCTACATATTGGGCAATATTTAAAGCCATGGAAGTTTTCCCCTGACCTGGGCGTGATGCTAAGATCAACAAATTTGAATCCTGCATTCCGGCAAGCTTGGCATCCAAATCCCTAAAGCCAGTTGGAACTCCTCTTAATTTTCCTGAGGATTTTTGAAGTTCATCTAATCTATCAAAAGACTCTGTTAATGCATCTTTGATCGGCAAAAAATCACGGCTTACATGTTCTTGGGAAATTGCAAATATTCCTGCTTCAGCTTCCTCCAAAAGTTCGCTAACTTCTTGAGACTCATCATATGCTTTCTCAATAAGATGAGTTGCTTGTGCAATTAAGCTTCTTCTTACTGCATGATCTTTTATAATTTTTGCATAATGTTCAATGTGTGCTGAGGTTGGAACAATATTTACAAGTGTTGTAAGGTAAGCTGAACCTCCAATTTTGTCATAAAAACCTTTTCTTTTTAGCTCTTCAGTTACTGTTACTAAATCAATTGGTTCTCTTTTTTCAAATAAAGTTTGGACAGCATCATAGATTGGCCCATGTTGTTCGGTGCGGTAAAAATTGGAAGGACTAATAAGCTCGGAAACTCTAACTATTGAGTCTTTGTCAATAAGTAGTGCTCCCAGAAGGGATTGTTCAGCATCTATGTTTTGCGGAGGAAGTTTGGTTACGTTGGCCATATTTGAATTTGACAATTTATGTCTTGCTTAATACCACCACCTGTGGTTCTTCCGGCAACTTCTCTTTGGTTATCGAAAGTTTTGGAACTGGTACTACCCCTTCTGCTCCCATTTCTTTCAAAAAACCCTCCACCCCATCCAATTCAAACTTTAATCCTTCAATTTTATAATGCATAGGGATTATAATTTTTGGCTCAAGTTGTGAGACAATTGAGGCTGCCCCCTTTCCATCAATTGTATAAACCCCCCCTACAGGAATAAGCAAAATATCAGTATCTCCAATTTGGGTTAGCTGCTCCTCAGTTAATTTTGACTGTCCTAAATCCCCAAGATGCAAAATATTTAAATTATCAAAATTAAGATGGAAAATTGTATTTTTCCCTCTTTCCGAACCTTCCTTATCATCATGAAAAGTGTCAATTGCCGTTATAACAACACCGGAAACTTCATATTCTCCACTACTTGTAAAAATCATTGGTTTGCTGCCAGTTGATGTTGTGACTGTGTCTACATTATTATGATCTCCATGCTCATGAGTAGATAAAACTACATCCGCTGTTAAATCTTTTGGAATCTTTAATCCTGTAAACTCTGAGGAAAATGGATCAATAATTACAGTTGCATTTTTGCCTTTTATTCTAAAAAGCGCTTGTCCGCCCCAATAAATATCCACAATCGACATACTAACAAAAATATCTTTTTGAGACAATCCCTCAAATCCCTCAAATCCTCAAAATTAGTTTATATGTTAAAATATTTCAGCAAGATGATTTTAACTAAACGTATCCCCACTATATATTCCATACTTTTCCTTATTCTAATTTCTATTTTTGGACTTGGCACTATTTTGTTCCTGCATTACACGTTTAATATCCAATATCAGGAAAGCAGCGAACCTTTTTCAAAAGGCCCTGTTACAAAAGCCCCAAAAACCCTAAGGCTTGATTTGGATCAGCCAGATGATGACAGCTTAGTTTTTGAAAACTCCATATTAGTTTCCGGTCAAACTGCACCTAATAAAGACGTTTTAATCATTACTACTTCGAAAGATTTGGTAATTAAATCCAAAAGTGATGGTTCTTTCTCAACTGTTTTGGATTTGGATAAGGGTGTAAATAAGATTACGGTTTCAGTTTATGATCAAAAAGGTGATTCAAGATCAGCTGAAAGAATAGTTTATTTTTCGGAGGAAAAAATATGAAAGGGTTTAGGGTTTGGGGGTTAGGGTTCAGTCTAATTGTATTTACTTTTCTATACCCTATACCCTATACCCTATACCCTGCTCATGCTGCTGAATCCACTCCTTCTGCTGATATTAAGGCGAAACTTGAAGAACTGAAAAAAGAGATTGCTTCCAAAGCTGCCAAATTAAAGCAGGAAGTAAATAGAAAACTGCAAAACAAAGCCTACATAGGAAAAGTAAAAACTAAATCTTCCCAAACTTTAACTTTGGCAACTGATAAAGGACCTAAGATTGTAAATATTAATCAAGATACCTTATTTGAAAGTAAAGTTAAAGGAAAAAAATTCTCTCAAAAACTACTTGCTGAGGAGGACTTCCTAGCAGCGTTAGGTGATGTAGATGAAACAGCAGTTTTAACTGCCAAAAAATTAATTCTAATACCAAACATAAATGCAGAACCCAAGACTTCTCTTTGGGGTCAGATAGTAGCAATTTCAGATAAACTTATAACTATAAAAGGTAAAGATTTAAAAAATATTGCTGCAACTCTCTCTAATCTTTCTGCCGTAAAGGTGAGCGATTTTGTACTTTTAACAGGAAGTTTCGGGAAAAATGAAATATTTAACGGGAAATTTGTATATGTTATCCCTCAAGGCGGAATCTTAAAAACTAAAAATGCCACTCCTTCTGCAAAAATCGCTACCCCATCAGCAAGCCCTAAGTCAACAAAAACTCCGTCACCATTACC
>CAYLXC010000036.1:0-6122 GCA_964387865.1 uncultured Gammaproteobacteria bacterium | reverse complement strand
ACAATTGGTGTTGCAACTTCCACTTCCTCCCCCTTTTTTGCACCTAGTAGTGCAGAACCTAATGGTGATTCATTAGAAATTCTTTTTTTGGAAGGATCAGCTTCCACTCTTCCTACAATTTTGAATTCATCTATCCCGTCATCCATCTCAATCTTTACTGTTGAACCTATAACCACAAAATCGCTTTTATGATTTTCCGAAATAACCTTTGCGCTTTTTAAAATAGCCTCAAGCTCCGCAATCCTGTTTTCAATCAGTGCCTGATCCTCCATAGCGCTGTCATATTCCGAATTTTCTGTTAAATCGCCATATTCCCGAGCCTGATGAATCCTTTCTGCAATCTCAGCTCTTTTTGTTTTTTTTAAATGCTCAAGCTCAAGCTTGGCATCAGCTAAACCTTTGGCTGTAAGATAAACGTTTTTCTTAGCCCTTATTGAGCTTCTATATATTTTGGCCATTTTAGATTGGGCAAATTGCGCACATTCTATGCTAAATAAAGTACAAAGTCAATTAAGCGTTATGCTAAACTAGATTTATGACAGGAAGGACTCATGATCTTGCAGCTTTTACAGCTCTAAATTTGGTTATTGCAACTCAACCTATTCCTGAAGTTTCTCTGCCCACAGTTTTTATAGCATTTGGTGCAAATATGATCGGTGGACTTGCACCTGATATTGATCAATCCACCGCAAATTTTTGGGATAATATAAGAGGAGGGAATGTTTTGGCAAGGCTTATCTCACCTCTTTTAGGTGGACACAGGTTTATTTCCCACTCAATTCTAGGAGTATTAATGTTTGCATTTTTATCCGATTGGATATTAAGTTTGTTAAGCTCATTTTTAATAGTTGATATGACTATTGTATGGTGGGCATTTATGATAGGTTATGTATCCCATCTTGTAACAGATGCACTTACAAAAGATGGAGTACCTTATCTTTTCCCCATTCCCATAAACTTTGGAATTCCACCTTTTTCATTTTTAAGGATTAAAACAGGAGGATTTATAGAAAAAAGCCTATTTTTCCCACTCCTACTTATAGCCAACGGTTATCTTTTTTATACCTACTACCCAAAATATCTGGAATTTATAAGAGGAATTATAAAGTGACAGTACCGCCAGCGGGAGTTGAACCCGCGATTTTCGGAATGAGAATCCGATGTCCTAGGCCACTAGACGATGGCGGCGTGGGGAAATTATACCAACTTCTACGGGTTGATTCCACTCCTTTGGTCTGTTACGCTAAAATTACATGGAATCAGCACCTAAAAAAACCCTCAGGATCAAAGTTGTCCTAACTGTAGTAGTTACAACCCTTACTCCTGCGATTATTTCCCTATTTCTTACCCAAAATCCATTTTTCACAATAATTGTCGCTCTTATTTCAGCCACAATTTCCTCTTTTTTACTTTTACTATTTTTAAGACCATTAAGCACTCTTTTAGAGGGCACTTTTGCATTAGGCCAGGGAAATTTTAACAAAAGAGTTGATATAAGATCCGGTGATGAATTTGAGGATGTCGGGAATTCATTTAATTTAATGGCAGATAAGATTTCCAAAATCTTTGAAACAACTGCAAAAGAAAAAGATGTAGCAATTGCTGAAAAAAGCAAACTTGGCGAGGTCCTATCATCTATAGTTGATGGAATTATTGCCTTAGATTTCAATAAAAATATTATTCTTGTTAATAAATCTGCAGAGCAGATAACAGGCTTTACTCAAGCCGAATTACAAAATCAATCTATTGATAATCTAATTCATATATTTATAGATACTGATGAAATACTTTCCAAAACTTATTGTCAGATAAATTTTAACAAAGCAGCAAGGCTTGTTGGTAAGGGAGGGAAACAAACCAAAGTTTATATTACTTCTGCAAAAGTTGATGGAGCAGTCCAAACAAATCTTGGATGTATTTTGATTTTTCATGATTTATCAAAAGAAGAAGAGCTTGAGCGAATGAAGCTTGACTTTATATCTATGGCCTCTCATGAATTAAAAACGCCTTTAACTTCAATAATAGGTTACTTATCTGTATTTAGTTTAGAAAATAGAGGTAAGTTGGCAAAAGAAGAATCAGATTTAATAGACAGATCTTTAATTTCTGCGCAGCAGCTTTTAGTTTTAGTTCAAAATATATTAAATGTAAATAAGATTGAAAGAGGACAGATGTCTGTAAATTCAATTCCCACGGATTATTTGCCTATTTTATCAAAAGCTGTAGAGGATTTAAGAAATCAGGCAAATCAAAAAAATATCATTCTAACTTTAAACGTAGGGAGCAAGTCTTTACCAAAGATTTTTGCCGACCCTTTAAGGATTGGTGAAGTTATTACAAATCTGGTTGTTAATGCAATAAACTACACTGATCCTGGAGGTAAAGTGGATATTACCATTTCACTCTCACCAACAGAATTAATAACAGAGGTTTCTGATACAGGAGTTGGAATTCCCAGGGAAGCCCTGCCGCATTTATTTGATAAATTTTTCAGAGTTACCAATAAGGGCCAGCAATCAGCTAAAGGCTCGGGTTTGGGCTTATTTATTTCCAAATCTATAATTGAAAAACTTAATGGTAAAATTTGGGCTGTCTCAGAGATGGGAAAGGGGAGTAAATTTTCCTTTACTCTACCAATTGTAACTCAAACTAGAGGTGTTTTGGAAAGTGATAAATTTGTCGGGGAAGAAATTCAAAGAGGAGCTTTAAACTATTGAGATTTTAAGGTAAAATAAAAAAATGGATCCAAAAAGTAAAAAAATATTGCTGGTTGAGGATGAAGATTTTATTAGAGAACTTTATGTTAGGCAACTAACAAAAGAAGGGTTTCAAATTAAAAGTGCAATAGATGGCCAATCAGGATTAAATTTATTAAATAGCGAGCCATTTGATTTACTTCTTTTGGATATTATGCTACCTGGAATGAATGGATTACAACTTTTAAGAGAATTTAAAACAAAAAATCCTAATTCTCCCATGATTACAATTCTTTTAACAAATTTGGGACAGGAAACAGTAATTAAAGAGGGGTTTGATCTGGGGGCTCAGGCATATCTTATTAAAGCATCATACACTCCAAACCAAGTTGTGCAAGAGGTAAAAAATGCCCTTTTTGGAACTCAGCCCTCCTCCTCCAACCCGCTTCCGCAAGGATAATTTTTATGGGTTATAAAGCACTATTTTATCACTGTTCGAATGCACAATCCCGGTTTGGAATTGAGTTGACAAACCGGGATTGGTAAGTTAAAGTAAGCAAAATGCCTTACAGAACAATTCCCTTTGCAAATGGAGAATTTTATCATTTATACAATAGAGGATTAGACAAACAAGTCATATTTAGTGACAAAAGAGACTATTCTCATTTTATAAAAGCTTTATTTTATTACACAATTCAGAATCCAAAACCTAAGTTCTCAATTTATAGGAGGACAAAAATTTTCCCTGTTGATGAAACCAAAAAGATTGTCGATGTAGTCTGCTACTGTATTATGCCTAACCACTTTCATTTACTTATAAGGCAATTAAAAGATGGTGGAATTTCCGAATTTATGCGTAAGTTTATTCACAGTTATACCAAATACCGAAACATAAAATACAGCCGCCAGGGACCTGTTTTCCAAGGAATGTTTAAAGCAGTTCTTGTAGAAACTGAAGAACAACTACTACATCTATCAAGGTATATTCATCTAAATCCATTAGTTTCTTTATTGGTTAAGAAACTAAATAATTATCCCTGGTCTTCATATCCAACCTACATTGGTTTAAATGATAATCCAGCAGTGATGAAAGAAGAAATACTTAACTTTTTCAAAACCCCCATGGATTATGAAAGATTTATCATAAACCAGGCAGAATACGGTAAAACCCTTGAACTACTTAAACACGCAGCTCTTGATAAGCATTAATTCGAATGCACAAACCGGGTTTGGTAATTCACTTCCTCAATTTTGATCATTTGATCAGGTTGTGTTGATACATTAACACTCTCTTTTGCTAATAGTTTGACAACAGAGTTATTGCTAACGATTTTTACTTGGGGAAATTTCTCAATTACTTCTTTTATTAAAGAAATATCCATGTGGTCAGCATGCTCGTGAGTAATCAATAAATAATCTAAGGACTTCAAATCAAAAACATTTAACACTTTAGATTCATTGGTGTAGTTTCCGGGATCAATTAGTAAACTTTTTCCATCTTCTTCTATAAGTAGGCAAGAATGGATAAATTTTGTTACTTTCATGCAGTTATCTTAGAAAAGGAACAAGCAAAAGTGCAACAATATTTACAACTTTTATCATGGGGTTTATAGCAGGACCCGCGGTGTCCTTATATGGGTCCCCTACTGTATCACCTGTTACCGCTGCTTTATGAGCATCTGATCCTTTTCCTCCAAACTTTCCCTCCTCAATATACTTTTTAGCATTATCCCAGGCAGCACCTCCTGTTGTCATAGAAACTGCAACAAATATTCCTGTAACAATTGACCCAACAAGCATCCCCCCTAAAGCAACAGGCCCTAAAACAAACCCAACTATAATTGGAGCCAAAACTGGAATTAAAGCAGGAATTAGCATTTCTTTTTGGGCAGCTGCTGTAACAATAGAAACACACCTTGCATAATCCGGCTTAGCTTCCCCACTCATAATTCCTTTGATAGTTCTAAACTGCCTTCTTACTTCCTCAACTACTGCCCCGCCAGCCCTTCCTACTGCCTCCATTGCATATGATGCAAAAAGAAAAGGAAGTGAACCACCAATAAAAAGCCCAACCAAAACATTAGGGTCTTGCAAAGAAAAAGTTAAGGTATCACCAATTGCTTCAAATTCTTGAGCATAGGCTGCAAAAAGTACCAGAGCTGCCAAACCAGCTGATGCAATTGCATAACCTTTTGTCACAGCTTTTGTTGTATTTCCAACAGCATCCAAAGGATCTGTTACATTCCTTACTTTTTGTGGAAGTCCGGACATTTCCGCAATTCCCCCAGCATTGTCAGTAATTGGGCCAAAAGCATCTATTGCAACAATAATACCTGCCAAAGATAACATGGTTACTGCAGCCAAAGCTATTCCATAAAGCCCTGCCAATGCAAAGCTTATTAGAACTGCAGATGAGATTAAAATTACCGGCCAAAATGTTGAGCGAAGTGATAAAGCCAATCCTGAAATAATATTTGTTGCATGGCCTGTTTTGGATGCAATTGCTAAATTTACAACAGGAGAATATTTAGTACCAGTATAATACTCAGTTATAAAAACCATACCGGCAGTAACTAAAACTCCAATAAGTGATGCCAGATAAAGGTTTATCGAAGGAACAATGCCGTTTGCACCCATCAGAGCTTCTGTCACAGGATAAAAGAAAATTGCACAAATTAAACTTGTTGCAAAAAGCCCCTTATATAATGCTCCCATGATTTTTTTGCCAGTTAGTCTTACAAAAAAACTTCCCAAAATTGATGCAAAAATGCCTGCTGCAAACATTACCAATGGAAAAATAAGGGCTTCATTGAATCCGGGAAATAGTAACTGTCCCAAAATGATTGCAGCAACCCCTGTAATAACATATGTTTCGAATATATCTGCTGCCATACCAGCATCATCACCAACATTATCTCCAACGTTATCGGCAATGACAGCAGGATTCCTTGGATCATCCTCTGGAATCCCGGCTTCCAACTTCCCCACCAAATCTGCTCCCACATCAGCACCTTTTGTAAAAATTCCTCCACCCAAACGGGCAAAAACGCTAATTAATGATCCACCAAACCCCAAACCCACCAATCCTTTTATATCTCCACCGCTCCATTGATAGAAACTATATAATGCACCCAAAGCCAAACCTACAACTAAAAATCCTGTCACTGCCCCGCCTTTATAAGATAATTCAAAAGCTCCTTTAAGTCCTTTTTTTGCCTCCTCCGCAACTCTTACATTTGCCCGTACAGCTACTGACATTCCAATAAAACCTGCTAAAGCAGAACAAAATGCACCAACCAAAAATCCGATTGCACTATTTGCTCCCAAGGTGTAAAAGAGTAATCCACCTAAAACCGCGGCAACCAAAGCCACAACCATGTATTGTCTCTTAAGATATGCTGCTGCGCCAACTTGAATAGCAGATGC
>CAYLXC010000035.1:0-6235 GCA_964387865.1 uncultured Gammaproteobacteria bacterium | reverse complement strand
AAGCTCCTATCAATAAAGCCTATTGAAGATGAAATATTCCTTCGCTATACGCTGGAAAATTAATTTATCTTTCTTCTCTTGGTCTTGCGATGTTTACAACGATCTTGCGACCTTCAACATCTGATCCGTTAAGATTATTTACAGCATTTTGAGCTTCTTCTTCTGTTGACATTTCAACAAATCCAAAGCCTCTTGATCTGCCTGTATCGCGATCCTTTACAACTTGTGCTGAAACAACCGTTCCTGCTTGAGAAAAAATCTCAGCCAAACGGGCGTCATCAACAGCCCAAGGTAAAGAACCTACGAATAATTTTTTGTTATTCAAAAAAATTCACCTCCTTTTTTTTAATTTACGAGGTGAATCTAAATGGAAAAAAACACACTTATCCTCAACACTCTAAACATAGTATCTCATAAAAAAGCTTAAATAGCAAGAGGTGAATCTTGCGCAAAACGCGCGCAAAAACTTGCGCAACCCATCAGCACTTTGCAAACAGCGGATAGCTGCGGGCAAATCACTTCTTTATAGTATAGTATGTTCCTGTTGTCTCACCCTGACGCTCCAAGAGCCCTTTTTCAACAAGATTTTTTAGTTTGAGTTGTGCAGTTCTTTTAGCAATCGGCAAGATATCCGAAACATCATCAGACGTAATCCTACCTGTAGTTGTAAGAAAGTCCATAATTTGTATTTCATCTTTATCTAAAAAGATCTGTTCTGAAACTTTGCTTACCTTTCCAAATCCAATGGACTGAATTTTCTCTAAAGCTTTTCTCGCTTCGACCAAAAATCCCGAAGTAAAGTATTCCAGCCAATGCGTAAATTCTCTACCTTGAATGTATTGGCTTCCTTCTTCCATATGTTCAGCATTATAGTAAGACAGTCTGTCTCTATTGTAATAATCTTCCAGGACTATAATTTTTCTAAAATCCCAACCTCTCCTGTAAAGAAAAAGTTGCGTTAGAAGTCTCGCGACTCTTCCGTTACCATCAGTAAAGGGATGAATGGAAACAAATTCCAAATGAAGTATTCCCGCAACAATAATTGGGTGCAAATCTTTTCTAGATTTCTTAAGCCATTCCAGTAGTTTTGAAACTAATCCGGGAACTACTTTTGCATCGGGCCCCTTAAAACGAAGCAACTCCTTACCGCCCCCCAAATCATCAAGTACATAGACATCCCCGGGTCTAAATTTTCCGGTTTTCTCTTTATCAACTAAACCATTTATAACTGTTTTGTGTAGAAGAAGTACTTCTTCTACTGTAAGATCGTGCTTAAGCTTGGATAATTTCTCCAAAAGTTGTAATGCTTTGTAATAATTCTCAACTTCTAATATATCTTTTTGGGGAGCTCTAACTGTTTTTCCCTCTAAAACCTTACCAACTTCAAATTGTGCCAGTTTGTTACCCTCAATAGAGGTAGATGTGTGAGCCATGCGGAGAATTGCCTGACGGCGAAGCTGTGCCTCATTAAGTGGAAGTACTCTGGACCTTTCAACGATCGCCTTAATCTCTGTTATATCACTTATGTTGGTAAGTATTTTGGGGGTGATAGTATAGCGTGGCTTAAACATATAAGCATTATATCATATTCTTGCGCAATTCACGCGCAATATCTTGCGCAATAATCACGCAATGAATCGCGTAGCGTACTAATCTGCTAAAATATAGTTATGATCCCTTTAAAAGACTCCCATCCTTCAGGGATTTTTCCTTTTTGGGTCTTATCAATTATTTCTATAAATATTTATGTTTTTTATCTTGAGTTAACTGCAGCAAATCCAGATGCATTCATTGCCCAATTTGCCCTAATTCCAAACCTTGTAGATTTTTCTAATTTTGAGAGTTTATTTCCATTTGTTACAAGCCAATTTTTACACGGGGGATTTATACATATTATTTCAAATATGCTGTTTCTTTGGATTTTTGGGGACAATGCGGAGGGGAGATTTGGATTTTTGCTTTTTCCAATAATTTATCTAGCATCGGGGGTTGCAGGAGGGTTGGCTCAATTTGTTTTGAACCCGGAATCAACAATTCCAATGATTGGGGCATCCGGGGCAATAGCCGGAGTTTTGGGGGCATATTTTGCATGGTTTGGACACCATACAATAAAAACTTTGGTACCGGTTTTCGGCTTTCTTACAGTAATGGATGTGCCTGCATCTGTGATGCTATTTTATTGGTTTATAACCCAGCTTTTCTCAGGGGCTGCCTCCATAACTGTTGCGGCATCAGATATGGGAGGGATAGCCTTTTTTGCTCATGCCGGAGGCTTTGCATTTGGATGGATTGCAGCAAAAACATTTTCCAGACCTACTGCATATACATGATACAATTTCTGCATGTGGGTAAAAATACTTCTTTTATTCTTTGTATTTTCATTTCTTTTTAGAAGCGATACATCATTTGACCAGGATTTGGGAAGACACCTTAAGCTTGGAGAGATCATTGTAAACACATGGGGTATTCCAAAAACAAATCTTTTTTCTTACACAAATCCAAATTTTCCTTTTGTTAACACCCATTGGCTTTTTGAAGTTATGGTTTTTGAATTTAACCAAACCATAGGACTTCAGTGGATGCTTATTCTTAAAATCATACTCATTCTCTTATCAGTCTGGCTGACTATTAAAACCATCCCTAAAGAAAATAGAGTATTACTTTTACCAATTGGCTTTATTTTTTTGCATGTTTTAAGGGAAAGGCTGGAACTTAGGCCGGAAATTTTCAGCTTTTTATTTACTGCTATTACATTATATATTTTGGAGAAATTTACAAGTAAACAAGTTTCTTCCGATCGTGGTACAAATGTTTTAAACATAAGGTTAGTCTTCGCATTACCCATAATCCAGCTTATCTGGGTTAACACCCATATTTATTTTTTCATAGGACTTATGTTACAGGCTATTTTTATTCTCCATTTATTCTACCAAAAACTACGATCCCACCCCAGGGGTGCACATACGAAATTCCTGAATATAATTTTTATGCTATCGGTTATTGTGAGTTTTATAAACCCGAATGGATTGCAAGGATTACTTTATCCACTTAATGTCAGCAAGAACTATGGGTATACCATTGTTGAAAATCAAACTTTGTTTTTTTTGGAAAATATAAAGTTTTCTGATCCAAACTTTTTGTTTGTTAAGTTATCAGTAGCAATCATAGGCTTATCGATAGTAGTAGCTTTAATAAGAAGACAATTCCAGCTAAAAAATATTCTGCTTGCCTTGAGTGGAGTAGGCCTTGCCTTAATGCATGTCAGAAGCTTTCCTTATCTGGTGTTTTTATCTTTACCGGCAGTGATACAAAACTTTGGAGTTATGCCATGGAAAAATCTGGGTAGAATTTTAACATTCATTACCATCTCATTACTTTTGCTAGAAACATTTTTTTACTTTAATGGGGATTATTATAAATATAGATCTGATCCGCATAAACCCATATTAAAAAATGTGGAAAGCTATAAAAGTGCATTGGATTTCGTGATAAGCCATGATCTTCCAAACCCAATCTTTAATAATTTTGACATAGGAAGCTACATACTTTATAGAGGGTATCCAAAATACCAGGTTTATGTTGACGGAAGACCGGAGGCATATCCAAAAGAATTTTTCCAGGGGGAATATATTCCATCCCAAGCAGATTACAATAATTTTAAAAAACTGGATGAATTTAGGGAATTTAAAACAGTTATTTTTTCCCACACAGATCAAACACCCTGGGGAAGAACATTTATACAAAATATTGTTAAAGATGAATCGTGGAAATTGGTTTACGTTGATGATTTCATAATAGTTTCAATTAAAGGGGGTTTAGCTTCTGAGTTGCGCCTGAATCATGTAGATCTTTCCACGCTTTCGCCAGCAAACTATAAGTTCACAGACTATCTGCCTTATTTAAGGATCGGATTATTTTTGCTTTCAACAGGACACACTGATTCCGGTACCCAATTTATCCAAAAAGCCCAACAAATCTTCCCCCAAAGCCCATTTATAAATAAAATGCTAGGGAATCCAACATCAAGCTACTTTATCTGGTAGAAACTATGTCAATGCCCTTCTGGATTTTAGGAAAAAGTAGCCGATTACTACTGCAGTAAAGATTGGGGAGACAAAAGAGGGGATTTCAAAGCCAAAACTTTCCATTATCATGATCATTCCCAATCCTAAAATTGAATACATGGCTCCGTTTTTCAAAAAAACATATTTTTTAATTCTTTCAATATTGGAGATTGTAAATTGTCTGACAACAATTGCCCCTAAACCATTTCCCAAAAGAATTAAAGGAACAGACAGCGTAAAAGCAAATGCTCCTAAAACTCCATCTAATGAAAATGTTGCATCAATAACCATTAAGTAAAATACTTTGGAAGTATCTGTAATACTACCTGACTGCACCTCCAATCTTTTCTCCATTTTTTCCGCATTTTCCCTAAATCCATGTGTTATAAAAAAGGCTGTTGAGCCAAGTACTGCACCAAAAGCCATCATTGGATTAACTCTTAAAGCTAACCAGACAATTACAGACAAAAGTATGGACACAATTGCATAAAACCAAACCCCTTGTGAGTGGATAAATCTTTCCCCCCTAAGTCCATAATATTTTGGCTCCAAAAAAAGCCAGTAAAAAAATAAAAATACTAAAAATGTTCCACCCGCAATTAAAAGAAGGGGCGCTGAGGATTCTATGGCATGCTGAACTCCAACATCAGTAGAAAAAGATGCAACTAAAGCACCAACAGGTCCTAAGGAAGGGGAAGTTGCCCAGACAATCATCCAGGGCAAAATTCCACGGATCAAAAATACTGCTAAAAGAAGCCCCCACAAAAGAAACCATCTTTTGGCCTTCTCCCCCATAGTGGATAGGATTTGGGCATTAATTATGGCATTATCAACAGATGAGACTATCTCAAAAAGTGCCAAACCGAAAACTATTAGGATTATAGAAAATGCATCCATGTTATGATTATACTTTAACATTCTATGAAAATCATGCACAAAATTAATAAACACTTTATTAAAAGCATTTTCATTTTCCTTCTGATTTTTTCTATAGGTGTGGGTTTTGGATATGCCTACTTTACAAAAAATAATCCGCCATCCACCATGGTCCAGCAAGAGAGAAATACCCCAAAGGCATTTTTAGGTGAAGTTTATGACAAGGTTAAGGAAAACTATTGGGATAATTTATCTGATGCACAACTTATTGATCTTTTCAGGATGGGTGCTGAAAAAGCACTCGGAGCACCTCTTACAGCAAACATAACCGGCAAAGATGGATTGATGAAAGTTTTGGAAGAGAGTATGAAAGGGATGGATGATGAAAAAAGAAACCAATTTGTTGCAAATGTCGCACAAAATTCACTTGCTTCTTTAAATCCTCAAGGAAGATCCGGCCTATTTACCCAAAAGCAGGAGGAACAACTTAAAAATACTGTTGAAAATATAAATCCTGAAAAAGACCTTTATAAGGATTTGGGCTTAGGAAAAAATGCATCAGAGGAGGCAGTTGAAAAAGCTTTTCAGGAACAATCTGAAAAACTTAAGAAAGATACATCAGTTGAAGCCAAGGAAAAACTAAAACAGCTTGCTTACGCAAAGGATGTTTTGACTCAAGATGAAACCAAGAAAAGATATGATGAAAAAGGGGTAGAACCTGCAATTTTTGCAGAGGTTATTGGCTCTGAAATTTTATATTTAAAGTTTAGCAAATTTACTCCGACATCTTTGGAAGAATTTCAGCAGGCTTTGAATCCATTTCTAGATACAAATGTGAATGCACTTATTTTTGATTTAAGAGGAAATGTTGGAGGGGCAATTGATGCAACAGCATACTTTCTGGGATTTTTTGTTGGGAAAAACCAATATGCTTTTGATTTTTATCATAAAGGGGAATATTTGCCGTTTAAAACTCAAACAGATAAATTACCCATAATTAAAAAGTTCAAGCAGATTGTGGTACTTACTGATAACGCAACCCAATCTTCTGCGGAAATGTTAGCGTCCACTTTAAAAAAGTATAATATCGGGATAGTTTTAGGGGTGCCTACAAAAGGATGGGGGACTGTTGAAAAAGTCTTTCAGCTGGATAATCAAATTTCTGAGAAAGAAAAGTATTCTTTATTTTTAGTACATTCCATAACATTAAGGGATGATAATCAGCCAATTGAAGGCAGGGGAGTTGAACCAAATATTAATATTAATGACAAAGATTGGCAAACCCAGCTCTTCTC
>CAYLXC010000034.1:0-6330 GCA_964387865.1 uncultured Gammaproteobacteria bacterium | reverse complement strand
ATTACAAAAGTAGATAGGGAAGTAACAACCTTCCCCAAAATTTGCCACGAGGTTTGCTTAAGAATTCTTATTATTATTTTCACTCTTAAATTTTAACATGGAAATTGACAACCCCCACAGTAAAAATAACATCCTATACCCTTGAGGCAATGTTAAAAAATAGTGATCAAAAAGTCCCAGAAAAATAACAGTTCCCCAAATTAGTAGTATAGGGTTTAGGGGATAGGGTTTAGGGGATAGTCTATAAATTTTCCATATGGGATAACCAATTAAGCCCAACAACCCCAATACTCCCAACACACCTGTTTCAGCCAAGCTTAAAAGAAATATATTATGTACAGGTTGTAAAAAACGGCTTGGCCCAACCAAGAGCTTATCAGACGCTTCAGGTATAAAATTATTTAATCCGGCACCAAATATTGGAGAGGAAACAAACATCCTTAATGCAACTTCTGATAACTCTTCTCTTCTAAGAATTGTTAAATTGTCAAAATTGAAAACAGCTGAAAATCTAGTAAAAAGAACGGGGGACAAAAGTAGAATCACTCCAAGCAAAATCATTTTCCATTTTCCTTTTAAAAGGATCATAGAAACAACCACTCCTGCTAAAATTGCCACCCGAGAAACAGTTAGAAAAGTGGCTAGGGAAGAAAGTAACATGGTTAAGGCAAAAAGCGTTCTCTTCCACCTTGACCCATGCCGCCTTTGGCGAGCCTCGCCCCTGGCGGGATACATAATCCATGATACGCATGTGCCGATCACTAAAAATCCTGCTAAAACATTAGGATGCGGGAAAGTTGCGTATGGTCTTAAAAATTGAATACCTTGAAAATCAAACTTGGCAATTGCAGGTGTTGAAATACTAAAGGTTCTCTCTCCCAAAATCCAAAATCCTAAGGTTCCTCCTTTGAAAAATTGTAAAATAGCCAAAACCGACTCACCTAAAATTGATAAGGCTAATGGCCAAAATACCATTGTATTTAGTGCTTTCCACTTTACACTTGCTACGTAAATCCCAAAAAGTCCGGATACCAAATATTGTTCGAGCCTTACTAACCCTGCACCCAAATTTATTGGTTTAAAAAGAAGGGATAAACTTTGGGCTAAAAGGAAAAAAAAGAGCAAATTCAGAGCTAATCTGTTTATGTGTTTACCCTGTAAAACAAAGGCTACACAAAGTAGGAAAACCAAAATATCCCAAAAATATAAAGTAGGGGAAAGGTAATCTATAGGCAGGGAATATACAAAACTAAACTCAGGCCAAAAATGCCGACCTAATTGGGTGGGTAAAAAGAGGACAGTTAAAAAAAGGAGTAAATTTTCTATTTTAGTTAACAGCATCTCAGAAAACTCGGAACACTCTGAGGGTCAGTATTTCAGATCTACCAGATTTATCAGATTCACTGACTTTCTGGTTCTTCTGATTTATCTGAGTTCTTCTGAGTTTTCTTCTTTATTGGCTTTATCACAATATGCCTATCTCTTCCCTCACCGACACTTTCGGTTTCCAACCCTTTCATCTCACCAATAACCATGTGCACAATTCTTCTTTGCCAAGGAGATTGTGGTTCAAGTTCCAAATCTTTTCCATCTTCCAAAACTTTATCTCCCCATTCTTTTGCCCTGCTAGTTAACTCATCTTCTTTTTGTTTCCTCCAACCCTCAACATCCAAAATAACCCTTTTAAACCCCTCTACTTTGCTCGGGGCACCTTCTCCTGCTCCAATTTTTCGGGACATTATCTGATTAATAAGTAACTGTAATCCCTCCAAAGATTCACCTCTTGCTCCAATCAGTCTTCCAGCATCCTTGGTTTCAATTGAGACCAACATTCCATCATCAGTCTCCTCAATCTCATAGCTTCCTTCAAGAAGCAATAATCCCAAGATGTTGTCTAATACTTCAGATAATTGATCTTCCACGTTTTTAATTTCTCCTTCTTATCCTACCAATAATATCAACCATTCCTCCCCAGCCAGTATGTTGATATTGCTGGAATATTCCAACTATTGTATACGTATTCCAATAAATTGCAAGCCCTATAGGGAAAGAAAACGCGAAATAACCAATCATTATTGGCATAAGAAAGACCATCTGGGATTGGACAGCAGCCATAGTATCTTCCTGGCCTTGTTTTTCCTTGATCTCTTTGGGAGAATCAGACGGGTAAGGTTTTATAGGTTTAGGCATAGTCATTTTTGATTGAACAAACGTTAAAAGAGCTGTGACTAAAGGTATTATAATCAGAAATGGTCCATATTTTGCAAACTCAGAGGGTTTTACACCCAAATTAAGTCCAAAAAAAATAGGGTCAGGAAAATTTTGAAGATGCATCCATGGAAAATATAGAATTGAGTTAATCCAGTCCAAACTGACACTAGGGGAGTTGGGGAAAATATTAGTTATTGCCTGATACAAACCGATAAATATTGGAATTTGGATTATGGCTGGCAAACATCCTCCTGCAGGATTAACTCCGTGTTCTTTATATAAAGACATTTGCGCTTGCGCCAAAGCCTGTTTATCCCCGCTATGTCTTTTTTTAAGCTCATCCATATGCGGCTTTAAATCCGACATCTTTTTCATTGACCTAATCTGGCTACTCATAAGAGGCCAAACTAAAACCCTTATTAAAACAGTTAACATAATTAATGCAAAACCCAAAGCCCCTGGAATATTTATCAGATCTATACCCCTATATAAACCCACCAAGAGATTAATTATAGGTATTAGAAATAATGAATTAAAAAAATCTCCGATATTCATCTACAACTCCAAATTCTTTTTATTCCCATTATTATTCCCCTAACCACCCCAACCTCCCTAATTTCTAACTTGGTATATTCAGAACAGCAAACCTCATATTTGCAGGCTCCGCCTGGGGCAAAGATAGCCAAAATCCCTCTATCAAACGAGAGAAATTTCTGATAAAAAGTTATTAAAAATATTATAATTTTTACAATTCTCATTTAGAATTGAAAGCTTTGCTTATAATCATTATAATTGTTATATTAATCCCTGGGCTTTTAGGGCTTCCTTCAAGTCCAAAACTACATCTTTTGATTTTACAATAAGAATACTTGATTTTGGAAGAGCTACTATATTTATATTTACAGGAAGCTCAACATATATTGATTCGAAAGCAAATGATACTAATCTTTTAGCGCGATTTCTTTCTGAAGCTTTCTTAAAATGCTTAGCGGATAAGGCAATACCTACTCTTGGCCACTTGTTATCTCCCACCCTAACAAACAAAGTCAATAATTTGGTGTTTAATCTCTTACCGGATGCAACAAATTTAAAATCTTTTTTTAAATTAAGGCGTTTGGGTTTGGAAAGCATATTGTTAGGGTATAGCGTCTAGGGTATAGTTAACTAAACGCTAGACGCTTAGTTTTGTTCTTCCTCTTGCCCTTCTTCTTTTTAAAACTTTCTGCCCCCCAGAAGTTTTCATTCTGGTCCTGAACCCATGTTTCCTGACTCGTTTTAGCTTCTTTGGCTGATAAGTCCTCTTTGGCATAGTGTTTATATTAACAGAAAACCCCTAAAAAAACTTGATCTACTTCTTAACAGTTCCGCTATCTTGTAAGAAATATCTTTGTGGATTAAATTGTGGATAAGTTTTACACCATGGATAATCTAAAACTTTGGCATAAATTTTTAGAGATTACAAAGCCGCAAATTAGTGCTGCAAATTTTAGAACTTTTTTTGCAAAAACCACAATTAAGCATTTAGATGAAAGAAAAGTAATTCTTTCCACGCCATCAGCTTTTATAAAAGAAACCCTTAACAAAAGGCATCTTCCGTTAATTGAAAGCGTACTCGAACAACTTACCGGCAATAAGCTCAAAATTGAGCTTGAAGTTAATCAACTAAAGCAAGAGGACGGAGAAGATGAACAAAATTTTTTCCAGCCAATACAGACAAAACAATCATATTTAAACCAAAAATATACATTAGAAAATTTCGTTGTCGGCCCCTCAAATAATGTAGCCTATGCGGCTGCCCAAGCTGTTGTACAAAACCCAGGCACCTCATATAATCCGCTATTTGTTTATGGAGGCACAGGAGTTGGTAAAACACATCTTATGCTTGGCATTGGAAATGCTATCTTAATAAAAAAGCCATCCATAAACATTATCTATTGCTCTTCTGAGAAGTTTATGAATGATTATGTTGCTGCAATTCAAAATCATAAAATGATAGATCTTCGAAATAAGTACCGTTCAACTCAAGTTTTGCTTATTGATGACATCCAGTTTTTCTCCGGGCGAGAAGGAACACAAGAGGAGTTCTTTCACACCTTTAATGAATTGCAAGCAAAAAATTCTCAAATGATTATCACATCAGATAGAATCCCTAATGAGATAGCAAAACTCGAGGATAGACTAAGAAGTCGTTTTGCAGGAGGGTTAATGGTAGATATTCAGCCGCCTGATATTGACACCAGAGTTGCAATTTTAAAAGCAAAATGCCTTGAGTGGGGAAATGAAGTTGCGGAGGATTCTTTAAAACTTATTGCTCAATCACAAGAATCCTCCATAAGGGAGTTGGAAGGAAGGCTGATGCAAATTTTACAATCCTTAAAAACACAAAATTTAGATACCTCGCCAGAAAACATTGCCTCATATTTAAATAAAACTCCTAAAAAAACTCTCACCCTAGATTACAAACAAGTTATCTCATCAATCTGTAGCTATTTTAAATTGAACCTTAAAGAGCTGGCAGGACCAAAAAGGCAAAAAGAGTTGGTTTTACCCAGACATATTGCCATGTATATTTTAAGTGAGGAGCTCGGGATTACCGTGGAAAAAATCGGACAAATTCTGGGTGGGCGTGACCATACAACAGTCATGCATGGAAGGGATAGGATAAAAGAGATGATTGTAAAAGATAGGGAAGTGCAGAGAATCCTTATTGAGGTAAAACAAAGTCTAGTGGTTTAAAGTTATCCACCAATAAACATATTTTTCCACAACTTATCCACCAATAAACCACATGCAGTAAACACGAAATTAAGTCGAAAATTGAACCTGAAATTTATCTTTTTCAACAAATCCACAAACCATACTAATAAGACTACTATTTTAAATATTATAGTGTATAATCTAGTAAAGTTTGTGGAAAACTTTTAAATATGCGTTTTACTATTCTTCAGCAGGATTTATTACCACCACTTCAATCTGTTGCCCGTTCTGTTGGAGTACGCTCAACACTCCCTGTTTTAGATAATATTTTGCTCTCATGCGAAGGGAAGAAATTAAAAATAGCAGCCACAAATTTGGAAATTGGTGTTATCAAATATATTTCTGTTGATAATGAGGCTGAAGGAGAAATTACTGTTCCGGCAAAGACTTTAGTTGAATTAATATCATCTTTGGGCCAAAGCAAAATAACTATGGAATCTGAGGGAGAAATTTTAACTATTCATTCCGGCAGTTTCAAAGCTACAATTAACGGAATTTCTGCTTCAGAATTTCCTGCAATTCCCCTATCTTCAAAAGATACCATGGCATTTCCAAAAGATGTGTTTTTAACATCATCTCAAATACTATTTGCATCAGCAGTTGATGAAGGCAGGCCTGTTCTAACAGGAATTTTAACTGATGTAAAAGATTCAAAGCTGGATTTTGTGGCAACAGACGGATTTAGACTTGCTCACAGACAAGTACATCTTGCCCAAAGCGATGGTGAGCGGAGTCGAACCAGAGTCGAAGGGTTTAAGTGTTTGATTCCAAGAAGAACTTTTGAGGAGGTTTTAAGAATAATTTCAGAAATAGAGTTGGATGAGATTAAAGTGGCAACATCGGAAAATCAAAACCAAATTGTCTTTACTTTGGGCCAAACAATTGTTTCCTCAAGGCTAATTGAAGGCAATTTCCCTGCATGGGAGAAGATTATACCGACACAAATTATAGGAAGGGCTTTAGTAGAAAAAGAACAGGTTTTAAAAGCTATAAAAGTGGCAGCAATTTTTGCCAAAAACGAGGCAAATATTGTAGTTTTAACTACTAAAAAAGGCGTTTTGAATATTAAATCACAAACCAAAGAAATAGGAAGCCAGGAGAATGAAATAGAGGGACAAATAGAAGGAGATGAAATTCAGATTGCCTTTAATGCTAAGTTTTTATTGGATGCGCTATCTAATATCCCAACCTCACAAATTATGATGGAATTTTCAGGACCTCTTTCTGCAAGTTTAATTAGACCAATAGGTGAGGAGGGCTTGGAGTTTATAGTGATGCCAGTAAGATTAAGTTAAAAGTTCAAATTCCCTTATAGCTTACTGTCCTAAAATGGAATTCCTTATCCATACCCCATTCTCCAAC
>CAYLXC010000033.1:0-6951 GCA_964387865.1 uncultured Gammaproteobacteria bacterium | reverse complement strand
AGCGAAAAAAAGAGCGCCCAACCCTCAAAGAACTGCTTATGCAGGCAAGAAAACAAGCTTCCAGTTAGATAAGAAACAGGTGACAAGTTTGAAAGTAACAAGTTATAATTCTTGTTACTTGTTACATCCCATATAATGAATGACTATCTTAAACAACAACTAAATGAATTAGACAGACGGATTGAGCAAAACCGTCAACTTTTAGATGATCCTCAGATGCATCAACTCGCTCAAGAGGAGATTTCACAGCTTGAAAGACAAAAACTAGAGCTTGAGGAATCAGCTTCCTCCTCTACGACTTCTAATTCATCTGGAATTAGCTCTAACATTGCAATTTTGGAAATTAGATCAGCTGCAGGTGGAGATGAAGCTGGACTTTTTGCCGGGGATTTACTCAGGATGTATACGAAATTTGCTCAAAGAAGCGGTTGGATGATAGATGTATTGGATCGATCAGAGGGAAAGCTTGGGCAAATAAAAGAAATAGTACTCAAAATCTCGGGAAAAGATTCATATAGTAATCTAAAGTCCGAATCTGGTGTGCATCGAGTACAAAGAGTACCCGAGACTGAATCTTCCGGAAGAATCCATACCTCAACAGCAACAGTTGCGGTTTTACCACAGGTTACAGCAGCTCAAGTAAGTATTAGCCAATCTGATATAGAATTTGAGGCTTTTCGTTCAGGAGGTGCAGGTGGACAAAACGTAAATAAAGTGTCAACAGCGGTCAGGTTAAAACATAAACCAACAGGGATTGTAGTAACCTGCCAAACAGAAAGATCACAACTTCAAAATAGGGAAAATGCCCTGAGTTTGCTCCGTGCAAAACTCTGGGAACTGGAACAAGAAAAAAAGGTGGGAGATATTGACACACAAAGAGCCTCCCAGGTTGGAACCGGTGAAAGATCTGAAAAAATTAGAACTTATAACTTCCCTCAAAACAGGGTAACAGACCACAGGATCGGCAAATCCTGGCATAATTTGGATCGGATTCTAGAAGGAGACTTGGATGATATCATCAAAGCCTTATCAATACGTTAAAGGATGGGTTGAATTCTACAAATTAAGGTTTAGAGTTACCCCTGATGTTTTGATCCCCCGTCCGGAATCTGAGCTCTTAGTAGATGAGGTAATTAATTTCTGCACTCTGTACCCTAAACCCTATACCCTAATTGATATCGGCACAGGATGCGGCAACATTGCCATTTCTTTGGCCAAAAATTTGAATGGCATTCCCGGAGGTGCCAATATAATTGCAACAGATATTTCTTCTAAAGCAATAAGAGTTGCAAAGCAAAACGCTAAACTGCATGGAGTAGAAGACAAAATCCATTTTATAGAAAGTGATCTATTGAACAGATTACCACGGTCCTTCGGACCTCGCAATGACAATCTTATAATTGTCACCAACCTTCCTTACATTCCATCTGCCAGAATACCTTACTTAGATTCTTCTGTAAAAGATTTTGAACCTATTATTGCTTTAGATGGCGGACCGGATGGTTTTAGACTTTACAGAAAACTTTTCCAGCAAGTTTCCCAGCATCGAATGTCCAATCCCGGTTTGAAATCGAATGCACAAACCGGGATTGGAAAGCTAAAACTTATTGTTTGCGAGATTGATTATACACATGGAGAATTGGCTGTAAATGAAGCATTAAAATACTTCCCAGATGCCCAAGTAGAAATTAAAACAGATTTGGCCCATAAACAAAGAATCTTAATTATTCAACAGGCAGATCTTCCAAAGTAGCATTTAATTTTAAAGTTTCACCATCCCGCCAGACCTCCAACTCCATTCTTTGGCCAATCTGAGATTTTGCAATCATTTCTGCAATTTTATTTTCCTCATTAACAGCTACCCCGTTAATTTTAGTTATTATATCCCCATCTTGAACTCCTGCTTTTTGGGCAGGACCATCCAAAACAACTTCCTGGATATATGCGCCTTGTGGCACTTCATTTAAAATTGCAACATCTCTGCTTATAAATCTATATCTTATTCCCAAAAATGGTCTTGAAACAGAACCCTTTGTAACAAACTCATCAACAATTGCTTTTACTGAATTTATGGGAATTGCAAAACCTATATTTTGGGCACCTTCTGTAGTTGCAACATTCACCCCAATCACCTGCCCGGCAGAATTTAGCAAAGGCCCTCCTGAATTTCCAGGATTTATGGCCGCGTCTGTTTGAATTAAATTATCCAAAGATTCTAAAGATCCGCCGAATGGATCCCCGGCAACTACCCTTCTACCCAAACCAGAAACAACACCGGTCGTAACTGTATTTGTAAATCTTCCCAAAGCATTACCTATTGCAATAACATTTTGTCCAACCTTTAATTTGCTTGAATCCCCAAGCTCCAGGGCTTTGAGTCCTGAAGCATCTATTTGTACTATTGCCATATCAATTATGGGATCACGATAAATTCTTTTAACATCATATTTTTGATCATCTTTAGTTATAACAGTGTATCTTCCATCAGTTTCCGAAACAACATGTTTATTAGTTATAATTATCCCGCGATCTGAGACTACAAATCCCGTGCCTATTGTTGAATCCTGATTTCTGGGCATCTCAAAGGGGTTAAACGGGTTAACAACCCTTCTTGTTACTCCGATTGCCACAACAGAAGAAGATGTTTTTTCAACAACAGAAATTACTGTATTTTCTTCCTCCACTACGGTTTGTGTTCGCTCTGAAATTTTAGGTTGGGATAAATTTGTTGAAGGGATTAACCCTTTAATTTGGGCTTGGTAAACTCCAGCAGCCGCAATTATTACTAGAGCAATAACAATAGCAACAGATGAAAAATTAAGGTTTGGCATTTTAAAATCTAATCCAGTAATTCTAAAGCTTTATCAAGCTGCGGATCTTTTGTTGGATCTTCTTTGTCGGACTCTATTATAACATCAGGTTCCAAACCTTCAGAGTCATTAACCCAACTTCCGTTTGGAGTCAGCCATTTGGCAACCGTAATATGAATTCCTGTACCTCCGGCAAGATCTTGAGCTTCCTGTATTGTTCCTTTGCCAAAAGATTTTTCACCAATAAGCTCTGCCCTATTTCTATCCTGCAAAGCTCCCGCAACAATCTCGGACGCTGAAGCAGAGCCTTTATTTATCAAAACCTTAAGGGGAAATTTAGTTAATTTACCTCCTCTATTTACCTTGAATGAATTCTGTTTACCTTCATTATTTTCCTGCAAAACCACATTTCCTCCCTCTAAAAACTCAGATGCAATAAAAACAGCTGCCTCCAAAAACCCTCCAGGATTATTTCTAACATCCAAAATTAAAGCATCCGGATTTGCTGAGACAATATCCGAAACTGCCTGATTCCACTCGTCCCTGGTTCTTTCTCCAAATCTGGACAATTTAATAACTGCAACATTTTTTCCACCCTTAGTTTCTTTATATGAGGTTTCAACACTTTTGACAATAATTGTGTCCCGAGTAAGTGTATATTCTCTAGTTTCCTCCTCTCCTTCACGAAATATTGTCAAGGTAATTTGAGTACCTTTCTGACCCCTAATTAATCTGACAGCTTCAGGAAGACTCATGCCTGCTGTTTCTTTATCTTCAATTTTTACAATCATATCCTGTGGCTTTATACCTGCTTTTTGGGCAGGAGTTCCTGTTAGCGGAGCAATAACGACCAAACTTTTTTCCTTATTAAATCCAAGCTGAATCCCTACTCCCTCAAAAGAACCATTTAATTCCTCTTTGGAGGATTTTTGTTGCTCAGGAGGTAAAAATACGGTATAAGGATCGCCGAGCGCTGAAACCATTCCTGAGATCGCACCATAAAATAACTTCTGAGGATCCAAAGCCTTTTTATCAAAATAAGTTTTGGATATTAAATCCCAAGTATCCCAAAATAATTTGAAATCCAAGCTTATATTTTTCGGGACTTCACGATTTGTAACAGATACTGACGGCTTAAAATTCGCCCATTTTACACCTACATCCCTATGTCCCAGCTGCCATCCTAATAAATAAGCTAAAATAACCAAAAGTATAACTTTAGCATCAATTCTTTTGAGGAAATCTTTCATAAATTAATTACTTTACAGTATTACCTCACAATTGGCAAATGGTACCTGAAGTTTTCGTGTTTTTGTCTCAACGGTTGCAAGATATGTTTTGATTCCCGAAGAGAGAAGAGTTTCTGTTTTATCTAAAGCAACTATCTTACCTACTTGTCCCAAGAAAGAATTTCCGATAATCCTTACCCTCAAACCTATCTTCAGTTCAAACATTTGATTTTCCAAATCATGAGTTTGAGAAGATTGATCATTTGCTGGAAGCTTTGTATTTCTTACCTTTATCATGCTTTTGGATTCAAATGATGGAAGCATTACAACACCCCTATTCCCATCCATTGATACAAATTTTCCATTATAACTTGTTAATATCTCGTAAATATCCTCACCTATAGGTATGTATCCAAAACCCTCACAAACAACAATTGATATTCCTATATCATTATCCAACTTTTTGGGAAAAACTAATCTTCCTCCTGCCATACCGCTATAATCTGCTGCATTAATACCACCAGTAATAATACCGCTTACGCCACATGATATAGCAACAGCTATGGCATCTTTATAAAGCAAACTTCCCCCTACTAGAATTAACCCATCATATTTAGGGGAAATCGAAGCCTTTATAATAAGTTCATCTCTTTTACCGATTATATGCAAAATTCCCTCTTTGCTTTTACCAGTTCCAAACATTCCGTGTAAGATAGAAGCTTGAGTTCTAATTACAATTTTGTCCTTCTCCTTATCAACTTGCTCAACTATTCCGTAAAAAGCTGCAGGTAAATCTTCTTTTTTTGGCAAGAATTTCATTTTCAGTTCACCTGTTTTCGGATTGAAAAATTCTAAAATCCCATCTGTTGGAGATATGACAACTTTTTTGCCACCTAAAAACATTGTGCGCTGCGCCAGAAGTTCGTCTTTGTATATCTTTTGCCCCAAAGATCTTTTTAAATATTTTGAAACTTCACTTGGAGGAACGGATAAAAGATTTGCTAAATTTAGTATCCTAAATCCAGGCGAAACTAAAGAGGTACCTATAATATCTGATGGTGAAACTTCCTGGCCTTCTGAAACATTAATTGTTCCCTTACCTTTAAGGATACGATTAATTCTTACTATAACATTTTTTTCCACCCTGACTCTAAATGGAACTGATGATTTCATACGCTCCTCCCGTCAATCATAAGTCCTAATTTTCCACCATAAATTTCCAAAGAAGCCTCTTTCTTTCCTAAAATCTTGCCATTTGTAAATTTGTATGAAATGCCACATCTATCTTTTGGACAATTCACTACAGTTAAACTCCCTGCTTTTACTTTTAAGGTTTTGCCCATCAAATTAAGCTCTAAACTATCTGTTTTACCGCTAAATTGGGGGCGCAGGATGGACCCTATTATCTCATCTGTATCATCTGTTACAACAACAGTCCAAAGATCTTCAAAATAATCTTTTCTAATTCTGTTTAGAAGCAATCCGTCAACAAAGGCCCAACTCAGAGAAACTAAATCAGAGCAAAATTGCAGGAATCTTTCCGGAATAATTATCTTTCTTAAAGTGGTATTTAAAAAAGGATTATCTCCCAAAAGATTGCCCTTTTCATCCAGATTTGGGCCATTAATCCTGAGAGCTTCCCGAAGTATTGTAAGATCAAGCTTCATATCAAATTGTGTAAGTGGAAGAGTTTGCGGGTATAAAATTCTATTTGCAAGATAATTTTCCAACTGGGAAGCAGACGGAGCATTCTTTAACCAAGAAGCCAAGGATTCTATATTTATTTGATCAAGATTATCAAAACTATCAAAAAGACCTATCGGTTTGGACATGGGACTTCTGTTTTTATCATACTAAACCTTTGGGACGAATGGAAGAAGTGCTAAATGACGTGCATATTTTATGTTTTTGGAAACAGCCCTTTGATGAGTTGCGCAAAGACCACTTCTGCCTCTGGGTAGTATTTTAGCTCTATCAGTCAGAAACCGACGTAATGTATTTAAATCCGTATATGATGGGACGGATATATTCTGACAAAATAAGCACCCTCTTTTAGTCCTAACCCACTTTTGATCTGCAACCTCAGCCTCCTCAACTTTATTATCATCACTCACTTTAACTGAAACTTTAGAAATCACTTTTCTAACTAATTTTTTCTCGGCCATAATTTAGGAATATTAACATTTATGCTTTTTTTATACAAGTTAGAGGGAAACTAAAAAGGAAGATCTCCATCATCTTTAACATCTTCTTTAGGAGGTGTATTTTTGGCTTGAGTCTCCTCTTCTTCAGCTGGTTCTGCTTTCTTTACTTTCCCATCTTTAGGAGGCATTTCCACTTTTTCAGTCCTTACTTTAGGTAATTCATCTACGTTTATGGCCTCAGCAGCTTGATAATCTCCGTTTACTCTTGGGGTAAGAACTATCATATCTTCTATCACAATTTCTGTGACAGTCCTGTTCTGTCCATCCTGTCCTTCCCAGGATCTGGTTTGCAGCCTACCTGATATAAAAGTTTTAGATCCTTTTTTTAAAAGTTGATTACAAAGCTCAGCAAGTTTATTCCATGCAACTAATCTATGAAAGTCAACTTCTTCTTTTTTTTCACCTTCTGAAACATAAGTGCGGTTGGTTGCAAGACCAAAAGTACAAACAGCAGCGCCACTGGGAGTGTATCGAAGTTCAGGATCCCTTGTAAGATTACCTATTAATTCAACCCTATTCCATGATCTTGATGCCATAAAATCGCTATACCCTAACTATCAAATATCGCAACACATCTTCCTCTAAATTTAATATGTTGTCAAGACCCTTTATTTTCTTTGGATCAGATACAAATTGGAAATGTGCATAAAAACCCTTAGTCTGTCTTTTGATTGGATAAGCCAGATCTCTGACTCCCCAAAGATCTTC
>CAYLXC010000032.1:2305-7181 GCA_964387865.1 uncultured Gammaproteobacteria bacterium | reverse complement strand
AACCATGATAGATAGCTCCAAAGGCTATCGTCCTACCATTAGACGATCCCGCAATGTTAACCAATTAATTCTCTAAATTTATTCCCACCTTTATAAGATTTTATTTCTTTTTCTCTTAACCTAGCTTCTAAATAACTCTCATATTCCTCGGTATAAACAACCTTAAAAGGCCTGCGTCTCTTTGTTGAAGTTACTCCACCTCTGTTGTGCTTTTGTAACCTATTGCCCAAATTATTACATATTCCTATGTAATAACCACTATCTGTTAGACTTTGCAAAATATAAACATAGATCATGATCCAAAGTGTGTCGTCCTACTTTACCCCGCTTAGCGGGGCAAGGACGATCCCGCAAAATTATTTAGAATGATCCAAATCTCGTTAAAAGGTGTAAATTTTATGCTAAATATACCTCTGTCCCCGGCTTTGTAGGTTTATCAACTTTAACCCCAAAAGAGTCTCCTTTTTTAACAGAATCCACAGATTCATGTTCAATTTGTAAAGATTCCACTTTTTGAGAGAATTCTTCATCCCCATGCTTAAATTTAAGCTCATCACCCACCTTTAGTCCTCCTTTTTCCAAATCTATAATTGCAACACCTAATTTGTCATAGAAATGTACAACTTTACCTATTGGTTTATCCAAAACTTATCACCTCCTCACTGCTCATATTATACTACTATCAACACTTGACTTTTACTACCGAAACATGTCTATGATTGAGATATAAGGGGGTGATGAAGTTGAACCTTAAAACAGTTGTTGTATGGCTATTGGTTTTGGGTGCTATAAATTGGGGATTGGTAGGGCTTTTGGGCATTGATATAGTGTCAACCTTGCTTGGTGGATCTGGATCTCTTTTTGTTAAGGTTGTATATATTTTGATTGGCCTGGCAGGAGTTTACAAGGCTTACATGTTGGTTTCAAAAAGCAAATAGTATAGGTAAGCCTGAAATTATTTTAAAATCCGGTCGGCATGTCTGCGGCCGGATTTTTTATGGAGCAATTTATTCCCAATAAGAAGATGAGTTTCTCCAATCAGGATAGCCATGTCCATTAAGCCAAGAAAACCCTCGCTCCCAAGCTTTATCTAAAATAGATTGCCTTGTATTTATATCCGCATATCTTGGTATTTTTATTGCTCTTGGATTATAGATTATGTTGTCGCCTTCAGTTACATGAACAACCACCCAACCGCTTTCTGCTCTTTTAAAGTCGTACCCAACATCGAAACGCGTGTTAATAAACAAACTAGGAAGACGCTTAGGAAGAGCTGCATTAAGAAATACTCTCCCGCGTTCTCTACCTTTTTCATCCAGGAGTTTTGACCACAAAATAGGATCCTCAACTTTTATGCTTTCCCATCCTAGTGGAAGACTAACAGATTGGAGTGATGAATCAATTTCTAAAACTTCATGAAATCTTATGCCAAAAGATTCAAGAATTGCTTTTACATCATTTCCCTGATATTTTGTGACATAGGTTGTGGGCAAGATATTTCCCCCATGCACAAGAGTTTGTTGCTCCTGTTCCTTTCTTGTCATTTTAGAGGATTATTCTACCATTTAAGTCAAGCGGAGGGTTCAGATTCGTGAGCGGGAGACGGGGTGCGCGCCCGCGACCTTCTCGTTGGCAACGAGACGTTCTACTAGCTGAACTACTCCCGCATTTCAGCCACTTCGTGGCTTCAATGTAAACTATTAATAAGGCTTTCTTTTTTCGATCTCCTCCAACCTTTTATTTCTTTCTCTCTCTTAGCAGCATCAATCTTCGTTTCTAACTTCTCCCAATATACAAGCCTAACTGGCAAACGACTTTTTTGAATAGGAGATTTAATCCCATGATTATGTTCTCGTACTCTTTTCTTCAAATCCCAAGTTATACCAGTATAGAAACTCCCTCCATTACATTCAACTATATAAACATAATGTGCCATTAGTAGTTTACACTCCTCACATTCGTTCGGAGTAAACATCAAGAAGTTTATACTGCTTAAATAACAGTATTAAACTCCGAATAGTTTACCTTGAACGGAGTGAAAGGTGCCGCAACCCAGAATCGGACTGAGATAATCCGCTCTTCAAGCGGACGCCTTGACCACATTGGCAATTGCGGCATGTCAACGCTATTTTAACCTATTTTCTGAAAAAATTGAAGATTAGGGTTAAGATTACGGAAAGTATTATTGCAGAAGTAAATGGAATATAAATTTTTAAATTTGGCTTGTTAATGTAAATATCCCCGGGGATTTTGGGTAAATTAGGCATAATATTAAAAATTAACCCGAGAATTAAAAATATTAATCCTAAAAAAGTAAATATTTTCCCAACGTTTTCCATAATAATATTGTACCTTAAACTATTTTACAGTCACGCTTTTGGCTATATTTCTGGGTTTATCTACGTTATGACCTAATGCTACTGCCATATAATATGCCAAAAGCTGCAGGGGGATAACATTCATGATGGCTGATGTTTCCCCAGTATCCGGAACCGGAATATGGTAATCAAAACTCGGATGATTTTTGGGTGAAATTCCTACAACCCATGCTCCTCTGGCTTTAACCTGATTAACAGCATTTAAAACATCATCTTTTGCCAAATCCTCTGAAACTGCCACAATAACAGGCACCCCTTTTTCCATTAAAGTTATTGCGTAGTGCTTTAAATCTCCTGCAGGCATTCCGTGTGCATGGATATAGGACCCTTCTATAATTTTAATCATTCCTTCTTTCACGATATTTAGATTTTGATATTTACCAAGTAAAAATATGTCTTTAGATTTACTTAATTTATTGGCAAGTTTTTTTATAATCTCATGATTTGACCCAGTGTCTAAATATATCTCCATCTCATCAGCCAATTTTTTTAAATTGACTTTCCCTTTTTGCACTTGTCCACTTATCACTTTCCCCAACAAATATCCCCACGCTATCTGGGAGGTAAAAACTTTTGTGGACATAACACAAATTTCAGGTCCTGCATTACTCATGAATTTATAATCCGAAATTCTTGTCATTGTCGAGCCTGGCATGTTTACGTACGATGCAATTTTTACACCAATCTTTTTTGCAACTTCTAAAACTTCCAAAACATCAGCTGATTCACCGCTTTGTGAGGGAGTAATAATTAAATCCTCATCAGTAAACAAATCAAAATAGTCAAGACAATCAGCAGCAGTTAAACCTATTGCTCTAATTTTTGCATGAGTCCTTAAGTAAAATGCAATTTGGGCAGCTGCTCCGCCAGCTGTTCCAACAGCTATACAATAAACATTTTCCGCATTCTTTATAGCTTTAACAAAATTTTCATAAGTTTCTCCAACCTGAAGTACTACCTGGTTTATCACATAAGGACTTTCATGAATTTCTTTAAGCATGAAATGGTCGTAACCTTCTTTATCAACTTTAGTTGATTGAAAATTAATTTTTTCAACTTTGTAGGGGAGTGGTTTATTAGATTTAATGTCCACCAAATGTAGTTTTCCGTTGAAAGTAACCATTTGTCCGTTATCGACAACTATTACTTTGTCAACATAAGGTGCAAAGGAGAGTGTATCTGATGAGAAAAATACTTCCCCGTTATTTGTGCCAACCACGAGCGGCGAACCGTTTCTGCAGGCTATAATTTGCTCATCTTTGGTAAGAATAATAATTGTATTTCTCCCCTCTAATTCCAGAAAGGCTTGCCTTGTGGCTTCTCTCAGATTCTTCATGTCATTCCCGCGAAGGCGGGAATCCAATAATTTATCTTCTATCAACCTTACAATAACTTCTGTATCTGTTTCCGTTTCAAATTTGTATCCTTTTTTTAAAAGATCATTTTTTAGTTTTTGATAATTTTCTACAATTCCATTTTGGGCAAGACAAAAGCTTTTATCAGATGAAAAATGGGGATGGGCATTATTTTGGGTAATTCCGCCGTGAGTTGCCCATCTTGTATGGCCGATGCCGATATTGGTAGATGGTAGATGGTAGTTGGTAGATGGGAGTAGGTCACCTATAGCGCCAACCTTTTTATTGACCACAATTTGGTCCGCAACCACGGCAATACCCCAGGAGTCATAACCCCTGTATTCAAGCCTTTTTAAACCCTCCAAAACCACTTCAGAGGCATTTTTAGGTCCAACATAGCCAAATATACCACACATAGGTTAAAGTTTTCCAAGTACCAAATTACAAGTATCCAAACAAATTTTAATATTTTTGAATTTGGTAATTGTTTGGTACTTGGTTCTTGGACACTTGGTACTTAAATATCCAGAGTTCTCTGAGCTTAGGGGATTGCTAGTGATTTCTTTTCAAAATCATCTTAGGTTGGCAATACAACCAGAAGGTATCCGCAGATAATTCGATAATCCCTCTTCCTCGTATCCCCGCACCATTCGGTGCGGGACCACACGCTTTTTTTAAAAATCACCCTATCAAAGAACAAATAAAGGTTATCAAAGTAGGGAAGCAAAGTCAAATGTTTATCTGTGGGCACTGAGGGATTTGACCCCCGCTATTCTAAGTGAACTCTTTTCGTAAAAATTCGGACTGATTTCAAATCCTAACGTTTGTCGCTACGCTCCGGCGCGGCTTTTCGCCGCGCCTCCGCTATTTTTTGCGCGCACGATTTTCTCGCCTACGGGCGAGTAAGGAAAATTATTTTTACTCCCCATAATTGTACCAAAGATACTAGCCAAATTTCACCATTTTGGCCAACGTTCTATGAAGGTAAGCTTTGTCTCTCAAAATTTATTTTAACCCGAGGACTTTCCTGTCTGCTTCGGAGAGTACTTCAATACCAGAAATAACATCTGTTTTCAACGGTTGGGCAGAAACGATTAGAAGTTCGTGCTCATCTTCAAAACCTGGGAGTACTCTATTGGGAAA
>CAYLXC010000032.1:0-2205 GCA_964387865.1 uncultured Gammaproteobacteria bacterium | reverse complement strand
AAACGATTAGAAGTTCGTGCTCATCTTCAAAACCTGGGAGTACTCTATTGGGAAATGATAAAAGCTCTGCAACCTCTTGCGGATCACTATTTTCTCTGCTATCCTCCTCATCGCCCCAGATTTCTGCTCCTATTTTTTCTGCTGTTTCTTGCGGTAATAAATCATATGAAACAGCTAAAATGCTTCTGAAATATGCTGATATTCCAGTGGAATGTTTTACTACGTGTTCGAGTGATGTCCAAGCAGCATAACTTTCTGCTGAACTTTTTAGACGCGGAAATTCCATCTCTTCGTTCACTTCTCCTCTCGACCAGCCTTCAAAGAGAGGATAATACTGTTCCATAAACGCCGAGTTTATCTGTTTTACATGCTCAATGACTGGAAAGAAAAAGTAGAGATGTCCGCTTTTTCCAACCAAACGCCGTTGGTATGGTAGCAGGTGGTCTGAATGTGAAACAGAAGGGATTATGCCTGTACTTACGATCTGTTGTACAAGCTCGCTGCTTGTTCCATATACAGCAACAGACTCGTTGTTGAAACCACGCTCTGCCCACCGCTTTATCGGATTAGCCGGCAAGATTTCATCAGATGGAATGCCAATTCTTGTTTCTCGAGGTTGCACAACCTCCTAATTATACAACAAACATGGGACGAATTGCAACTATAGGTTATCCTATTTTTGCTATGAAGTCCCCATAACTCCTACTTGTAAATTTCCGCAATAATTGATACAGTATTTTCGTACTCAAATAATTTAGTCGCCTTTTTTAGTGGCCGTCCTAGACAATTCGAGGCGACTTGATTTGAGTACAACTAGGGCGGCCATTGAAGTTTTTGTTCTTTAAAATTTTTGCGTTTTTTGTCCTTGACAAAATATACACCATATGATTTAATGTATATTATAAGGACCTGCTTCGCACTTCGCTTTTGAATATTATAGCTTGTGCTCGCAGAACCTTGCAATTTTAAAGGAGTAAAAACTGTGAAAAGATATCAAGTTTACTTAAATCAAATCTCCGTTTCTGTTATTGATGATTATGAGAAGCTGACTAAAATATCACGTTCAAAAATTATTAGATATCTGGTGGACAGTGCCTCGGAACAGTTAATTACCCTTATTCGAAGTAAGGAACCTGGGAAAAAATACCTGATGGATCAACTTTCAGGTTTTATTGATCTAAAGACGGATAAAAAGCTGGACCTTGTATCGGGTATTGATGATGTGCTTCTACAAAATATCTAATTTATGAAGGTATTCATTGATACAAGCGCTTTTATTGCTTATTTTATAAGACAAGAGGTTCACAATGAAGAAGTAACCAGAAAATATGAAATCTACCGTAAGCAAAAAGCTGCATTCCTAACTTCAAACTATGTCATTTGTGAACTCTTAACATGGTTTAATGCCAAATATTATAAGTCAATTTTGGAAAAGGTAATTATAACTTTAGCCAGACTGGAAAATGAGAAAGAGCTTAATGTTTTATATATCGACAGAGTCATTGCCAAAAAATCGCTAGATATTTTAACTAAATTTTCTGAACATAAAATCTCCTTTACTGATGCAACCTCCTATATTTTATATAAAGACTTTGCTTTAGATGAGGTATTTACCTTAGATGATGATTTTAAGAAGATGAGAATTAACACGTCTTTTTAACCTTTGAAATCCCTTTCAGTGGGCACTGAGGGACTTGAACCCCCGGACATCTTCGGTGGAGTCATGTGGACTCGAACCACAGACCTTCTCAGTGTAAATGAGACGCTCTACCAGCTGAGCTATGACTCCAAAGCGCTCTTCCTGGGTTGCTTCATTATTTTATGGTAACTTCTTTAAGGAAGCAACCCGTTTGAATGTCGTTTAGACATTCAAACCCGCTGAGCTAACCGTCCATTTGTGCGGAGGACGGGATTCAAATTGAACCTTTTACCCTCGGCAAATTAAATTATACAACTTTCTTCCCTAATCTTGAAGAAGCTCAATTATTAGCTTTCCAGCTTAAGCAACTTAAAGACTACCTTGAATTGAAAGGAAACCCGGTGTGTTTTACTTAAACTCTCAAAATTTGACATTGCATAAATTCTATGACACGCTATATTTAGTTTCTAAAAATTGATGAAGAAAAAGTCTGCTCACATAAAAAAAAGGACTTGGCATAAACTAACCCCATTTGCTTTAGCGGCATCTGCCTTAGTTGCTGGTGT
>CAYLXC010000031.1:0-8361 GCA_964387865.1 uncultured Gammaproteobacteria bacterium | reverse complement strand
ACTTGAGAATGTCCTGTTACAGATATACCTGCATTAAATACTCCGGCAGAAGTTAGAGTTAATGATTGACCTATACCTACATTACCTGTTAGGTTAGAATATCCTACTACATTAAGACCTCCATTTAATACTCCGAGTCCTGTTAGAGTAAGTGAGGATCCTATTCCCACATTACCTATTACATGTAAGGGATAAGTAGGAGATGTAGTACCAATACCTACATTACCACTATCTCTTATGGTTATAGTCTGTCCCAAACTGCTAGTTCCCAGGAAAAGATCTGTGGTGTTAAGAGATCTTAAATATCCTCCGGTAATACTATTACCATTTCCTCTGTATCCAAGGATAATCCCGGAATTTTCACCTCTATGAAAATGGGCAATTGCATGTTCACCAGATGCCAAACCATCATCTAAGGTAACACTAAGACGAGCAGTAGAAGTGGTAGTTGTTCCTATACCTACATTTCCCTCAACAGCTAAGCCATTGGAAGGTATCGCAACTAATCCAAAACTAGAACCAATTCCCACATTTCCAATAATTCCCAATTTAGATCCTGGTGAAGAAGTACCAATACCAACTGAGTCAGAAGAAGTACTAAGTCTTACAATAGTGCCATCATCAGTCCAGCCTCCGGATAGTGATGAGCTTGAATTCCATGTAAGCGTGCCCGAACCGTTATTAGTAAGAATTGTATCTGAGGATCCCTGAGAAGAAGGCCAGGTATAGGTGACACTGTTAAAAGTAGTTGTTCCGGAGACTGTAAGGGTACCCGAAAGGGAAATTGAATCCTTCAAATTCAATGTTGTTGATCCACCTAAAGAAACAGAGCCGCCTCCCGAAAGGTTGGTTCCTGCAGAAACAGTTATTGAGGAATTCTGAAGTTCTGAGTTTGATATAGTTTGTCCTAGTAATGATACTTCACCTGATGCATCTGGAAAATTAATAGTTCTTGTGGCTGTAGGTGTCCAAGTCAAGGTTCCAGTTGGTCCACCGGATTGCCAGATTAGCTGATTCGATGTTCCAGAGAGATTAAGGGCAACAAAGCTAGGAGAGGATTGAGTTGATATATCTTGATCTATTGTAGCTGAGTTTGTTACATTTAATGTTGTGGCTCCTGATATTGCCTGGAAAGTTGATGCAGAAGGAGTTGCTTCTAAAGTCAGATTATTTATTGTGTCACGCACAGTTAAATCTCCGTTTATTTGTGTATCAGCATTAACCTCTAGAAACTGGGGACTGGCCGTTTCGGCCAGTACATCAGAGGTTTTAGTAAGTTGCTGAGGTTGAATAGGTGGAGGCTCCTCTAGTGGAATAAATCCTAGTTCCTTAGCCTTTTGAGGAGCAATAATAGCCACACTTTCCTCTGCTAGTTTATGGAAAGGAGCAAAAACACCTTGTGCAATATTGTTCTTGAAAAGTTGAGCTGTTTGTTTAGGATACGATAAGTAAGAGAGAGTAATCAAAGAACTTATGCTTAAAAAAATTCCTAAAATTGCTCCTGACCCTAGTAAAAATTTCTTCAGTAAAGTTGGATTAATCATGCTTGGAGTCTTTGTTTCAGGCTCAAGTGGGAATAAATCTGCATCCACTCTTCGTTCCTCAGCATTCTCTTTTTCGAGTTCCCATGGTGAAGTTTCGATTCCTGGTTCAGAAGATCTTTCTAATAATTCCTCAGTGCTTAATGTGCTGACCCTAAAATTTTCAATATCCTTTGGCTTAAATTTCTTTAGTTCATCCAAAGAATATAATCTAGTTCCTCCGGGAGTTCTTATAGGGGTAATTTTACCTGCCTTTTCCCATCTTCTTAGGGTATCAACAGAGACATGAAGAAGCTTTGAAGTTTGACCAATTTTGAGTAGGTTTGCAGACGGTTTAGCCATTTTTTTAAATGAGTTTTACCTTTAAAATCTATGCATCCGTCTGCTTTTTGCATAGATTCTTTACTCATCGTATACATTATTACATAGATTTGTCAAGAGTTATTATTATAGATAATCAATATAATAAGAATATTATGAAAAAGGGGGAATATATCGAAGTATTTCATCAACTATATCAACAACCGTATCATTCCAATTTGGACTTCCTAGTATTGATTACTGGATATTGGGCATATGTATAAATATTCACTTTATTTTCTCTTGTCAGAATTATAGCTAATGGGAATGCAAATGTGAGTCTTTTTTGCTTATCAACTTTTATTTCAATAGCTGAGTTCTCAATCAATGTTATGAAATTTGCATGCTTTGGCAATATATCAAAATTACCCTGTGAATTTCTTGATGAAACAGATAAAGCTTGCGTTTCAAGTATTAACTGTTGCGGCGAGATGATACGGACATGTAGAGTAGAATTAGTCATTATGATATATTTGCATCTTTAAGTGTTCCTATATACATTAATTTTTCAGTTGGGATGCTATCTAAAGATCCAGATAGTATCGTTGCGATATCTTTTACAGTAGTATCCTTTTGAACAAATACACCTTTTCTACCTGTTTGATTTTCAGTCACAAAGAAGGGTTGAGTCAGATAAGTAATAATTTTTTTGGTCCTATTATATAGAATTCTATTTTCAGTTGACAGCTCTGCTTCCCCCACAATTGCTGCAATATGTGATAGTTTGTCATAGTTTGCTAGTAGTTGTTGAAACTGTGTTAAAGCTTTAAAATGATCCTCACCCAAAAAGGCTTTAGAAAGGGTGGAAGATGAGGTCTGAAAAAGATCCAAGGGTGGATAAATCCCTTTTTGAGCAACAGACCTTGATAATACAATTGCTGTATCCAAAAGTGAAGTTACTGCCGTAACTCCGGCGTCAGTAATCTCATCAGCAGGTACATAGACATTTTGGAATGATGTGATTGTTCCATTCTCAGTAGGTATCAATCTGTCCTCAAGAGTTGAAATTTCAGTTTGCAATGTAGCCTGATAAGCCTGCTCCGAAGGTATTGTGCCCAAAATTGTTGCAACTTCATTGCCTGCTTGAACAAATCTAAACATATTATCAATAAATACCAAAACATCTGATTTTAAAAAATCTCTAAAGTATTCGGCCTCAGCAATAGCTGCTAAAGCTACCCTAAACCTTATAGCAGCATTTTCATTCATTTGACCTAAGACAATGATTGTTTTAGGTAAAACCTTGGATTGTTTAAGTCTTTCATGTAATTCCTGACCTTCACGAATTCTTTCACCTACACCTGCGAATACGGAATAGAAGTTTTTTTGGGTGGATGTAATATTGTGCAACAGTTCTGTTAAAAGAATGGTTTTTCCAACACCTGCGCCTCCTATAAAACCAACCTTTCCGCCTTTTTGAATCGGGGTTAAGAAGTCAATCGCCTTAATACCTGTTTCCAGAAGTTGAAAAGTAGCTTTTACTATGTTTATAGAAGGAGCTTTGGAGTATATTGAAGTTTTGTTATCCTTACTTATTGCTCCAAGATTATCCCTGGGGCTACCAAAAAGGTCAATTACGCGTCCTAAAACAGCTTTCCCAACAGGTATTTTTAAGTCTGTCCCTGTAGATACAACCTGCATACCTCTATATAATTTGTCAGGATTCGATAATATTTGGCAATATATATTATTTTCAGATTCTAAATAAACTTCCAAAAAAACACTTGAATCCTCAGGAGAAATCAAGATTTCGTTAAGAGCAGGGAAGATATCATTTTCAACTTCAACAGTAGCAATCTGACCATTTACGGCCTTAATAATTCCAAATACTTCGGATTTATCAGCTTGATCAGCCATAATTAACTGCTTTCTTTTTAGCTGCAATAAGACTTGCATAATTTTCAAGAATCCTTTTATTTCCAAGGTTTCTTTTGGCTAAAGCTTTAATCTTAAGATATTGCTTTATAAACTTATTTGCTTCACTTTGTGCTTCATCCATTGAAATAAAACGTGATGCCATTCTTGAAAGTGCGGATTCTAAAAATGTTTCTTCAAGAAGAAGCGTTAATATTGAGGAATCAAAAAATGAGATAATTTTAGGTAGTTCCGGCTCGAATATATATCTTATGTCTAAGTTATCTGTATCCATATCCTTAATAGTTGGAGTAATATCTGTTACCACACTTTCCTGTATAAGCAAAGATTTGAAGGTGGAATGGACAATTAGCACTTGAGCATACTGTTTGATAAGCTCAGTTAACATACTTAACTCGTTATTATCAGGTATATCCTGCTTCAAGAGAACAGTTTGCTGATCCATAAATATATTAGTTGCTTTAAAATATTCCAAAGCGGTTCCTCCAATAATTATTCTGTCAGTTTCAAGTTTTTGAGTGTTTTTAATAAAAAATTGGATTAGATCAAAGTTAATTGTGCCATAGAAATGGTAATTTGAAGTTATCAGCACAGTAACTAATTTTTTAGGTTTTTTAATTATTAACCCCTTTTTTGCAGCCAGTCTTCTAACTAGGCCATAAATTTTTGATATTTCCTGAAAAAACAACCTGTTTCTTTCAACTTGAGATCTGATTGCTTTAATTTTTAAATTGGCAATCTCGGCATAAGATTGAGCGATTGCTTTTAAAGATTTACCTTCTTCTAATCTTTCATCTATTTCTCTAATAATCATGGTTAATTTTGCTCCTTAAATACATATTTTTGACAAAATCGGTACTGTTTGTTCCAAAAGATTTATTAATTCATCACTTGTTTTTAAATCTTGTACACGTTTACTAATTTGTGAAAGATTTGGGTCTTTTATGAATGCATCAATAATTCGTCTTTTGTTCCTTTCCAAAAAGTAGGTGTTTTTATCTTGTAGAAATGATATGAAAGGAAGTGCAAGAAGAATTAATTGTATTGGTTTTGGGGTTGGGGTTAAAGGATCCTGTTTAAGCAGTTCCATTATTTGATCCCGTCTTCTTAAGGTGAGTTGTGTTTCCGCCGGTAGTTCTGAGGAGAAACGGGAGATTGTTTCCAAATCCGCTGCCTCAGACAAAACCTGTCTAACTCTTTGGGAAAGTAAGTTACCGACACTGTCTTGAGTTTGTCTTCCTACCCTGGAAACTGATAATGAAATATCAATTGCAGGGGTCTGACCCTGGGAGCGAAGAGAAGTCTTAAAAAGCAAATGCCCATCAGTCATAGCCATTAAATTTGTAGGTATAAAAGTAGTAAAATCATTTAAATCGAGCTCAATAACAGGCAGGGCAGTAATTGAACCGCCACCGGCTTCCGGCAAAAAATTCCCTGCTCGCTCCATAAGATGAGCATGCTGATAAAATATATCTCCAGGATAAGATTCTCTTCCAGGAGGCTTATTACCCAAAAGTGCAATTTCTCTATAGATTTTGGCATGAGTTCCCATATCATCTAATATAACAAGAACATTATGGCCTTTTCGCTGAAAATATTCCGCCACGCTAAAGGCTGTTTTAGGAGTAAGAAAAATTAACGGCGCCGGTTCAGAAGAGGAGGCTGCAATTATAACAGAATATTCGAGTGCTTTATTGCTTTTCAAAACATCAATTAAATTTCTAACTGTAACAGATGGTTTACCTATTGATGCATAAATGCAAATTACTCCCGTATTTTTCTGATTTATTATAATATCGAGTAAAAATCCGGTTTTGCCGGAGTGTGGATCACCTAAAACCAACTCTCTTTGACCCCGCCCTAATGGAATTAATGTATCAATAAGAGTGATGCCTGTTAAAAATTGTTCAGTTATAAAATGCCTGCTTTCTATTCCAGGAGCTGGCTGTTCAAGTTCCAATATTTCTTGAATTTTTGAAAGTAGGCCTTTTCCGTCAATAGGTACACCTAAAGGATTGATTGCCCGTCCTAATAAGAATTCTCCACAATTTATTCCTAATCTGCCCTTTGTCCTTCTAAACTGTTGCTTTGGTTTAATATTTGCTTCATCCAGCATTAAAACTTCTATCTGATCCTCACTTATAGAATTAACCCAGCCTCTTGCACCGGAATCAGATATTACCAGATCATTTATTCTGATTGTGGGAAATCCATCTAAATGGATGAGAAAATCCCTAATAGATATCGCATATCCAATTTCTTGCGTTAGATTCGGCATAATATTTAAATTCGAAATTCGAAATTCGAAAATTTGAATTTGTTTCGTGCTTCGATATTCGTGTTTCGGATTTACCTCAAAAACTTCTTAAAACTCTCTAAAATTGCCGATTTTCTTTCTTCAATCTTTGCCCTTAAAGAGTAATCTTTATATAAACCATTCCAGCTTAAAGCTGCCCCGGCTATTAGATGCGGATCATATTTAATTTCCAAAATAAGCTCTGAATTATTAAATGTTTTGCGGGCATAATCTCCAATCTGTGCCAAACTTGTTTCGTCGGGTTCAAAAGTAAGATAAATGATCAATGTTTTGATTGACTTTATTTCCTTATCCAAATCTTCAAAAATATGGTAGACATTATCTTTATTAAAGCTGCTGATAAAATCTGAGGGTAAGCTCTTAAGCCAGGCTAAATCAGCTGCTTGTGGTTCTATCCGGATTTCTCCAAAAAAATTTTGCAAAAGTTGGCTTTTAAAAACATTGAGCCTGTGTCTTAGCTGACTTAAACTGTAAGTATTTTTCAAGATAGTGCTTAATGTTTGGTTCATATGACAAATTTTTCAATTTTGGCTTTCTCCAATGCTTCATAAACCAGCTCTACCTGATCTTTTAGAGACAATTTCTTTCCTAAAACTGTGTTTAATGTTTGTTCCATCATGGCAATAATATTTTCATCAATAAGTTTAAGCTGCTGGGCTTTATATGTATCTATTAGTTGTCTTGTTGCTTTAAGCTCAAGCTCAATAGAGGAGGTAGTTTTTTGTTCAGTTTGTATCAAAAAATCAGACAGACTTGTTTCTAATCTTTCAAAAAGTGCATTAATTCTTTGTTCACTAACAGTTCTTGAGGTTTGCTCAAATGCTTCACCCTGTTTCTTCAAATCCTCCAAAAATTTTACAAGTTCAGCTTGAGAATCAGTTACATTTTTTGTAGAAGTTTGAATTAAATGATCCAGATAAGCCCTAAATTCTGCTTCAAGCTTTTGTGAACCAATTTTACCTTCTCCAATAATTTGAGTTTCGATATCTTCGGCTGCTTTTAAAAGCTCAAGGCTTTTGAGTCTTGTTGATTCCAAAAATTCTCTCTGATATGAAGATTGCTTCTTTCTATAAAAATATTCACGAAGGTAAAGTAGCGAGGAGATTGTGGTTAAACCAACTAAGATAAATATTAGTGAATCAACGGACAGGTTGGGCATAATTATTTTGCGCGATTCTACCATACCACATTATTTTTATTTAGTCACGTTATTGAATCGCCCATTCTTAAGATGTCAGGTAATTAAAGTCTGATAATAAAAATTGATGCTACAATTCCTAAAATTGTGATAATAATTAAAAGGATAATATTTAGTATCATGGATAACTGGATAGTTGTCTTAGCTAGCGGATTTCTACCTATTGCTTCAATACTTTTTGCAATTGAGCGTGAATAAGTAAGCAGAGCAAAGCTAAAGACCAGTAAAATTACCAGGCCTGCTATTAGATAACGTATTAATTCATTGAATTTATCCGGATCGCGAAGATTTTCCAAAAAAGAAAGGCTTATAAGTCCAAACAGTTTTCTAAGATTAAATCTAGTTGCTCCTGCAGATTCGATTTTTACAGCAACAGTAATTTTACCGGATGCTACTTTTCCTACTGGTCCATCAATTTGTTCTGCTCCACTACCATCAAATGATTGTAAAGCAATCCCTAAGACATAATCAGTATTGCCGCCTTTTTGTCCTTTACCGGCAATTGCTGATGAAGTTATATAATCACCGTATATAATTGGTCCATTAAGGGTGGTTACATTTACTTGAGCTATACCGGATCTTATAACAGGTTTTCCATTATCTATAGTCTCCCTATAAACTAAAAGGGGGTTTTGGGCAATTACTCCAAATATTTTATCATCAGATCTAAAACTGGAGCGAGCGATACCTTTATCAGTAATTGTTAAGATATCACCTTCAATTGCATCAGTATCTGTAATTTCGTAAATGGAAGTTACCTCAACCCCCTGTTGTTGAGCAAAGGTATTAGGTAGAAAATGGTTTATAATTAAAAATACAAATACCAATGCAAAGATTTTCTTCATACTTTAACAATACACTAAGAGGGGGAATTTGGTCAAAGGGAAAGGTGGGAGAACAAAAAAGAGGCAGCCGTCTGCTTCTGCCTCTTTTCAATAAAAAGTTTACAATACTATAAGGATCTTGTCAATAAGCTAATCTATATCAAATTATATTAGCTAAATTACCGCATAGGCATAGAGAGAATTTCAAATTTCACAACTCCAAAAACAGGTGGATCTTGGGCATAC
>CAYLXC010000030.1:3195-8881 GCA_964387865.1 uncultured Gammaproteobacteria bacterium | reverse complement strand
ACGGAGCTGGTTCTTTTGCTCATGGACTTGTCAAAAAATATGATCTTCACCGCGGTATGAAAACAGAAAAGCAAATCCTAGGATTTAGCCTGGTTACAAGAAATATGATAGGGCTAAATAACAAAATTATGGGGCATTTACTTAGAGCTAAATTAAAGGCTGTAAGCATAATTTCGCATACCTTTATTACCCAATCAGCTGGAAAATTAACGGATTTTAATATAGAAATAATAAAAAGCTATCTTGAGAATAATCAAATACCAGTTTTGTTTGGTGACGTGGTGCTAGATGATAAGTGGGGTTGTTCTGTGCTTTCAGGGGATACCATTGTTTGTTATCTGGCTCAAAAACTTAAGGCTGATAAAGTGATATTTTTATCTGATGTTGATGGAATTTTTGATTCTGATCCCAGGAAAAATCCTAAAGCCAAACTCATTTCTGAAATTAACAATCGAAATTTAAACAAGATTTTAAAAGGCCTATCCCCTACAGGAAGAGATGATGTGACAGGAGAAATGTATGGAAAGATTCTGTATATTAAGAAGTATTTATTAGGAATTCCCGTTTATATTGCAAAAGGCTTAAGCCTGAAAAATCTTATGAGGATAATTCATCAAAGAGGAAACATAACAAGGATTGTTTTTGATTAGCACAATTTGTGCAATTATAGTATTATAATCTTACTTGCTCAAACAAAATGGCTGAAACGTTACGAAATTGGCCACAAAAATTATTACTTGCCTCTCCTAGGGGATTTTGTGCGGGAGTTGTAAGAGCTGTAGATGCACTAAACCAGACAATAGAAGCTAGTCCAGGTGAAACAGTATATAGTTATCATGAAATTATTCACAATAATCATGTAGCTGAGGGTTTTAGACAAAGAGGCGTAGTTTTTGTTAACACAATAGATGAAGTCCCAGAAGGTTCCGTCCTACTTTTTAGCGCACATGGGGTATCCCCTCAAATAAGAGATCTTGCCCAGCAAAGAAGAATGAGAGTTATTGATGCAACTTGCCCTCTGGTTGCTAAAACTCACACAGAAGCTATGAGATTCCTCGCCGACGATAAAACTGTCTTGTATATCGGTCATGCCAATCATGATGAAACGATTGGAACCCTAGGTCATGCCCCACGAATAAGACTAATTGAAACAGAAGAAGATGTTGAAAAAATAGAAGTTGAGAATCCAGATCGACTTGCTTTAATAAATCAAACTACTCTCTCCATGGATGATACAGCTAGAATTAGAGAAGCAGTTTTTAGAAGATTTCCCAATGTTGTACAACCGCCAACTTCTGATATATGCTTCGCTACACAAAATAGACAAACTGGCATAAAGGAAGTGATCAGAGAAGGAGCAGAGGTTGTTGTCGTAGTTGGATCCCCCTCAAGCTCCAATTCCAAAAGATTGTATGAAGTAACGTTACAAAACAATGCTTCTGGTTTTTTTGTAGATGATGTTTCTTCGCTAAAACCAGATGATTTCACTTCCTACAAAGTTGTAGGTTTGACTTCAGGTGCTTCCGTTCCGGAAAATATATTTGATGAAGTAGTTTGCTGGTTTAAAGCATGGGGCAGCACGGAAGTGGAGTATGTAAAAGTAGCAAATGAAAGTAGAATTCATTTTGTCCCGCCCCGACTTCCACCTCACCCCTAGGTCAATGCAATTGCCTACCCTATATCATCGAGCCGCCACTTAATCTTTTGAACAATAATTTCATTCTTTTGGTATAATCTTTACTCTGTGAATGAACGTGAATTAATTGACTATCTTCGTGGTTTCTTAAAAAAACCTCCATATCTTAAAACATGGCTTGATGAGGATTGTGAGATAATCGAACTTAGTGAGAAGACTTTACTTATTTCAGTAGACACCTCTTCAGAAGGTATGGACTTTCCATCAGAGGCTCCGCCACAAGAAATAGGTTATTTCTCAGCAAGTCTTGGTTTGAGCGATATTGCCGCATGTGGAGGGGATCCTTTGGGAATATTGGTATCGGTTTCCATACCAAGAACTTTTGATAATAAAGTGGTTGAAATATATGAAGGTGTAAACCAAGCTGCACTGGAAGCTGGAACCTTTATATTAGGTGGTGATACGAATGCTGGAGTTTCTGAATTGAGCTTGTCTGTTGTTAGCATAGGATTAGCTAAGCCTAATAGGGTATTACGAAGACATCAAGCTAACAAAGGTGATTTGGTAGCTGTGAGTGGAATCTTGGACCGATATAATTTTGGGTACAGTCAGTATACAAACAAAGAAAAAGTTGATTTTAACAGAATGCTTAGGCAGCCAGCACCTATTAGATTGGGTAAGATTCTATCTAATCTTAAAGGTGTTACTAGTTGTATTGATCTTCCAGACGGACTCATAAAAGGATTATGTGATACTTCACCACTAAATCTAGGTTTCTTAATAGACGACGCTTCCCTTCCAGTCGACTACTACAGAGAGCGTATCAAGATAAAAGATATACCTAATTACATACTTGCTTCGCAACCAGGCGGGGATTTAGAACTACTTTTCACTGTCAGCTCTTCCAAATCAAGTTCTTTAGAACGAACTTTGGAAAATGAAGGTATATCATTACATTGGATTGGGGAAGTTACAAGTGAACCAGGAATAAAGATCCAGTTGGACAAAGAAATTGTCCCTCCAACTGTTACAGGCTTTAGTCATAATTTTCGGGAGTCGCGACTATTCACTTAATTATGGACGATGAATTTATTGATATTATTGATGAAAATGGCATTATTGTTGGACAAACTACAAGGCAGGTTGCCTTTATGGAAGGAATTCTACACCCAGCTGTTAATATTATTTTGGTAAACTCTAAAGGGGAAATATACATTCAACAAAGAAGTATAAATAAAGCTGCTTTTCCTTTATATTGGGATACCAGCGTTGGAGAGCATGTTATGCGAGGAGAAAGCTTCAGAAAAGCGGCATTTAGAGGACTTGAGGAAGAATTATCTGTAATTGGGGTTTCAATTAAACTTATAAGAGGAGGCCATATTCAAAAAAGCGAATATAAAAGGAATAATAGGCTTATTAAAGATTATGAATTTGTTAAGCTCTATCTTGCATTCTCTGAAAAAATTCCGAAGATCAATCACCAAGAAATACGGCAAGGAAAATTTATATCTTTAAGAAAAATAAGTAATATGCTTGAGAATAATGATAAAAAAGTAAAATTTACTCCTTGGGGGAGAGATGAGTTAAGATATATTCTTCAAAATCTCAAATCTGTTAAGAGATTAACACACTAAATCTATATTTGGAGTTTTTATAGCTTGGTACTTCAAGATCTAAGATTTTAGCTTCTGGGATGCGATTTGTGAACCATTTGCGATCATAAAAAAGTCTCTGCAAGTTATGTTGTTCAAGATTTTTGACCTTCAAATATTGTTCCTTCTTTTCAATATCACACACATCCATTATTAAGCATTTCCCACCTTTTTTTAAAACTCTTTTTATCTCCGAAAGGACCTTTTCTGCATATTTAAGACTTGGAAAAAGTTGAAAAACTGAGTGGGAGAGAATTTTATCAAAAGTCTTATCCAAAAAAGGCAATTCATCTGCCATACCTACAATAAGTATAGTCTTTTCTCTAACATTCCTTGAAGCAAGGTTTAACATGTTTATATTTGCATCTAGACCAACAACTAAATCTGTTTTATCAATTAAATGCTCTGTAATTAATCCCACACCGCATCCTAAATCTAACATTCTATCAGCTGGCGCAAGACCCAAAACCTTGGTAATCCTGTCTACCAAAAAGTCTAGGCCTTGTTCTGTAAGTTGAGCTAAGGGATGATTATAGCCACTCGCATCCCTTATATCGTTACTGATTGCTGCTCTTCTTTCATACAACTCAATCCAATTTTTGTAATTTTTCATTTTTCAATAACTTTGATCCCTCAATTGCCCATGCAGTGTACTTATTAGGGTTTTTTTTAATGTCTTTTAAGAATTCCCCTTTCCCCATCCACTTATATTCATAGCCCACTTTAGGATCCATCTTTATTGGCCCATCATATTCACCAACTAAAATTGCACAATGCTCATTTTCACAATACTTACCATATTTTGCAAAATAATTAAAAAAGCCTAAATTCTTAAGAGCGGTCTTCTTTTTAATTCCATATTCTACTTCCAAACACCTCCATGAAGCCTGTTCCAAAGATTCATCTGTTCCATCTTTTTTATGCAAAGGATGAGTTGCCCCTGTTAAATCCCAGATATTGTCAAAAATCTTATGCTTTCTTTTTTGCAAAAGGACCTCTCCCTTTTTATTATATAAAAGCACTGTTATTGCAAGATGCCTCTTCCCTTCCCCGGTATGCCCAACCATTTTGGGGATGTATTCCCCGCTAAACTTTCCATTATCATCAACAGCAAGAATTATCTGATCATTCATACTTCATACTTCATACTTCATACTTTTCTAGTGGCTTCCTTCCAAGCTTGAAATAGCCACATAAATCACGAATACTCCCACAAATAGCATAACAGTCTCCCAAAAAGCCACTTTTTTATTTTCTCTTGAGTGAATTTCCGGAATTAAATTAGAAGATGCAATATATATAAAAAATCCGGCAGTTAAAGCCAACATAAGTGGCAAAATCGTCTCCAAACTCTCCTGATAAATATAAGTTAATATTGCGCCTAAAAGCCCTGAAAGGGATGAAAGGAAATTAATTTGCAAAACTTTCACTCTTTTTACTCCTTTTGAGAGCATAAGTCCAAAATCCGCAATTTCTTGGGGAATTTCGTGTGCAGCAACCGCAAATGTGGTTACAATACCCAAAGGGACACTTATTAGAAATGTTGCTGCAATTGCAACCCCGTCTACAAAATTATGAACAGTATCTCCAATAACAATTAAAGGAACCACTGTTTCTTCATTTTGCCCGCTTGTTTGGTGATGATGATGTATAAATCTCTCCAAAAGGAAAAATAATAAAATTCCAAATAAAGTCCAAAAAGGCAAATTTATTTCCAGCCCCAACTCTTCCATATGTTCCATACTTTCCGGAATAAGATCCAAAAAAGCTACCCCAAGCAAGGTCCCTGCTGCAAAAGCAGATAGAAAATGTGAGATTCTTAAGGCAAACTTCTCCCTAGCTAACAAAAACACTCCCCCAATAAGGGAAACTACACTTCCTATTAAAGTAAAAATTATGATATAAGATAAAATATCCATTATTCCATAGTTTTTTCCGGACCCATATCTAAGTGAGCATCAATGAATTTTTCAATCCTGCTTTCATCAAACTGATCAAATTTATCCAAATATGCCCATGCAGTTAATGCAAAGTTTGTATCCAGATTGAATCTTGGAACAACAATTAGCTTTCTTTTCCCTTTTTTCTCATAAACTTGTACAAATTGGTTCATTCTTTCTTCACAATCCCCATCCATTTGCGCTGACCCCGTGGCTTCTGCACTCTTACTTGACTCTTGACTCCCTGTCTCGAGCGAAGCCGAGAGATTGCCACTTGACTCTAGTTTACACTTATAACTCATAACTATATATCCATGCTCTAAGGAATGTACCAGGTTGCGATCATCTTTAGGCTCATCATATATTCCAGCTTTTATCCATTCTTCATAATGTTTTCCGGAAGTTGGAGGATTTGAATTGTATTCCACTTTTTCACCTATTTGCACATGTCCTCTGCC
>CAYLXC010000030.1:0-3095 GCA_964387865.1 uncultured Gammaproteobacteria bacterium | reverse complement strand
AAATCATGATACTCCCAATATTTATTCTGATCCCCTGCACATCTTGCTGCTTCGGCACTCTTTTGAGCACCCGGGTGAATCTGGGGTAGAGGAAAGTCCCTGTAGTAAAATTTCACCTTGCCTGTATCTATATATTCTTTCTTAAGTTGAGATTCTGTCTGAGTAAAGTGTCTTGCACAAAACGGGCATTGATAATCTGAAAATTCAACTAGAGTAACCTGGGCATTTTGATTTCCTAAAACAGGCAAATTTCCAACCCCCACTTCTTCTCTCTGGGTACTCGCAGGAGCTGTGCCATTTATTTCCTCATCAATAATGGTTTTAAACTGAGACAACGGAACAGCACCTGCCAAAAGCCTTCCGTTTACAAAAAATGCGGGAGTACCATTTACACCAACTTTTGAACCATCATCCAAATCCGCACTAACCAAAGAGGCTTTGTCCCCTGAATCCAAACATGAATTAAATTTATTTGAATCCAAATTAATTTTTTTAGCCTGATCCTTTAGATTTTTTATAATATCTGCCTCAGCTTTTGGGGCTTGAGGCTGGGCTGAAGGCTGAGTAGCAGCAGTTGTTCCTGTAGTTTTGGTTGTAGCCACATTACCAATTTTTATGACCCCACCATGAAGAAGGATGGCAATAGATAAAACTATAAAACCTATAAGAATTGCCATCGGAGTTGTCAGAAAAGAAGATTTATCTTCCATAATTTATCTAGTCTAAAGGGTGAGGGATCTTGTGTCAAGAGCTAGTTAGACTGGTTTTGGGCTTCTGCCAATCCCTTATCTAGAAGTATTTGTAAGGCTTTAAAGGCATGTTTTATCATATGTTTAACCTGAGACTTCTCTGAATGCATGAAAGGTTCTAGAACAAACTTTTCAGCTGAAACATGGACTTTTTTATGTTCACTGCTTTGGGTTTTTAAGTTTCCTATACCTAATCGTACTCTAATAAACTGATCAGTTCCCAATGAAGAAATTATAGATTCCACCCCATGATGTCCTGCGGCTGCACCCCCTAACCGAACCTTAATTTTGCCAAGCGGTAGATCCAGATCATCATGAATTACCATGACATCTGTAGAGGGTAGTTTGTAGTAAGTAGTTAGGAGCTTAACAGCCATACCTGAATTATTCATAAAAGTCTGAGGTTTTGCCAGGATTAACGCTGCACCAGTGTCATTCTGAACTTGTTTCAGAATCTCTGACTTAAGTTTTCCCTCATGTCCCCAATCTCCCCAATTCCCCTTATCTACAAATGCATCCAAAACCATAAAGCCCAAATTATGCCTGACTTTTGCATATTTTTCCCCGGGATTTCCTAAGCCTACTATTAATTTCACCTTTTCAGTACTTCCAAGATTTGATCATGAATTAGTCCATTTGAAGCAACAATTGATAATCTTTCTTTACTCCAATCAGGTTCTCTTCCCTCAAAATCTGTAACCATTCCTCCTGCCTCCCTAATTATTACAGTCCCTGCCACAAAATCCCACACCCAGGCCTGCATAACTGAAGCATCCAATATACCCTCTGCTATAAAACCCAAGTCAGCTACAGCTGAGCCTAATGAATAATCATACCCAACTTTAGTAATTAAAGGATTTACATATAAATCCAATTTCTCCTTCCTTTTTGCTCTGTGACCTAAATCCAAAACTACAGCAGAATCATCTAACATATCCTTATCAGTAACTTTTATTGACTTTCCATTCAGATAAGCTCCTTTGCCTTTTTGTGCCCAATATAATCGATTAAGAGTAATAAGAAAAAGAACTCCTAAAACAGGCTTGTTGTTTTTTAGAAGTCCAATAGAAACTCCATATGTAGGCATGTTGACCATAAAAGAAAAACTGCCATCTAGCGGATCAATCACCCAAGTGTACTCTGAACCTCTATCAGTTTTTTCATTCTCTTCAGAGATAATATTGTGATTTGGGTAGGCTTTTTTTAAGATAGATACAATAGTTTTTTCAGCTTCCAAATCCGCATCTGTTGATACATCTGAAACATCCTCATTTTTAATATTCTTTGTATGTATCTTACCAGAGTATCTTTGAATAACTTTCCCAGCCTCAAGCGCAGCCTCTTTTGCAGCTTTCAAAAAATCATCATTTTTCATTTAGCAATTGTACCACTTCCTCATCTGTTATTTGTGGAAAATCTTGATAAAACTGACCAACTGCCTGGAAATATTCAGGTGTTTCCAAAATTATTACTTCCCCTATCTCCCCAATTTCCCTTATTACCCTTATTTTTGCCTCTTTGGATGCCACAGGCACAGACAGAATTATCTTTTTTGCATTATGTCTTTTAAGATAATTTATTGCAGATAAAGTTGTAGATCCTGTTGCTATCCCGTCATCCACAAGTATGACTATTTTGCCCCCCACTAGATTCGCAAGGGGACGCCTTGCGAATCTGTAGGCATCTTCCCTGCGCTTTACCTCCTTCCATTGCTCTTTAACTTGCTCCCCAAGTTGTTCACTCTTAATTCCGGTTTCCCCAAGCAAAACATTCTCCCAAACTACTTCTCCGTCAGGATCTACAGCACCTAATGCAAGTTCTATCTGAAAGGGGGCACCAATCTTTCTGGTTACTAAAACATCAAGCGGCAATTTCAGTTCTTTTGCCAATTCAGCAGCTACCACTATCCCACCTCTAGGGATTCCCAAGACTAAATCAGCTTTTGCACTTTTAAGCCTTTTAGCAAGGAGTTTGCCTGCTGATCGACGGTCTTTGAAAATTTTCATTGCTAATCAAACAACCCTAACTGCGGAGTTTCTACTTTCACTTCCTCTTGCCCACTTTCTCTACCATTCCATATTTTTACCACTCCATATACCCCATCATATCCCGGATCTATAACCAATTCCCCTTTCCTTACCCTATCCACCCCTTCTGCTACTTTTGGACCAGCTAATTTTGCAATTTCTTGAGTATCAACTTTAGTTAAAACCTTAATCTCTTCACCCAAAATTGTAACTATTTTTTTGTACTCATTTATCACCTTTTGGCTAGTTGGAGCAGTACCAAATGCCTCTGCTATAATTTGCAAAAGAGGCACTAATTTTCTGTACCCTGGCCTTGGAA
>CAYLXC010000029.1:0-10328 GCA_964387865.1 uncultured Gammaproteobacteria bacterium | reverse complement strand
AAAAATAAAAGTGATAAATCAATATTTGCAAAATGCAAATACCACTCATTCCATATTTTATAAATTAAAACAATTGCCCAAACTAAAATAACATGTTTTTTGTAAGTAAGATATGCTTTTTTCTCATCTTTTTGCTTAAATAATATCAATGCATAAATCATCATTAAAGGTTCCAAGAAGTTTTGGAAGTAAAAAAATATAAGCTCATTTCCAGTTATAAAATATAAGATTTGTCCGATAATCCTGTAAGTAAACAAAATGATGACTGTTTTTCTAATTGACCATCTTAGCCCCAAAATTAACATAAAAATATATGAAATTAGATCCATGGATTTATCGATTATCTGATAAGTAGAATCGCTCATTCCCAAAGAGAGCAATATATCTCCGTCAACTACATCCAGAAAATAATTCCCCCAAAGTCCTAGGAATGGAAATTTCAGCATTAATGCGGGGATCAAAATCTTAAGAAGAATTATTAAGGCAATTAGAATGCTCATAAAGAAATTATACATAAATCCTAAACTTAATGAAGCCCAAAATCTTTTAACCTATAGCACTTGACAAAAGACTCTTAGAGTGATAATATATCTAGAATTATGGCAGAACGTATTCAAGAAATACTTGCAAGACAAATGCAGATGGCCAAAGAAGCCGAACCTACCCAAGAAAGTAGAAGACGACTCCGGGGCCTTAAGGACTTGGTTGAACGAGTGGCTCGTAGCGAAGCTAGAGGTTGGCTTACTCAAACAGAACAATTAATTGAAGTAAGAAGATTCCACCCAGACCAACTTGCTGGTTTAAAAGAGATAAAATGGACATTTAATATGGAAGCCCTGCCAGTATCAGTAGGGCAGCTTCTGGAAGATGAATCAATTGCTCCACTTTTCGGATTTGTTAATTCATCACAACAAATGAGGGACGTTGTTCCGGTTGCAAGAGATGTTGCTGTAAACCCCAGTGAATTGTTTATTCTAGGCAGTGAGAACTTATCATTTGATGATCAATGCCAAATAAATGAAGGTTATGTTACAGGGCTTAGAAAGAGGAATCTTAAAACAGGAACGCTTGATGGTATAGATTTTGGGTTAGATCATGCTTCTGTTTATGCGCAATTTGACTTTGAGCACCAAAAAAGATTTCGTGGGAAAAAACTGTTTCCTGCAGGAAAATTTGCCCGCACAATAGATGAAACTCTTGTTGATCCTACGTTTGGTCCCGGCCTTGCGGATGTTGGCCGTCGCTTCGGGGGCAGTCGGCTGGACGTCGATGACTGGGGTGCCCGCCGTGGCTATCCGCGTGTCAGGGGCGTTTCTGTGGCAACTCCTGCCGGAAATAGGTAATTGAACTTTTGGTTCTTTTGGTTTTTTGTATTTTGGTTCTCCTCAAAATTTGCTATTATATAATTAATAGGCAGTGAAAGTGTGAACATGTTTCGCCCTTCGCCTATTTCTAGAATCTTTCATAGTCAGAGTCCCGCACCGTCAGGTGCGGGAGTGTACTTAAAGAAATATTGCTAGACACTGCGAGTACCTCTCTTTGTTCCCGCACTATTCAGTACGAGACGAATAAAATACAGTGGTAATCCTCCAATTGGCGGAAAACCACAGTGAGAGTAGAGTACGGAGAGGTATTCACTTAAAGTTTGGTCCCAACCTTGCAAATGTTGGCCGTAACTTCAGGGACAATCAGCTGAACGTCAATGACTGGAATGCCCGCAATGGCAATCCGAATGTCAGGGTCGTTTCTGTGGTAGTTTCTAGCAGAAGATTCAACTTAAAAGGTATTTTGCTTGGTGGATCTTATCCATCCGCCAAGCATCTTGCCAATTTCTTGCAATATTACTTGAAGTTCCAGATATTTCTTATCAGTTATTGATTGACTATCTTTAGAAAGTCTTAAAAGGATTTTTAGAAGGTCTAATTTAGTACTGATTTGTTGAAGTGTTGAAATTTTATCCTTACTGGCTGGGATTGAAAATAATAGCTCAAATATATCCAAAGTTACATTATCTAATTTTTGTCCTAGGGTATAACGTTTTGTTTTGGGAAAGGAATTAATTGCATGACTCAAATTTTTATAAAAATCATAAAGTTTACTAAATATTGGGATGTCAGGCTCAAATTTAGGCAGTGTGTGTGTGTGTCAGTATCCTTTAGATGGTTACTCATAACTTTAGTAAACTTATATCATTAGAGAATTTATTTCAAGCTTGGGGTGAGTTTAAGAAGGGAAAGAGGAAAAGGAAAGATATTCAAGTTTTTGAAAGAAATTTGGAGGATAATTTATTTGAATTGCACCAAATCTTAAAAGATAAAACATATAAACATGGAAGTTACGAATCTTTTTATGTTAATGACCCAAAAAGAAGACATATTCATAAGGCAGAGGTTTCTGATAGAATAGTTCACCATTTACTTTATAAGTATTTATATGAAGTTTTTGATAAGTATTTTATTTTTGATTCATACTCCTGCAGATTAGGAAAGGGTACTCATAAAGGGGTCAACAGGCTTGAAAAGTTTACAAGAATTGTCTCTAAAAACTATACAAGACAATGCTGGGTATTAAAACTTGATATTAAAAAATTTTTTGCTTCAGTTGATCATCAAATTTTAATGAGACTATTAATGAGAAGGATAAAAGATGAGCAGATTCTATGGCTACTTCAAGAGGTGATTGGTAGTTTCTCCTCAGCCTCCCAGGGGACGCCTTGCAAGGCTAAGGGCATTCCTTTAGGTAATTTAACCTCCCAGGTATTTGCCAATATTTATATGAATGAGTTGGACCAGTTTTTAAAGCATAAGTTAGGAATTAAATATTATTTAAGATATGCAGATGATTTTTTAATTTTATCGGGTGACAATAAGTCGCTACAGCGACTAATTGTACCAATTGAGAGATTCCTGGAAATACGATTAAAACTTGAACTTCATCCCAATAAAATTATTTTTAGAAAGCTAGATTGGGGAATAGATTTCTTAGGGTATATTATCTTGCCTCACTATATTTTACCCAGAACTAAAACAAAAAACAGAATTATTAGAAAGCTAAAAATAATTTACTCTTCTTGCTCTAATGATTCGTATCATCTTAATCAATCGCTCCAATCTTATTTGGGTTATTTATCTCATGCAAATAGCTATAGAGTCATTCAGCAGCTTAAGAATATATATTTAATTTAAAATTTTAAGAATTTTTTTGCAAAAGTTTAATCAGGGCATATTCGTTCCAGGATAAGCCTTTTCTTTCCTTTTTTGATTTTGAATAATTTTCAAAATGAGGGATTAATACATTTTCCTGATAAGCTTTTATAACAGCCGGATGGATATAATAATTTCTGCAAACAGAAACTGTATTATTTAGATGATTTGCAACTAATCTTACAGTTTCTGTAATATTTTTCTTCAAAGTTTTTTTATTTTCAGCTTCTCCAAGTTTATAAAAATTTTTAGCGCAAAGAGAAGTTGCCCCCCAGGTTCTGAAATCTTTTGCACTAAAATCATCATCAGTTACTTCTTTTAAAAATAAATTAACATCCTCTGAATCAATAACACGTTTTTCTCCATCATCTGAAATAAATTTAAAAATTTCATAACCGGGAAGTTCAATGCATTTTCTGATAGTTTTGGCAATTTTTGGATTTGAAATTTCAGTTTCTGCAAAAACCCCGCTTTTGCCTTTAAATGAGAAAAATATTCTATTACCTCTTACTTTAACATGACGGTTTCTTAAAGTTGTTAAACCAAAAGATTCATTTTCTTTTGAATATTCCTCATTCCCAATCCTTATGAATGTGTGTTCCAAAAGCCAGACAACTGTCGCCAATATTTTTCTCTTATCCAAAGAACTATCTTCCAGATAATATGACACTCTTTGCCTAATTTTAGGCAATTTTAATCCAAAATCAATCATCTTATCAAACTTATTTTCCCGGGTAATTTTTATCCAATCCTCGTGATAAATATATTGTTTCCTCCCTTTTTCATCTATCCCGGTTGCCTGAAGATGACCATTATCTTTCGGGCAAATCCAGACACCTTCCCAGGCAGGCGGGATAACCAACTTTTCTATCCTTTTTAAAACCCCGCTTTCTTTAATGGACTTTCCATCCAAATCATAATATTTAAAATTTTTACCAAATTTTTGACGGAAAAAACCGGGAGTTTTATCAGAGCAGTAACAAAGGTCTTCTTTTTTAAGTCCCTTTTTAATTTCCGGATCTAAATTATTAGGCATTAAATTTAGCTTACAGCATTTGCACCAACTCATCAACAAATTTTATAATTATAATTTAAATTTGAAAATTATTATTGCTTGGATTATTATTAACGCATTATGAAAATGAATCCTGTTGTACATTTTGAAATGCCTGCCAAAGATAAAAAGAGAGTGGCTCTTTCTGCAAATTATCCTTGAATTTTAGCTTTTTTCCTCTATACTTATCCAATGAACCAAAAACCTCATAAAATAAAAACTTATGCTTTTATTGATAGCCAGAATTTAAATCTATCAGTTAGAAACGACCTTTTCAGAAGAAGGAAGAAAATTTACACAGGCTGGCGGCTTGATTTTGCCCGTTTTTTCATTTACCTGCAGGCAAAATATCATGTTACAAAAGCCTTTCTTTTTATCGGATATAGGAAAGAATACGAAAAGCTTTATAAAAATTTAGAAGCAGCAGGGTATGCTTTAATTTTCAAACCAACACTAGATTCTCAAGGAAAAACAAAGGGCAATGTGGATGCGGAGTTGGTTTTGCACACAGTAGATAAAATTACACAGTATAATAAGGCGATTATCGTAACAGGGGACGGAGATTTCCACTGTCTAATTGAGTATCTTATTCGGAAAAAGAAACTGTACAAGCTTCTTATTCCAAATCAATACAGCTATTCATCGCTTTTAAGAAAATTTAAAAAATATATATCGTTTATTAATGTTCTAAGAAGTAAGCTCGAGAGGAAATAAAGCGAGTTTGTTGCTCGCAATAAAAAAGACAGGCATTTGCGCGGCATAGAAGCCTTTGCAGGAGCCTGTCATCGTGATTAATGATAATGTATCAAATATGAAACAGAAAGTCAAGAAGAAAGAAAAGGGGAGGTGTGGCAATATGACACGCAGTCTATTGGTCGTATTCTCCCTAGTGATGATTGCATTTTAGCAAAAAAGAAAGTAAAAATCAATGTCGAGTTTTGGTCTGAGTGTCGGGATAAACATTGCGAGAATAAACATAATTTTGTTCTTAAGTCTCTTCAGTTAAAAAATGAATGAATTCTTAGTTTCATCTGTAATGTTAATTACTTTCTTTAAAAAATATTCATCTAGCTCTTACTTAGTATGAAAGTAACCTCCATACCCAAAAATGAAAAAATTTTATTTCTTATTTTGAAACCGGAATCTCTAATTAAGTGTTCTAATTCTGTATGGTGAAACGGGTGCAAATGAGCCCCCCGCCATATTTTGCCTTTGGTATTTTCCCATATAAACCAAACTATTTTAAAAAGTAAACTGCCGGAATCCATTGTTAGAATTAAAATTCCATTTTTTTTAAAACTCTCTTAATTTCTTTTAAGCACTCTTTTGGATTTTCTACATGTTCTATGGTTTCATAAAATAGGATTAACTCAAACGCGTTATTTTTAAAAGGTAGATTGTTTGCAGAAGCGACTGCAAAATCTATATGAGGGTAATTTTTTTTGGCATACTCAATGGCTTTATCATAAATATCAATGCCGCAGTATTGGGCATGCGGATAAATTGAAGCAAGTTGTGAAATCATGTATCCTGAGGCGCACCCTACATCAAGACAATTTTTAAATTTAAGTTGAGAGAGTATATATTTTGCCAGTTTAATTTTTTTAGAATGCCAAAGCCACTGGAATAAATTGCTTTTTACCCCTTTTTGATAATAGGTAATTGGGACTTGGTTCCAAATTTTATGTAATTTGTGGTTTTTCATTTCTATGTAGTTTTTTGAAATATCTTTTGATTATACTTAATCCTGTTATAATCACAATATGTCTTTAAAGGTTGGAATGGACAGATCCAGAATCAACATTTCGATATAACTCAATGCAGGCATTTTGTATTTCCGACAGTAGTAAATAGTCCACGGATCCCTTTTGAGCTTACAATTTCCATAAATGGAAATTGCTCAGCGAAGCGCTAATCAATTTGCCGAAGCCAAGATATGAACGGAATATTATTGAGAGAGATGAGTTTGGGAGGATAGTAAGTTCAAAACACACCATAAGGGTATGAAGATAAAGGGTGTGCAAACATATCACATTTGCGCAATTAATTCCTTAAATGGAGTAGGATGTATGGCCCATATTCCAGTAAAAGGATCATCCAAATCATTAATTACCTCAATTACTAATACTACAATTGTAGTCGTAAGGGCAGTAACTATTATGGCAATAATATCGTTTTCAAGATATAAAAGGAAAAACCCTGCTATCACACTAAATGAAACTAAGTATAAGAGTATTCTTAAAGGAACAGGCATTCTTTGAGTTGAAGTTACTAAACGTTCTTGCCTAATATCAGAAATATCTTCGTATGTTTTAGTAATGCTCTGGAAAACTACAGGGTCTTTACTGTCATCAAATTTTATTTCTTTAATAGTAGATAAAATATGCATAAAGTTTTCTTTTGAGTGTTTATTAATATACCCGTTGTATAAATCTCTCCATTCGTAATCAATGACAGATTGAGCATAATCCTTTATTTTCATCTTAATTTGCTGCTCAATATTTGGATCATTAAGATAAGATATATAAACTGTAAGGTCTGATAATTTTCTAGCTTCTTTATCAGTTAGGTCGGATATTTTATTAAATTGCTCCCATACAACAAAAATAATAAAAGCTGTTAGTATACTATAATGAGTCCCGATTACTGTTAAATATCCACCGACAGCAGAAACATCATTTTGCAAGAATACATAACGCCATTGCGGAGGGAGAAATGTCAATAAATTAAATGGATCTAGTTTAAACAACAATAACAATATGGTGACAAATGGAGCTATGATGATGGTTTTTATATATGAGATATAATTCATTCGCAGCCTGCTTTTTTAAGCATAAACTAATATTAACATGTCTGTATTTTATATAATGGAATCGCTTAGTCCGAATTTTCAAACACAAAATCCTGAGATGTCTACCTAACACACCTAGTGTGTGTATTAAATCTACCTTTAATTCTGGTAATTTTCTCCCAAAAGTCCTAAAATTTTTAAAATTTCCTGCTATAATTTCCAGATATGTCTTTAAAGTGTGAATGCACAGAACGGGAATCAACATTTTGAACCTCCTTGTATTCATAAAAATACCTTCCGACCGTCGACCTAAGTCCATTTGCTTGACTCAACCATATTTTATTGAGAAACTAAAGTTAGATTAAAATTAATATGAAAATAGCTACCAGCAAAACCAGAGATAAATATCCTCTTAGCTTTAATAAAATTATCAAAAAAACTTTGGCGCCAATAATACCTCTATTTATACTCCTTTGCGTGCTTTGTGGGATATTACTCTATATACCTGTTTATGCTTCCCGTTTTGCTGACAACCCATCTCCTTCTGTTTCCCCGCAACAAATTCAAATGCTGTCGAGTTGGATGTATATTGCCATTGTGGTCATAGTTGTCTTATTTATTATTGATGTAGCTTGGCAATACTTTTATCAGAGATGGTATTTTTCAACTTATTTTTATGATTTAACTAATGACCACATTGTTATTAAAAAAGGAACTGTTGCGCCTACTGAGGTTACCATTCCATATGAGCGGATACAGGATGTATATGTTGACCAAGATGTTTTAGATAGAATATTGACGTTATACGATGTTCACCTTTCAAGTGCAACTGTATCCTCTGGAATGGAAGCTCATATTGACGGCTTAGGTAAAGAAGCAGCTGATGGTTTAAAAGCGGAACTATTAAAAGTATTAGGTGACCGAATTGGTAAAAAGGATTAAAAACTTACATGACAGATAATAACTTTCCAATGCAGAGAAGATGGATAATCCAAACTGCATTAATTCCTGCTGTCGTAGTACTTGCAATTGCCGGTGTTTTCTTTTTCTATCAAACATTCTTAGCAGGTATGGCAACTTCTTCTAGTACCCGCTCAAGGGATAAGGAGGACTCAATACCTTATACTCTAGCTATTATATTTATCGGACTTATAGGTGGTTTAATTTACAAAATAGTAAGTAGATATTATTTTCATTTTTCCCTGGAAGATAAATTTTTAATGATAAAGCAAGGAATTATTACTCGAGAAGAAAGACATATTCCGTATGGAGTTATTCAGAACTTAATAATACATCAGGATATTTTAGATATGATATTTGGGCTTGCAACCTTAACCATAGAAAACGCATCTGTTAGTGGAGGAGCGACAGCCACCAAATCAACTTATTCAAATAGTGTGACCATTTATGGTCTTAGCAAGCAAGACATTGAGAAGTTAAAAAGCGCTATTTTGAAGAAAATGAAGGAAAATCCAGCAAAAGAAACTAAATCTGGATTGTAAAGCTATCTTGCTTATCGTTTTGCTTATATAAGATAATGAAAATAGTGCTCAACCAAAAAGGAATTGCTCCAGCTCTAATAATAGTGATTATAGCTGCTGTTTTAGGCGGCGGATTTCTTGTCTATCAAAATCAAAGCAAACTGCAGCAGAAAAAAATAGAGGAAAGTTCTCCTCCGCCTATAATTGATAGCTCCTCCTGGCCAACAGTAAACTACGAATTATGTAAGCTGTCACTTAAACATCCATTAGATTGGACAGTAGTACGAAAAGAAATAAGTAATATAGTTGGGTCTGACGGTCAAAAAACTCCAAATTGTAATCTGGAATTAAATGATCCTAAGAGAGAGCTAAACTCACCTGTAAGTTCATTTGACCTTCGGATAATTTCCCCTAAACCGAATAATAAAACTGTGGAAATATATACACAATCGAATGAGGAAACTTATTCTAAACTAAGAGAGAAGGGTTGGAAGGTTGAAACCTTTACAGCGAATATAGGTGGGAAAGATTATACTTTCTTTATGGATGAAACTCATGGGCAAATATCAGGTTATTTTGAAAACTTTGGAGAAATTTTTATGGTAGGTGGAATTATTAAGGAAAATACTCCTCAAAGAAGAGAGGAAGTAAAAGAGATTGTTAAGACTATAAGAGCTGAATAAATGTGTATTCACTCATTAGCCTAATCTAAGGTTATAAATTCTCCTAAATTAGTTTCCTATTACAATTTCCCATTGGTCATGTTTCTGGTTAAATTAGCATCAATATTAAAATGACTATGACTCCTAAAGAAAGGGTTAATGAATATTATTGGTGGTTTTTCTTGGTATAATAGCTTCAATGTCATCTTTAAAATGCGGAATTGTGGGTCTTCCTAATGTAGGTAAATCTACTTTATTTAATGCTCTTTTGAAAAAGCGGGTGGCTTTGAGTGCAAATTATCCTTTTGCTACTGTTGAACCTAATTTTGGGGTAGTTGCAGTTCCAGATCCACGTCTGGCAATTCTTGCAGACGTGGTAAACAAAGAGGAGCACATGGATTCGCTCCCCCCAATTGTACCGGCAGTCGTTCAGTTTGTAGATATTGCAGGACTTGTTAAAGGAGCTGCCAAAGGGGAGGGTTTGGGGAATCAGTTTTTGTCCCATATCAGAGAGGCTGATGCAATTGTTCATGTTTTAAGGGATTTCCAGGACGAGAATGTTGTCCGAGCCGGATCAGAAAATCCTGATGCTGATAAGCTTACAGTTGAAACAGAACTTGGTTTAGCTGATTTGGAGACTGTAAATAAGTTATATACAAACCAAGAAAAACAAGCAAGAGCTTCAAAAGATCCAACAGAAAGTGAAAAACTGAAGATTTTGGAGAATATTAAGAAGGAGTTGGAGGAAGGAAAGGATTTAGGACGATATACCATAAACGATACACGATTAACCGAATGGTTTTCGCATTTGCCGCTCTTATCCATAAAGCCTGCTCTATATGTATATAATGTTTCAGAGAATGAGTACAAAAATAGTTCATTAGATAAAAACTTAAATAAAAATGAACTAATTATTTGCGCAAAATTAGAAGAAGAATTAGCTGACTTAACTGATGAAGAAAGAATTGAATACTTAAAGTCTATGGGGATTGAGGAAACAGGTTTGGAAAGACTAATTAAAGCTGCATATGAGCTTTTGGGTCTAATTTCGTTCCTTACTGCAGGAAAAAAGGAAGTTAGGGCCTGGACCATCAAAAAGGGTACAAAAGCACCTCAGGCAGCAGGAGTAATCCATAC
>CAYLXC010000028.1:0-10739 GCA_964387865.1 uncultured Gammaproteobacteria bacterium | reverse complement strand
AGGCACCGCATAAAGGATAATAGAAATTCTTAACTATCGTAAAAGTTGAGATTTTAATATAAAATAATTGCAATAATATGAACCAAAAAGGATTTATAAACATTTTATTGATTATCATTGTTGTTGCACTTGTTGGTGCTGGAGCTTATTTTGTTTCGACTAAACAAACTACTCTACCTAATCCAATTCCCGTACCAAGTGGCGAAAAGATAATCAGAAAAGTGGGCGAACAGGAAAGTTCATTCTTGATTCAAAAAATAAACGCCGATAGTGTTGATGGCCTTTGGTACGATGTGTACCCAGTTGGAGGTGGCCCAGGGTATGCCAAAACTATCCGAATAGGCGACGATATTGGATATGCGTGTGAGGGCGTATCAGAAAAACTTATAAGCATCAATTTTTCTGGTCAGACAATAACTTTTAATAAAGTTGTTGGACAACCAACTTACGGCGGATGTCCAATTTGTCTTGCCGGTAATTCGCTCATCGACACGCCGTCTGGGTTAGTTCTAGTAAAAGACTTACAAGTTGGCATGGCGGTTTGGACAACGGACAAAACTGGTCAACGCGTCTCTGGTGCCATAACCAAAACCTCAAAAGTGTCAACGCCACCGACACATCGGATGGTCCACTTAGTTCTTAATGACGGCCGAGAGTTGTTCGTTTCTCCAGGACATCCGACTATTGACGGACGCACTGTTGGCGATTTAGCACCTGGCGACCTATACGATGGTGTTTCTGTTGTAAGTACCGAGCGCGTTCCTTACGGTGGAAACGCAACATACGATATACTACCGTCCGGCAACACAGGATTCTATTGGGCCAACGGTATTCTTATTGGCAGTACGCTTAGTCGTAAATAAGAAAGTTTCTTGTAATAGGTTCCAACATAGTACTTTGACATGCTCAGTATCTATGATCAACTAGGCCACTTTACACTTTGCACTTTTCCCTTTACACTTATAATGATGGAAGAGGAAAAGCAAAATCTCAATCAGAATGAACACACAAAGCATCAGCCTCCGGAAGGTCCTGAAACTTTTACCCCTAAAATTTCCGAGGCCGGGGAGATTAAAACATTACTTTTTTGGGAAGCTCCAGCCCGCCCTTTTAGAAAAAAAGACCGCTCATTTTATACAACAAGCGCAATAATTGTCATTCTTTTAATTTTAATTCTATTTTTAGCAAGAGAATTTTTACTGATTGGAACAATTTTATCTTTAGTTTTTGTTGCCTATGTTTTGGCATTTGTACCACCAAGCAGGATTAAATATAGAGTTTCAACTCAGGGCATAACAATTGGAGAAGATTTCTATTTTTGGCATTTTTTAGATTCATTTTGGTTCAAACATAAAGAAGGTGTAAAAGTTTTGCATATTCAAACCCGCTTCAGGTTTCCTGCCCAGCTCATGCTTGTTTTAGAAGGGGTTGATGAAAATGAAGTAAAAAAAATAGTTGCAAGATTTTTGCCCTTTCATGAAATTCCCTACAAAGGGTGGATGGAAAAGTGGACTGAAGGATTACAAAAACATTTTCCTTTGGAAAATATCCACAGATAGTATGATGGAACAAGTAAACCCAAATAATAATCAGCCTGATAGTGATGTGGAAAAAAAGAGTGGTCTGATTGAAAAGCTTTTGGAACTTGAATTAGGTCTTCATATGTTTGTTGCCGCAATTCTTCTATTTTTGGCAATTTTCGTGGTTGCCTGGAGGTTTGATTTAATTGGCTATTTCCAAAAAGATAAGCAAACTCAAGATAACCAGCTTTCACAAGATGAGGGTTCTCCTGTAATTATTGCTGAAGCAGAAAACCCAGCTCCTGTTTTTATCACATCTCAAAAAGTTGAAGTTAGTGAGGCTTTTAAGCGAAAACCCTCTAAAACAAAACTAACTATTGGCGGGAGGTTAAAAAAGGAAATTTTTGGATATATGCCTTATTGGCTTTTAGATAAACAAGATCAAATCGATATCAGACTTTTAACATCAGTTGCATTTTTCGGCTTGGAAGTTGACGGAGCTGGAAATGTTGTAACAAATGATCCATCAGGAAAGATTTTAGAACCTTGGGCAGCCTGGAAGGATAGCCCAAAGCTGGATACATTTATAAAAAGGGCAAAGAGAAACAGAACCAAAGTATACTTGACCTTAAAATCATTTGATAATGGCAACATAGAGAAATTAGTAAACTCTGAGGATGCCTCATTAAATTTTATAAATAATGCATTATTTTTAATGAACTCTCGCTCCTTGGATGGAATAAATATTGATTTTGAATATATTGGCACTCCTAATCAAAAAACAATTGATAATTTTTCAATTTTGATTTCGGATTTAAATAAGGAAATGAAAAGACAATATCCAAAATCAAAGCTGACAATTGCAACTTTTGTTGATGCAGCCTCCAATACGAGGCTTTATGATGTGCCAATTTTATCCCAAAACTCTGACGGGTTGGTCATAATGGGTTATGATTTTCATACACCTAAATCTTCTACAGCCGGTCCTGTTGCCCCAATGGAAGGTTATGGTAATTCCTTAACAGGCCTTATGAATAGTTATTTGGAAAAAGCACCTGCTGAAAAGCTTATTTTAGCTGTGCCGTATTACGGTTATGATTGGCCGGTTGGAGCTGGGGGTCAAAACGGGCAAGTTTCAGCTGGTGAAATAAAGATATATCCATATGCTGAGATTGTGGATGCTACAAAAAATACTCAAATAAATTGGGATGAAAATGCGCAAACCCCCTGGTATTCATACAAGGATGAAAATGGTCAAACAAGGGTTGTGCATTTTGAAAATGACAGAAGTTTAGGAATAAAATATGATTTTATAAATAATAAAAATTTACAAGGAGTGGGAATCTGGGCGTTAGGGTTTGACGGGTTAAGAACAGACCTCCTTCAACTTATAGCTGACAAGTTCGCCAACTAGCCTTCCATATAGTAGAATACATTCACTAATTGCCCTCGTAGGCTAATGGATAAACCTCAAGATTGCGGATCTTGTAATGTGGGTTCAATTCCCGCCGAGGGCGCCTTTGGAGGGTTGGCCGAGCGGTAAGGCACGAGTTTCGAAAACTCGCGGGAGTAATCCCTCGTAGGTTCGATTCCTACACCCTCCGCTAAGAATAACTATATGTAAATTTTCTGCATTAAGATTTATTTTTCTATTCTTATAATTTGAGGGATTTTATCAAAATCTTCATCAAAAGAATAAATCTGTTTAACTTTTTTCTTTTGCATTAAAGCTACCTGGTATGCATCTTCAAAATCTATATTTTTACTGACAAAAATCTCAAATATTGATGGGAAAATAGCTTTATCTTCAATTGAAATATTATCTAGAGTAAAAATTTTAAGCAGTTTTTCTTTAATATCCTTTCTTTTTAATTTATAAACTTTTAAAAGTACATAAACTATTTCTGCTACGATTACTTCAGAAAGAAATACATTGATATTCTCTTTTTCTATTTTCCGGAAAATTTTAGCAGCCTTTGGTGAGAGTTTCGGGTCATCATTTAAGATGAATCTAAGGATTACATTAGAGTCAATAAAGATCATTTGTTAGCTTCTTCTGCCCAGGCCTGGTGCGCACTCTCTTTCTCCCACTTAATTAAAGCCTGTCCAGAAAGATTTGGTTTGACTCTTTGTTTTAATGAACCGTAAAGTGACATTATGGAAAACCTTTTTGCAGGCTTTAATTGAACCACTTTTTTCTTAAGTATAGTGAATTTAACTTTATCGCCACGCTTTAATCCTAGAGCCCGTCTTACCGGAGCAGGGATGGTTACTTGACCCTTTTGGGTAATTGAAGTAGGTTGTATCTGCATAGTATTACCTATTTTATAGTAATACCTAATATTTGTCAATATGAGTCAATGGTATAATTGTTAAGATGAAACGCGAGTTTTCTGCTGGTGGAATAGTCTTCAAAGATGGCAAAGTGCTTTTGACAAAGCATTCTCAAAATAAAAGCTGGAGTTTCCCTAAAGGATTAATTGATCCTCCTCAAACTTCTAAAGAAGCTGCCATACGTGAGGTAAAGGAAGAAGGAGGGGTGGAAGTTGAGATAGTTGATAAAGTTGGATATTCAAAATATGTTTATTCATTACATGGAGAAAAGATTTTTAAAGTTGTTACATATTTTTTAATGAAATATAAAAGCGGTGATCCAAAAGATCATGATTGGGAAGTAGAAGAAGCAGGGTGGTATGAAGCGGAGGATGCATTAAAACAATTAACATTCTCCCAGGACAAAACTTTACTTAAAAATGCATTAGAAATAATTAAAAAGTAAGACTAATTTAGTGCCTTTTCAATTTCAAGAATCTGAGAGTATCATTTACTACACTCTCCAGCTGTTTTGTTTTCCAAAGATAGAAAATTGAGACAATTCCAAAAAAATTTATTAAAAATATAGCTAAAAACCATAATTTTTCTCCTCTTTTTGCGGCTTTCCAAAGGGCAATCCCTTTCCAAAAAGCCTCCCAGATTATTAAGAAGATAACAATAATATTGTTTTGCGGAACATTGAAATTAAACATTTAGTATAATATAACAGATTTGACAATCAACTGCCCTATATATAATTATTAAATTATGGCAGTTATAGAAGGTGGCAGGCAATTTACAGGCGAGATGCCAGTAGACAAAATAAATGGCCGGGAAGAAGGTATCAAATTTGGTAAAGCGAATATCAAAGAACTACGTGGGGAGGTAGCCTATTGCGACGAGCGATTAGCCCAATTACGCGACCAAGAAAAGATATTTGAAAGAAAGAGAGATCAGGCTTTAGCTCAGATTAGTGATCTTGAAAACTACGTAGCTTCAATTGATCAATCAAACGGGACCGGAGTAAGTGGTATTGAAAATGGAGTCCCCAAACTAGAACCTCCTCAAGAAACCAGTTAGCAGAATCAGGCGGTGGGACTGGGATTCGAACCCAGGATGATCTTTCGACCATACTCGCTTTCCAAGCGAGCCCGTTCGGCCACTCTGGCATCCCACCAATTCTCAAGTATTATACCAGCTAAGTCTTGTTTTCGGGCCATCTTTAGTGTAAAATTTGCCCACAATACCTTTCAGCTTCGTTTTGTGCGGGCCAAAAGGAGATTGTAACCGTATGGATGAAACCGAGTTAATTAAGCAGAAGATAAATATTGTAGATTTGATCCAGGAATACCTTCCTCTTAAAAAATCTGGCGTAAATTTTAAAGCAAATTGTCCATTTCACAACGAAAAGACTCCCTCGTTTATGGTTTCCCCAGAAAGAGGAATATTTAAATGTTTTGGTTGTTTCCCACCTGGGGAGTTAATTAAGACCCCATTTGGGTATCATAATATTGAAGAGATAAATAAAGATCATTGGGTAGTTTCTGGTAAGGGGAATTTCAGAAGGGTAACAGAAACTATGGTTCATCAATATGATGGTTCATTGATCAAAGTCACTCTCAGAAAGTTAGGGTATCAAGTAAGATTGACCTCCGATCATAATGTTTTTGTTATCCGAGGTGCTCCATATACTCAAAAAAACTACAAAGATTTTTCTAAGAGGTATAGAAGATATTTAAAGTTACTCATTACAAACAAAGACAAATTTAATAAATTAATAAAGAGGTATCTCCCAATTAAAAAAGTACCTGCTGGTGAATTGGAGAAAGGCGATTTGGTGTTTTATCCAATTAATCGTCAGGAGAAAGATATAGACAAAATTAACTTAGTAGATTATATTTCAAAAAGTCCCAAACGCGGTAAAACTCCTAGAAAGATCCCCTTGCTAACTCCTGTAGATGAAGATCTACTTAAATTGCTTGGATATTGGATAGCGGAAGGTAGTAATCATCGAGCATACATCAGATTTAGTTTGGGTAATCATGAAGAAGATTTTGCAAAAGAGATAGTAGGTTTAATTAAGAAAATTTTTGGACTAGAAGCAAAGATTCACAGAAGAAGTGATACAACAAATAGAAATGGCTTAGAAGTGACAGTATGCCAATCACAACTAGCAAATGTTTTCGAAAATTTATGCGGCAAAGGTGCTGCTAATAAGCATATTCCGTTTATCTTCCAAGAGTTGCCTACTAAAAAACAAAAAGTTCTATTAGATGCAATTTTTAAAGGGGATGGAACTTCTTTTATGGCAAACCGCTCAAAAAATTACCACAAATCAATTACTACAATTTCAAGAATACTAGCGGAACAACTTACTGATATTCTTCTACGATCGAATCTATTTCCGACAGTTTATGTAAATAAACCTCATATAGATAAACTATTTGTTAACCATAAACAGGCCTATGCTATTTTTTGGTCAGAGGAAGCTATTCAAAAGTATAACTTGATTTATTATCAACCAGATAGGTCAGAATATTGGTTATTGCCAATAAGCAAACTAAGTAAAGAATATTACCAAGGTCCCGTCCATAACTTTACTGTCGCATATGACCATTCCTATGTAGCCACCAATTTTGCTGTTGCAAATTGTCAAAAAGGTGGGGACATTTTTACCTTTTTAATGGAAAAAGAGGGTATGGATTTTAAAGAAGCTTTGGAATATTTGGCAAAAAAAGCTGGAGTAGTTTTGAAAGAAAAACCTGATGCAGGGAAAGGGATAAGGGAGAGATTATTTGAAGTCAATCTCAAGGCTCAGGAATTTTTCCACTATATTTTAACTGAACACTCTTTGGGTAAAAAACCCCTTAAATATTTAAAGAGCAGGGGAATAAGTGATTCATCAATTAAAGAGTTTGGTTTGGGGTATGCCCCAAATTCTTGGGAGTCTTTAACGCATATATTACTTAAAAGAGGATTTAAAATTTCAGAAATAATATCTTCTGGTTTAGCAGTTCCTTCCCGATCAGGCGGATATGATCGTTTTAGAGGCAGAATTATTTTTCCTTTGATTGATGGAAAAGATAAGCTAAGAGGATTTTCCGGAAGAGTTTTATATCCGCAAGAACCAAAATATATAAATACTCCCCAGACTCCAATCTTTGATAAAGGACAGTTTCTTTATGGAATCAATTTGGCAAAAGGGGAGATAAGAAATAAAAAAGAAGCAGTTTTAGTTGAAGGAGAGATGGATGTAATTTTATCTTATCAATCAGGTATTAAAAATGTTGTTGCATCTAAAGGTACTGCTTTGACAGAAGGTCAAATAGAATTAGTAAAAAGATATACTGAAAATTTGAGCCTCTCATTTGATATGGATTTGGCAGGGGATAGTGCCTCAAGACGTGGTATTGAAATGGCAGAAAAGATGGGATTAAATATAAAAATTGTAGAGCTTTCAAGTGGTAAAGACGCAGCTGAAGTTATTCATGAGGATCCAAAACATTGGGAAAAAGCAATTTCAGAATCTGTACCAATCTATGATTATTATTTATCATCCACCGCTCGCCGTTTTGATATTAAAAATCCAGTGGACTTGAAAAAAATTGGTATGGAGCTAATTCCTGTATGGGCAAAAATATCAAATGATTTAGTAAGGGAAAGATATATTCAAAGACTGGCAGCATTTTTGAAAACTGATGAGAAAATTTTGAGAGATGTAATTGAGAAGGAGAGAGGGATAGGACAAAAAAGCTACACAGAAGTTTTACATCAAAAAGCTGGACAAGACAATGTTGTAACTTCAAGATCCAGAAGGGAGCTTTTGGAAGAGTACTTGATAGCTTTACTTTTGCATCCTCCAAAGGATTTTGTATTTGTTCCTAATTTTCCTGAAACTATCCTACATTTGTTTTTAAGAGAAACTCTAAGACAAATTTATGTATTATTAGTACTATATTTAGATTCAATTTCTTTTAAGAGTAAGACCTTTTCCATTAATGAATTTTCTTCGAATTTACCAAAAGAACTACTTTCTGAGGTGGATAGGTTGTATTTAACAGAACTTGATGATAAACTCATCAGTCAAAAGATGTGGCAAAAAGAGCTGGATGGGGTGGTATCAGAGCTTAAAAAAGCATTAATTAAAGCTTCTTTGGAAAAATTATCTTTGGAAATTAAGAATGCGCAGGAATTTGGTAAGATGGAAATAGTAGAGAATCTTAATAAGAGGTTTCGGGATTTATCAGTAAAGCTGAAGAATCTATGATAGATGATCGGATGAATGGATAATCGGATGATCGGTAACTGATTATCTAATCATCTGATTATCTGATCATCCAACTAACCAACCGTATGGCTAAACAAAAGAAAGGAATACATCTGGATATAAAAAAGCTTTTAAAGCTTGGTAAAGATCGGGGTTTTGTTACCCAGGAGGAAATATTGCAGGTTTTTCCTGCTCCTGAGGAAACAATTGAGGCTTTAGATGAGTTTTATATTAAATTAATTAATGAAAATATTGATGTTTTTGAAACAACTGCAGAGGAGATGGAGGCAGACAATAAAAGTGCAACGGAACTTGAAAAAGAATTGGAGCTTTTATCAACTTTGGAAGAAGGTTCAGTTACAGATCCTGTAAGACAATATTTAAGGGATATTGGGAAAATTCCTCTTTTAACTGCGGCTGATGAAATAGAGCTTGCAAAAAGAGCTGAAAAAAATGAAAAAAGAGCCCGGGATAAGCTGATTTCTGCAAATTTAAGATTGGTTGTCTCAATTGCTAAAAAATATGTTGGGAGGGGGATGAGCCTTTTGGATTTGATTGAGGAGGGGAATATTGGACTTATGAGAGCTGTTGATAAATATGATTGGAGAAGAGGTTATAAATTTTCAACTTATGCAACCTGGTGGATTCGTCAAGCAATAACCCGTGCTATTGCAGATCAGGCAAGGACAATCCGTATCCCTGTCCATATGGTTGAGACCATAAATAGATTTAACAGGACCCAAAGAAGGTTAATGCAGGAGCTCGGCAGGGAACCTAGCCCTGAGGAAGTTGCCAGAGTTTTGGAAATAGATGCTTCAAAAGCCAGGGAAATTATCAAAGTTTCTCAAGAGCCTACATCTTTGGAAACACCTGTTGGGGATGAGGAGGATTCTCATTTAGGGGATTTTATTGCAGATCAAGGCTTACAGCCGGATGAACAGGCAACCAGAGAACTTTTAAAAATTCATCTTGATGAAGTTTTGGATTCACTCTCCCCAAGGGAAAAAAGGGTATTGCAATTAAGATTTGGTTTGGAGGATGGAAAACAAAGGACTTTGGAAGAGGTGGGGAAAGAGTTTGGTGTAACCCGTGAAAGAATAAGACAAATTGAGGCAAAAGCCATAAGAAAACTCAAACACCCAACAAGGGCTAAAAAATTAAGAGACTACTTGGAGTAGACGAGATAGTTTTTCATACACAATAGGAAGCTGGAGCGCTTATCACAACTACGTAAACTAGTTGTGACGGTTCTAGCACCACTTAATCCTTCGGTTTATCTATATTTTAAGCAAAAAAATAGATCTGTCAAGATTATAAGTTAATCTGCAAAAGTTAGAGATGTTTTAGAAAATAGTAAGAAAAAGGTTAAAATTTTAGAATCCGGTATGTACACTTAAATATCCGACACTTGGTATTGTTTCAAAAACTCATTAGGTGTCTTCATGTTTAAACTCATATGAGGTCTCTTAGTATGATAATACACCAAATAATCTGTCAGTTCTCTATTTAGGCTTGATAATTCATCAGCTTTATATTTACTCCAGCCCAGACACTCCTTCCGGAGTGATCTGTTAAATGACTCAATGTATGACTGCTCATTTTTCTTATATGGTCTGGATATCCTGAATCTATCAGCATATTTGAATACATTACTTCTAAATTCAGCCTTGAATTCAGAGCCTCCATCTGTTTGGAGAAGATTAGTATGATGGAATCTTGAGTTAAAAGAATTCCTCAAGAAATCCAATCCATCTTTGGCTGTTAGTGATGGATACAACTTAACTGAAACCTCTTTAGTAAAGATATCTACTCCTGTAAAGGCAAAGATGCTACCAAAATCAACAGTATCCATCTGGATGACCTCCCTGGGAGCAAAAGCTTCAGGAATTGGTCCTCTTATTTGATTTTTCTTCCACTTACTCCTGAGCTTAAACTTTTCTCCCAATACTTTGTAAATGGTGGTGGTTGAAAGAGTTATGCCATAATCATCAAACAGGAACTCTTTTATTTTCTGGCCACAACAGTCTCTATATTCTTCTCTTAATCTGTAGATTCTTGCCTTTAGAAGTCCATCAATCTTCCTATTCTCTCTACTGCCTTTCTTAGCATTGATATATTTATCCAGAAATCCTAAAAGACCTATTTCCTGTATTCCTTGAATCCAGAGGTGGACTGTTTCTCTGGTTAGCCGTAGCTTCTCTGCTATATGAGCCTTGGGAACATCTTGTTCATACATTTCCCAGGCTATTGTTATTTTAGTCAGATTTAACACATCCATATTTTACTAGATGTGTCGGATATTAAACTTTAATTAAGCGGAATCTGGAATTAAATATGGATGAATGGTAAAATGGCGAACGTACATTAATATTCCTCGATAGCTCAACGGTAGAGCAGGTCGCTGTAATATTGCAGCCTTCGATAGAAATATCGGAGTGAAAACTGGGTTAATTGCGGGAAGCCTTTAAAATGGTAATCCGCAGCCAAGCTCCGCCTCTGGCGGAGAAGGTTCAGAGACTATACGCCCGGATTCTAAAATCCACTTTGGTGGATCATGAATATGAGATAGTCCAAGTCTCAATGAAAATTGGGAGCACTTGTAACGACAAGGTTCCTGGTTCGAATCCAGGTCGAGGAGC
>CAYLXC010000027.1:1278-11240 GCA_964387865.1 uncultured Gammaproteobacteria bacterium | reverse complement strand
AGCCTCACAAGTGCCTCGCCTCTTGATTCATCAATTTCTTCGTCGTGTGAAGCAATTCCACTGTTTGCAAGCTTAGCTGCCGCCTCCCTGCTTTGGCGTGCGCTTGCGAGCATATAAAGGTTCAACGTTGACCAGTCTCCTGCTGCAGTATTTTGGATGGCAGTCTGTAAATTTTCGGCATCATGGGCGGATTGAAGACGCTCCTCCGAATCTTGTGCCCGATGGTAAGTTAATTGGGCTGAAGTGAATTGTGATAAGGCATAGGCTAAGGCGTCCTCTCTTGCCTCTTTCTGATCGATTAGCTTTCTGCCCGGTCTTGAATACCTATCCTGTATGTAAGTCTCCAACGCACGTACATTCTGTGAAATGAGTTCAGTCCCCGTATGCTTACTCCATGAGGGTTCATTTGTTTCCATATATGAAATTATACCATCTTGCATACTTTAAAAATCCTGCAAAATGGGTTAGAATATGGTGTTTATTTCTTCGGGAAAACTATGGCCCTTCGCTAACGCTCAGGGTAAACTATTATGGCGATAGATAAGATAACAATTAAAGGAGCCAGGGAGCATAATCTCAAGAATGTGGATTTGGAGCTTCCCAAAAATAAGCTTATTGTTTTTACAGGAATTTCAGGATCTGGAAAATCATCTTTAGCTTTTGATACGCTTTATGCTGAGGGGCAACGCCGTTATGTTGAATCCCTTTCTGCTTATGCCAGGCAGTTTTTGGGGGTTATGGATAAGCCGGATGTGGATTATATTGAAGGGCTTTCTCCTGCTATTTCAATTGACCAGAAAGGAGTATCTCATAATCCAAGGTCCACTGTTGGAACTACAACTGAAATTTATGATTATTTAAGACTTTTATTTGCCCGTGTTGGCCATCCTCATTGTCCTGTTTGCGGAAGGGAGATTTCCAGGATGTCGGTGGAGCAAATAGTAGAACAAGTAACAAGTAACAAGTTACAAGTAAAAAGTAAAAAGGGGCGAAGAGTCATGGTTTTGGCTCCTGTTGTTAAGGATAGAAAGGGGGAATATTCTGGCCTTTTTGAAGATTTAAGAAAGAAGGGATTTTCTAAGGTTAGAGTTGATGGGCAAATTAGGGATTTGAGTGAGGACTTGGTACTTATTAAGACTAATAAACATACCATTGATACTGTTGTTGATAGACTGGTTTTAGACGGAAAAAGTCAGGATAATATAATTTCCAGGTTATCCCAGTCCATTGAAACTGCCCTTAAGCTCGGTGAAGGGTCAGTGATTGTTTCTGATGTTTTAGATGCTTCTTTGGAATTTCCGCAAAATCCCAAAAAAATGGTTGACCATTTATATTCTGAAAGATTTGCATGCCCTGTTGATAATATTGCCTTATCCGAAATTGAGCCAAGGCTTTTCTCTTTTAATTCCCCTCACGGGGCATGTCCAAAATGCGGAGGATTAGGTTCTATTTTGGAAATTGATCCGGAAATAGTTCTAAATCCCATTTTATCTATTGCAGAGGGTGGAATTTTACCCTGGCAAAAGCTGGCAACCCATGAAACATGGTTTTCGCGCCTTATTGAATCAGTTGGTGATGAATATAATTTTAGTTTAAATACAAGGCTTGGTGAATTGTCCGAAAGAGCTAAAAATGTGCTTTTAAATGGTGCGTCAGATGAACAATTCAGGGTTGAGGGAAGAAACAGACTGGGCAGGTGGACCCACTTTTATTCCTCCTTCCAGGGGCTGGTGCCATATTTGAAACAAAGATACCAGGAATCCGAATCTGACTATGTCAGGGCAGAAATTGAAAAGTATATGTACAAAGAAATTTGTTCAAAGTGCAAGGGAGCGCGTCTTAAAGATGAGGCATTATCAGTTACAATTGATAATTTAAATATTTCGGAAGTAACTATCATGTCCATCAAGGAGGGATTAGGCTGGTTTGCGGATATGGGAAAAGTTTTGACAGAGCGCGAGCAGCAAATTGCAAAGCCTATTTTAAAAGAGATTCATTCAAGACTTCAATTTCTAATTGATGTTGGATTGGATTATTTGACTTTGGACAGGGCTTCTCAAAGTTTAGCTGGTGGAGAATCCCAAAGAATTAGATTGGCATCACAAATTGGTTCAGGTCTATCTGGAGTGCTGTACGTTTTGGATGAGCCATCTATTGGTTTACACCAGCGGGATAATTCCAGATTAATCGACACTCTAAAGAAATTAAGAGATTTGGGGAATACTGTAATTGTTAATGAGCATGATGCGGAGATGATGGAAAATGCGGATTTAATGGTTGAAATTGGACCAGGGGCAGGGGAACATGGAGGGCAAATTATCAATATGGGCACTCCTGAACAGATTAAGAAAAGCGCAAGCTCTCTGACAGGTCAATATCTTTCTGGAAAGAAGAAAGTGATCGTTCACGGTCATCCCAGACCTGATCGGGGATCCATAAATAATGACAATGTGCTTAAACTTAAAGGTGCAGCTGAACATAATTTGAAAAATATTACCGTTAATTTTCCATTAGGACAATTTATAGCAATTACAGGCGTTTCAGGGTCAGGTAAATCTACTTTAATCCACGATATCCTATATAAGGCCCTGGCGCAAGAAATTTATAAGTCAAAGGAGAGACCCGGGATATTTAAAGATTTAGAGGGACTTGAATACGTTGACAAAGTAGTTTTGGTTGATCAATCGCCTATTGGAAGAACTCCCCGTTCAAACCCTGCAACTTATACTGGAGCTTTTACTTTTATAAGAGATCTGTTTTCTCAGTCACCTGAAGCAAGAATTAGGGGATATGGACCCGGTAGATTTTCCTTTAATGTAAAGGGGGGAAGGTGTGAGGTTTGCGAGGGGGAAGGGCAGCTTAAGATTGAAATGCAGTTTTTGCCGGATGTTTATGTAACTTGTGAGGCATGTAATGGAAAAAGATACAACAGGGAGGCTTTGGAGATCCATTTTAAAGATAAAAATATAGCTGATGTTTTGGACATGACAGTTGAGGAGGCTTTGAAATTTTTTGAAAATATTCCAAATTTGAAAAATAAGCTCCAGGTTTTAAATGATGTGGGATTGTCATACATAAGACTCGGTCAGCCAGCACCAACCCTTTCCGGAGGCGAGGCCCAAAGAATAAAACTTTCTTCAGAGCTTTCCAAAAGGCCAACCGGGCACACGTTATATATTTTGGATGAGCCGACAACAGGCTTGCATTTTGCGGATATAGAAAGGTTGTTAAACATTTTGAGAAAGCTGGTTAACTTTGGAAATACAGTCATAATAATTGAGCACAATTTGGATGTTATAAAAAATGTGGATTGGGTAATAGACTTAGGCCCGGAAGGAGGGGATTTAGGAGGAAAAGTAGTAGCAGAAGGCACTCCAAATGATTTATCAAAAATTAAAAATTCCTACACAGGCCAATATTTGGCAAAAATATTATAATCCGTAATTCCAAGATTCGAATTACCAAACCCGAATTACCAAACCGGGTTTGTGCATTCGAATAGAAAATAGAAAATACACTACAACCTGGAAGGTTGAAGCATGAATATTTATTTCTAATTTATCTGTTCAAATACTGCAATTTTCTTTTTACCATCTAGAGTAATTGTGAATTTATCAAGAATGCCTGCTCTGCCCAATAGGATAGGGACATCTTCATTCGGATGGAAGACACAAGGAATTTGAATAATCTGTTTATTAAAATGAAGTTTGATTTTTGATCTGTAAACTAAAACTGTTGTGCCTTCATAGCCGGTCATTTCATCTTTGGGACACTTTTTTAATTCTATACCCAGTTTTTCTGCAACATAAGCTGGAAGTGATGTCACATCAGCTCCTGTATCAAAAAGGAATGAAAATGGCTCCGGTCCCTTTGGAGACTCTATATTTAGAAATATTCTTATTGTAAGTACGTTGCCAATATCTGAAGAATATTTAAGGCCGTAAGGATATTTTAACTTCATAGATTGCTATTTTCCCATAGGGTTCAACATATTGTACAGCAGGAAGATCATAGCCCTTTTTTTCTGCTTCCTTAAATGCTTCCTTAAGACTGCGTGAAGATGCAATAACTTTTCCGTTAGGTTTATCCATTAATACGTACATACCACCATATTTTTTTTGTAATTTTGTAAAAGAAAACTTTGGCATACACAAATCCTTATATCACCAAAAGTACAAGAATGCAAATTGAGCTGCAACCTGGAAGGTTGAGGCACAGAGATTGCCTTTCCTGGAAGTTCGTGATATAATTATAGGATATGAGCATTGATCGCGGTTTTGAACTTGAAGTTTCAGCAAAAAGAATTATTTACAACGAAGGCATGCAGCCGGATTTCTTTCAGAGTTATAACGTGAAGATACTATCAGAAGCTGCAGAATTGGCTGATGCATATGTGAAAGAACGTAAAGGAATAGATGCTTCAGAGGCAAGGAGCAGACCCGACCCCCTATTTGATCTTGCGCTTGACCAGCACAACTCTTTCCGAGCCTTGGTTGGTTTTGGAACCCTGAGAATTCTCAGAAGAGAGTGTCCATTGCCGATAACTGAATCAGAATCTACTTCACTAGATTTAGTGAGCAATGTAGATGTTGATGTTGCTTTCTGGATAGTTGAAAGATGGTACAAAGAAGTAAAAGGAAGAGTTCCGAATCCAAATATTGGGAATGTATTTCCAGGATTCAATCCATAATGTAATTAATTCGTAAATCTGAGTTCATTTTGTTACAATTATCCTCGTGATTAGGAAAATTTTTTTAGTAATATTGTTATGGGTTGTGAGTTATGGGTTATGGATAACTACAGCTTATGCCCAGAGTGGACCCTGTAAGGATAAAATTCCCTTTGCAACATCCTATGATGTTGCCTATGATATTACAGAAGATGGAATTACTACAGTTACAGAAAAAATAAACCTTCGTAATTTAACGAGCGAATGCTACGCTTCCCAATTTAAGCTTACAATTGGCGCAACTCAAGTTTCAGAAATTGTTGCCTCAGATTCCAATGGAGCTATGGAGGTTCAAACCTCCCAAAATGATGCAACAACTGCAATTGAAGTTAAATTTAATCAACAAATTGCCGGACTTGATAAAACATTAACCTGGACTTTGCAATTTAAATCCAAGGATTTTGCTGAAAAAATTGGAAAAGTTTGGGAAGTTAGAGCTCCCAAAATATCTCCTTCTTCAAACATAGATTCATATAATTTAACAATTTCTGTTCCCCTAAGTTTTGGTGAACCAACTTTGATTAGTCCAACACCCAAAAGTCAGACTCAATCTCAAGGCAGGATGTTTTTTACCTTTGACAAATCTCAGCTTGGATTTTCAGGAGTATCTGCAAGTTTTGGAACAAATCAGCTTTTTGATTTTGATTTGACGTATCACCTTGAGAATAATAATTTCTTACCGATTTTAACATATATTGCGCTTCCTCCGGATACTCCATATCAGAATGTAATATTTCAAAGGATAGATCCGCAACCTATTAATGTGACAGTTGATGATGACGGAAACTATTTGGCATGGTATAGATTACAAAGAAAACAAAAATTTGATGTTAAGGTAATAGGTTCTGCAAAACTTTATACGAATTCCAAGGTTGATAATCCAATACTTTCAGACGTATTAAGAAGAAAATTTACACAATCTGACAAATATTGGGAAAAAGATAATCCTTTGATTACATCCAAACTATCTGAAATTTTGGAAGCCTCAAATTCTGAGGATACTGAGGAGAAAGCAAAGCTAATATTCCGTTATGTTGTTGAAACATTAAAGTATGATTCTTCAAGAATTGTTGATAACATTGAAAGATTTGGTGCAGTAACTGCTTTAAATAACCCGGATTCTGCAGTTTGTATGGAATTTACAGATCTTTTTATTGCTTTGGCAAGAGCTTCCGGAATTCCGGCAAGAGAGTTGGATGGATATGCTTACACAGCTAACCCAAAGCTTAGGCCTCTTTCTTTAAATAAGGATGTTTTGCATGCCTGGCCTGAGTATTGGGACGAGAAATGGGGTTGGGTTATGGTTGATCCAACCTGGGAAAACACAACAGGCGGGGTTGATTATTTTTCAAAGTTGGATTTAAGCCATTTTGTTTTCGCAATTAAAGGTTCGTCCTCTGTTCGACCTACTCCCGCAGGATCGTATAAATATGCAGGTAAGGATACGCGTGATGTGAAAGTTAAGTTGTCAGACAAGGATTTTTTGGGGAAGCCGCAAATTGATGTGAAAGTTGTAGCTTCAGCGCCTCTTTTAGCAGGATTTCCAGGAAAAATTAAGATTGTTGTTTCAAATTTCGGAAATGCCTTTTATCCCTCCTCTAATTTTGGCGTTTCCACTAAAAAACTATTTATTTCTACTAATCCAAATTCAAATTCAGGTCCTATCCCTGCGTTTGGTTCAGCAAGTTTTGAATATAGTGTTAAGACTCAGTCACTGTTTGAAAACTATACTGATGAGGTCACTGTACTAGTTGGAGGGCATAAGTTTATTAAAGAAATTAAGGTTCGATCCATTATTCCAATCCGGAATGTTTGGGTAATTGTGGCTTTGATTGGTACATTGATGGGAATTGTTTATATTGTAATTTTGGCAGGCTTTATTTACAGGAAAAGATTTGCAAAGACCTCAAATATGAAATAGGTTAAAATTACTTTTCTATGATTCCTTCTTTTTTGGATAAAACAAAAATTCCACATAGGAGTGGAGTTTATATTTTTAAGGATACTAATAGGAAAGTGCTTTATGTTGGGAAAGCGATTGATCTTTATCATAGGGTGGCATCGTACTTTTCGAATTCCCACTTGAATGTAAAGTTGGTTAATTTAGTGGATCAGATTAATAGGGTGGAAACTATTATAGTGGAATCAGAACTTGAGGCTTTGATTTTGGAAGCAAATTTAATAAAGAAATATTTGCCCCCATTTAATGTAAGTTTAAGAGATGATAAGGATTTTCTTTATATTGGAATTACTAAAGAGGAGTTCCCAAAGGTAATTACTATTAGGAAACAGGATCTTAAGAAAGTTAAAAAATATTTTGGTCCTTTTCCATCATCCAGAACTGTTAGAGATACACTCAAGTCATTAAGGAGAGTTTTTCCATGGTGTGCCAATTCACCTAAAATGAAGCTTCAATCCCGGTTTGTAAACTCAATTCCAAACCGGGATTGGAAAGCTAGAGCGTGTTTTTACTATCATCTTGGACTTTGTCCTGGTGCATGTACAGGAGCAATTAGTGAACATGATTATCGGAAAATTCTTAGAAGATTTTCCTACTTTTTGGAAGGGAAAAAGGAAGAGTTGGTGGAGGAATTGATAATTGAGATGGAGGATGCATCAGATAATCAAAGGTTTGAGGAAGCTGGAAAAATTAAGCGGATGATTGAAGGCATAAACTATTTGACTCAACCGAACAGGACAAAAGCTTATTTGGAGAATCCTAATTTTTTGGAAGAAGAGACTAAGTCTGCTCTGGGAGTTCTTCAAAAAGATCTTAGTTTGCCAAATTTGCCGGAAAGGATTGAGGGTTATGATATTTCCAATATCCAGGGTAGAGATGCAACAGGATCCATGGTTGTTTTAACAAATGGGGAAATTGATAAATCACAGTATAGAAAATTTAAGATTCATATTTCCGGAAGACCTAATGATGTGGGAATGCACAGGGAGATGATTAAGAGACGCCTAAAGCACAAAGAATGGCCGTTTCCTGATTTAATTTTGGTGGATGGGGGAAGAGGACAAGCTAGGGCTGTGAGGTATGAAGTGCGAAGTATGAAGTATGAAATTCCTGTGTATGGATTGGCAAAGAGGATGGAGTGGCTATACCCGTCAGAAGGTGAAATTGTCAAATTATCCAGGAAGAGTTTATCTTTAAAGCTATTGCAAAAAATAAGGGATGAGGCACATAGGTTTGCAGTGAGTTATCACAGAAAACTGCGTGATACAATAAAAGTATCTGGATGAAAACGCTGCTTCGCTATTTTTTAATAAACCTTGCATCCCTTTGGATAGCAACTGAGGCTATTTCGGGTCTTACATACACGGGCGGATTTAGAAGTCTTTTTGTCGGGGCAAGTGTATTTATGATGATTAATATTGTTTTAGTACCTCTTCTTAAAATATTACTCTTACCTCTTAATCTTTTGACTTTGGGCTTATTTGCATGGTTAACAAATGTTTTGGCGCTTTATGCCTTAACTACTATATTTTCCGCATTTCAGCTTGTTCCATATACTTTTGAAGGATTGGAGATTTTCGGGATTGTAGTTCCTCCCATTGATCTAACTACTTTTTGGGTTGCTGTTGTAGCATCATTTATGATTGGAATTATTACGCATTTTCTCCAGTGGTTGGCACATTGACACAATTACAAAATGGTATAATGCTTTGATAAATGAAACCTACAATTTCTTTAATTCAAATTATTTTAGGAGTTCTGCTTATATTAGTTATAATTATCCAGCAAAAAGGTAGTGGGTTAGGATCTGCTTTTGGAGCTGATATGGGTTTTTACAGAAGCAAAAGAGGAGCTGAAAAATTGCTTTTTTATGCAACAATAATTCTTTCCGTTGCTTTAATTTTGGCCTCTTTGATCGGTCTTATTTTTTAAAGGAGGAATATAGCCATCCGCTTTATTAAAGTTTTATTCTTAGTTTTAATAAAAGTACTGCGAAGAAATATATTATGGGTATTATTAATAATCGCTTCTGTTGCAGTTTTGGTTTTAGTACAAGTTAATTTTCATATATTTTACAACCCAAATTTTATAAGTTTGGGGTTAATTGGTACGTACCAGGAGCATGATTTACCATCCGAGGTAACACAGCTTATATCAGAAAGTCTAATTAAGGCAGATGAAAATAGCAAAGTTAGAGGAAATTTAGTATCAGGTTGGGATACAAATAATGACGCAACATCCTTTAAATTTAAACTAAAGGAGAATCAAAAATGGATTGATGGTACAAGTATTTCTTCAAAGGATTTATCTTTTGCAATCCCCAATGTTGAAGTAACAACGCCTGACGATTTAACAATTCAATTTAATCTTAAAGAGCCTTACTCACCTCTTCCAAGTTTGCTTTCAAAACCAATACTAAAAAGGGACTCTTTGTCCGGTACAGGTCCTTATAAAATAACAAAAATAGAAAAATCAAGAATCTTTATTACCAAAATTGAGCTTACACCAAATGATTCTGATCTTCCGAGAGTTTATGTCCGTTTTTATCCTAATGAAAAAGTTGCAATAACAGGATTTAACCTTGGGGAAGTGGAGGCTATTTTAGGTTTACCCAACCTTAGAGCTTTTTCCAATAATCCAAAGGTGAAATATGTTAGAGAAACGGATTATTCAAAAATAGTTACTCTCCTTTTTCAAACAAAAGACCCTCTTTTCTCAAACAGATCTTTGCGTCAAGCCCTTGCCTTTGCAGCTCCCAAAATTGATGGGGAGGAGGTTGCAAACAATCCATATCCTCCAAGCCATTGGGCTTATGATCCTGATTCCAAAAAATATTTGTCAAATATTGATGAGGCAAATTCCGCATTGGAGCGGGCAAAATCTTCCTTATCTGAGGAAAAACTTAAAGAGGAATTAATTTTAACTACCACCCCAAATTTGGAGGAGTTGGGAAACAAAATTGTTGGAGAGTGGAAAAATTTGGGTTTTAACGTAATACTAAGAGTTGAATCCGGTATACCACAAAATTTTCAATCACTTCTTATTACACAAAGTATACCAATTGATCCGGATCAGTATGTTTTGTGGCATGCAACCCAGGAAAAAACAAACCTTGCCAAATATGATTCTAAAAGAGCTGATAAGGATTTGGAGGATGGAAGAAAAACTATTCTGGAGGAGGATAGAAAAGCAAAATATTTTGATTTCCAAAAAACACTTTTGGAAGATGCTCCAGCCATATTTTTGTATTTCCCAAAATACAATATTGCTTAT
>CAYLXC010000027.1:0-1178 GCA_964387865.1 uncultured Gammaproteobacteria bacterium | reverse complement strand
TTCTAATTCTAACCCCAGGGGTTGATTACATTCCAACCCGAGGTTCTTCCTGTTGATTTTTTTTAAAATATCTTTATAATCTTCTCATGCCATACAGAAAAATTCCCCTAGTTACAGGTGAGATTTATCATATTTTTAACAGGAGCATAGCTGGAGTGTCAATATTTCCAACAATTAGTGATCATTCTCGATTCATAGAGTTAATAAATTATTACCGTTTTAAAGATACGCCAGTAAGTTTTTCGCAATTTAAAAGAATAGAAAATAATACTAGACAGCAAATTTTAAAAGATCTCTTAAAAAAGAAGGATCAATTGATTGAAATATTGTCCTACTGTTTGATGGATAATCATTATCATTTCCTCTTAAAACATACAGCAGATGGTGGAATTGCTAGGTTTATTAGCAATCTACAAAATGGCTATGCTAAATATTTCAACTTAAAGACCCTAAGAAGCGGGCCAGAATGACAGTCTGTGTCAGTAACGGTGAATAGTTACCAGGAAAATTGCACATTGACAAATTAGCGGGAAGTTGTCTAATATAAAAATATTCTTTCGGGGAATTGTGTAAGTCAAGATCGGTGGTAAGTCACAATCAGTTTACATGATTGTGATAAACTCCACGAGGCAAAAAGCCATGAACTGGTGGAAATCCAGTAGCGACCGTTACAGTCGGGATGAAAGAAAGAATAGCCACATTATTTGTGTGGCGAGAAACTTATCCCCGAAAGGGGCTTTTTTAATGGCATGTTTACTGGAATAATAACAAACCTAGGTGAAATTACAAATATAAGTATTAGCAAATTGACAGTTAAAACAAAAAAAGGCTTTATTGGAAGATTGTCTAAAGGGGATAGTGTTTCTTTAAATGGAGTATGTTTGAGTGTTTCAGCTTTGGCAAAAAATAGCCTAGCAGTAGATGTTATGCCTGAAACAAGGTACAGAACTAATTTAGGAGAGGCCAGAGTTGGAGATTTGGTTAATATGGAACTTCCCCTCACTCCTAATTCATTTTTGTCAGGCCATATTGTACAAGGACATGTTGACGGGGTTGCTAAATTGGAAAATATCAAAAAAAGAGGAAACTCAAGAATTTTAAGATTTTCCATCCCTGCAAACCTTTCTAAACTTCTTGTTGAAAAAGGAACAATTACTGTTAACGGAATTTCTCTAACT
>CAYLXC010000026.1:8941-11400 GCA_964387865.1 uncultured Gammaproteobacteria bacterium | reverse complement strand
GTTTAAAAAGTTATTAAGACTAATATTAAACAAAAAATCTGTAACAGCTCTTAAAAGCTCTACAAGTGTACCGGTTCCAACCACATTTGAATCTGTAGTTTTTGTTGGATTAGAAGCATCAAAATCAAATCTAATAGTTGCATCTCCTACAGGTGCATTCTCTTTAACCACGAAATTTACAGTTCCAAAAATTCCCTGCCCACTATATGGTTGGTTGAAGGAAGAAAGTCCGCTTAAAGTTGCTTTTCCGATACTGTTGTCTATATTTTTACCTAAATATGTTGGGAAAATTGAACCATTATCGAAGGATAAAACATTAACTTTTGAAGGATCATATAAAAGTTTTACATCCGCACCATCAGTTTGCTGACCCTCTGTATCCAATGTAATATCTGCAGAATATGTGCAGGCTTGATTATATGAGCTTATTTTAGGGGTTAAAGTAAGTGTTGCAGCAAATGCAGAAGAAGGCATTAAAAATGCCGCAATTAAAGAAGCTAAAGTTATAAGCTTTTTAAACATTCGAAGAATTATACCCTATATATGTTATATTGTCAAGTTATAGGATAAAATACTTGCTAGCACTGAGCGTAGTCGAAGTGATACTTGATACTTGAAACACTTTCTCCTATACTCTATTCTTATGGCTCAAGCCTCGGAGGATTTGATTGTTCCCATAAATTTAGGAATCATAGGTTACGGCTATGTTGGCCAGGCTGTTGCCAACGGGTTTAATAAAGCCTCGGAAGGTAAAGATACCATCCGCTACTACGATAAGTATAAAGATTCTCTATCTTTAGAGGAAGTAGTTAAAAAAAGCGAGTTTATTTTTGTTTGCCTTCCCACCCCGATGAAGGCTGATGAATCCGGAATTGATCTCACAATTATAAATGGAAGTATTGCCGAAATTACTAAATATACAAATAATTCAGATAAAATAATTGTTATTAAATCCACTGTTATTCCTGGAACTACAAACAGATTGGAAAAGGAACATCCCAAAAGCCAATTTGCTTTTAATCCAGAATTTTTAACAGAGGCAAACTTTCTGGAGGATTTCTTAAATGCAGATAGAACTGTTATAGGGGCAAACAATGATTTAGTTTCACGCTCAGTTACAGTAATTTACAGACAAAGATTTCCAAAAACAATCATTTATCAAACTGACCCAACAACAGCAGAGCTTGTGAAATATTTTGCAAATGCTTATCTTGCTTTAAAAGTTACATTTGCTAACTTTTTTTACGATTATTGTCAAAAAATAGGAATAAAATATGAAGAGGTTAAAAAAATGGCTGCCAAAGATCCAAGAATTGTTGATAAACATTTGGAGGTAACAACACAAAGGGGTTTTGGGGGCAAATGTTTCCCCAAGGATTTAGTGGCCATAATGGGTGAGTTTAAAAAAGCAGGAGTTGATGCTTCGCTTTTGGAAGTTATGTGGAAATACAATAAAAAAATCAGGAAGGTACATGACTGGCAAGAAATCCCCTTTGCTGTTTCAGGAAATCATAAGAAATAACACTATCTACAAAGTTATGTTTCTTATAAGTTCAATTTTAGGATTTTCTTTTGAATCAGAAAAATCTAAAGAAATAAAATCCAATCTATATCCCTTATCACCCCAATTAACCCTATTTAGGTAAAATTTGGCAGTTTTCAGCATAGCTTTTATTTTCCAGGGAGTCATAGATTCTGATGGTAACCCGTATTCATGGGACCACCTTGCTTTTACCTCCACAAAAACTAAATACCCTCCATCCTGAGCAACGATATCTATTTCCCCACCCCTAATTAAATAATTCCTCTCCAAAATCTTGTAACCATGTTTTTTAAGATACTCACAAGCCAACTCCTCCCCATAATTACCGGTTTGTTTAGTTGACATTTCAGAGAAATTTTTCCAAATCAAATGATCTCCTATGAACCCTTGATAATCCATACTTTCTTATTGCTTCCTGATGTTTTCTTGTCCCATATCCTTTATGTTTTGAAAAACCATATTGTGGATATTTTCTGTGAAGTTTTCTCATTAACTTATCCCTGTAAACCTTAGCAATTATTGAGGCAGCAGAAATTGATGCGCATATTTCATCACCATTTTTTACAGCTTTTTGCCTTTTTCTACTTAAGTGTTTAACATAAAAAGCATCTATCAGCACAAAATCCGGATTTCTTTCAAGGAGTCTAGTAGCTTTTCTAAAAGCCATCTGCGTTGCCTTACCTATACCAAACTTATTAATCATGGATACCCCTACTTCAGCCACAGCCCATGATATGGCACATCGTTTTATTTCACCTGCTAGTAGATTTCTTTGACGTGGTTTCAAAAGTTTTGAATCTGCAATTCCATCCGGAATAACACAATCTTTGGAAAATATAACTGCTCCCACGCAAACAGGCCCTGCAAAAGAACCTCTACCAACTTCATCAAGTCCACAAATGTAGCTGTAGCCTGA
>CAYLXC010000026.1:0-8841 GCA_964387865.1 uncultured Gammaproteobacteria bacterium | reverse complement strand
CTGCAAAAGAACCTCTACCAACTTCATCAAGTCCACAAATGTAGCTGTAGCCTGAATTCCAGAGTTTGATCTCGATATTTAAGGTGGGATATACCACGAAGTTATACCCTTACAGCCGACTTCCCTGTTAATTCTCTTAAATAATAAAGTTTAGATCTTCTCACCTTTCCTGCTTTCTTTTTAATATCAATTTTTACCAGACTTCTTGCATCAAGAGGCCAGGTTCTCTCAACTCCAATGCCTCCTGCTCCAATTTTCCTTACTGTAAAAGTTTTATTCTCCCCCCTTCCTCTAAGACTAATTAAGACCCCTTCAAAAATCTGAACACGTGTTTTTGCCCCTTCCACTACTTTTGAGTGTACTCGGATGGTATCCCCAATATGAATATCTGTCTCTCCAAATTTCCCAGAAATCATGACAGAATATTAACACAAACGAAGCTAACCCTCAACCCCCTTCAACGTCAGCCACGCAAGGCGTCCCCCTGGAGGAGTGTAATACTATTGGACATCCGCCTGAGAGTGTGATTAAATACGACTTATGCCGAGCAAAAATTCCATAAAATCGTATGCTACTGATGGCTACTATCATATTTATAACCGTGGAGTTGAAAAACGCCTAATTTTTCAAGATGCACAAGACTATTTTGTGTTTTTATCATATCTAAAAGATTACCTACTTGCTAAAAACGAAAAAGAATTAAGGGAAAAACTTTCTGATAGTAGCATTTCTTATAAAGAAAAGGATAAGATACTAAAAATTTTAAGATTAAATAATTTTTTTGAAGAAATTTCTCTTCTCTCGTATTGCCTAATGCCTAATCACTTCCATTTTCTAATAAAACAAAGAAGCGAAAATTCCATAGACCATTTTATGAATTCAATTGCAACAAGGTACAGCATGTATTTTAATCGCAAATATAAAAGGGTGGGTCCTCTGTACCAAGATGTATATAAAGCTGTATTGGTTACCACAGATGAATACTTACTCCATCTTTCTCGTTACATTCATAAACAAGCTTTAGCCTTGCAAGGGGACGCCTGGGAGCGCAGAATGGAAGAACAACCATCATCTTGTTTAGATTATGTTGGCGAAAGAAAAACAGGGTGGGTACATCCAGAAGAAGTACTGACTTTCTTTTCAAAAACAAATCCGAATCTTTCCTACAAGTCTTTTGTAAAAGAGGAAGATGATTTAAGCGTAATAAGTAAATTAATCCTGGAGGACGTTTAGCCATGTAAGGCGTCCCCCTGGAGCGTAATACTATATAACCCTAAAAGCTTCTTCTCCTAAAAGTTTCTTAATTTCTTCCTCCAAATTTGGCTCCAACTTTATTGAAAACGGAAGATTCATTCTTCTAAGTTCAGATCCGCTATTTGGTAAAAGCAAAGTAACAGGTACATCCCCAGGGTATGTCCTCAATGTTTTATTTACATTTTGCAAAACACCCACGTTAGTCCCTTTCGGAACATAAATTTCAACTAATTTCCCCATTTTTTCTTGTAAAAATTCATCAGCCACATTCTCAGGATCAAAAACAGAAATTTTTTCAACAACCAAAGATAATTCTTCTTCTCTCTTATCTATTCTTCCGGATGCCAGCACAACTTCATCCCTCAAAAGAAAATTCTTACTATTTTCAAAAATAGATGGGAAAATTACTGCCTCCAAATCAAACATCCCGTCTGAAATCCTAATAAATGCCATCTCCTGGGCACTTTTTTTAGTTAAAACCCTTTTTATTTGGGAAATCACTCCACCCAATAAAACCTTCTTTCCAATATAATCATCAGACAAATCAACCAGCTTACAGGACGTATAATTAACAATCTGTTGTAATTTTGAAAGATAAGGGGGTTCATGAAGATAAAATCCCAAAAGATCTTTTTCAAATATCAGCAGTTGCTCTAAAGGCAACTCATCCACTTTGGGAAGTTTAACATCAAATGTATTATCCTCATCTCCGTCAAATAAAGATACCTGGCCTGAAAGTCTGCTTTTTGTGATTTTATGACTTTCCTCCAGAACCTGATCTAAAATCAAAAGTTGTGATGCCCTACTTCCCAACTGATCCAAAGCCCCGGCCTTTATAAGACTTTCCAAAGTTTTTCTATTAACTAACCTTGAATCTACTCTTTTACAAAGGTCAAATAAACTTACAAATTCTCCATCTTCCCTTGCTTTAAGAATAGACTCAATTGCTCCCTCACCAACGTTTTTTACTGCAGAGAGTCCAAATCTTATACCCTGCTTAACTTTTCCCTCAACATCCCCGCTTAGACTTCTTTCCAAATCTTCCTTTGATAAATCCTGTAATAATTCTAATGAAAATCCAATGCCGGATTTATTAATATCAGGAGGTAATACCACAATATTTAGCCTCTTACACTCCTCAATTGCTGATGCAACCTTATCAGTATCAGAAGACTCAGCAGTCATTACAGCTGCCATAAACTCAACCGGGAAATTAGCTTTCATATAAGCTGTTTGATATGCAACCATGGCATATGATGCTGCATGAGCTTTATTAAAGCCATAAGCTGCAAATGGAGCAATAAATGAAAAAATCTTCTCCGCTTTATCACGCCTCATACCGTTTGACACACAACCCTCCACAAACCTTCCTTTTTGTTTTGCCATCTCTGATGGAATCTTTTTTCCCATGGCTTTTCTAAATTTATCTGCCTCTTCCCAGGAATAATTTGCCAAATTCATTGCAGAAAATAAAACATCCTCCTGATAAACTAAAAGTCCCAAAGACTGTTTCATGTATACTTCCATTCTTGGATCCAAGTATTTTATTAATTTGGGATTATGTTTCCTGGCTATATAATCTGGAATAACCCCTAAAGGACCAGGACGATATAAAGCCACCATAGCTGCTATATCCGCAATAGTTGTGGGCTTAAGTTCAACCAAATATCTTGTAATCCCGGAACCCGAAAGCTGAAAAATTCCCATAGTATCCCCTTTTGCCAAAAGCTCAAATGCTTTTTTATCATTAAGCGGAATCTTATTAAGGTCTATTGCTTTTCCTTGATTTTCTAAAACAATCTCAACAGCTCTCCCCAAAATAGAAAGATTTCTGATTCCCAGAAAATCCATCTTAACTAAACCCGCATCCTCAATTGCAAACATATCGTATTGACAAACCAACCTTTCTCCATCAGCTTCTTTTTGAAGCGGAGTAAAGTTAGTTATATCATCAGGTGCAATAACAATACCTGCAGCATGAATAGATGCATGCCTAACAGTCCCCTCAATTTTGATTGCCAGATCCAAAAGCTTTTTAACCTGTGGATTATCCCTGTAAAAATCTTTTAGCTCAGGTACCTCTTTCACAGTATCGGACAGAGGCTTATGGAAACCTTGATGGGGAGGTGGAACTAATTTTGCAATCCGATCTACTTCCCCATAACTTAAGCCTAATACTCTTCCAACATCTCTAATGGCAGCTCTACCCATCATTGTTCCGAAAGTAACAATATGTGCAACTTTATCCTCCCCATACCTTTCAGTTACATAATTTATGACCTCATCTCTCCTATCATCTGCCAGATCAGCATCAATATCAGGTAGGGTGGGCCTATATTCTGTTAAAAATCTCTCAAATGGTAGGAGATAATCCAGTGGATTTAGATTAGTTACCCCCAAGCAGTACAAAACCATGGATCCTGCGGCAGAACCACGGGTATTTGTGATAATTCCCCTCTTGTGAGCCCAATCCATAAAATCATAAACAACTAGAAAATAATCCGCGTATTTTTTCTTCTCAATAACGGATAGTTCATAATCTAATCTCTCCTGAATCTTTTTGGTTACTTTTAATTTCTCAGAGGCCTTTTTATAAGTTAATTTTCTAAGATACGACATTGAAGATTCTTTATTTGGAGTTTGAAATACAGGGAATTTTGCAACCCCAAGCGGAATCTCAAGTTCACACTGCGTAGCAATTTTTACACTATTCTCTAAAGCTTCGGGAAGCTCGGCAAAATCTTCTTCCATCTGTGTAGGGGATTTTACAAAATAATCAGGCGTATCTACCATTCTCAACCTATCTGTATCATTAATAAATCTTCCAGTCTGCACACAAAGTAGTACATCTTGTACCTCTGAGTCTTCTTTTTCTATATAGTGAAAATCATTTGTTGCAACAATTGGAATATTTAAATCATGTGACATTTTTTTTACCCCATCCCATGTTATTTTTTGAACTTGAGCCATATTTTCCAAATCTTTTTTAACTCTTTCATCTGATGCAAGTTCTATTGACTCTTCATAAGGATGCTTTTGAAGTTCAAAATAATAATTTCCCTCCCCAAAAATATTTAGATAGCTTAAAGCAACCTCTTTCGCTTTTTCTAATTCAGTACCAATAAGTACACGTACTAATTCACCCGACGGACATCCTGATAATGCAATCAGTCCTTCTGAAAACTCTTTTAATAGTTTTTTATCAACACGGGGACGGTAATAATATCCTTCAACATGGGAGATTGTCACAAGCTTCATTAAATTAAGATAACCCTGGTAGTTTTTTGCCAAAACTGTTAAGTGAAATGGTTCAGAGTCTAGCTTTCCTTCTTTATCTTTGTGAGAACGTTTTGCAACATACATTTCAACCCCGATAATTGGTTTTACTCCTTCTGCAATACATTCTTTATAAAACTCAATTGCCCCATAAAGTACTCCATGATCAGTAATTGCTAAAGCATCCATGCCCAACTCTTTAACTTTTTTAACCAGTTTTGGAATTTTGGATAAACCATCCAAAAGGGAGTATTCAGTATGGGAGTGAAGATGAACAAAACCTGCCATAATTTTGTCCTATTACACCGGGCTATTAAAAAGTCACCAGAATATATACGACAAATATATTATTATGCAGTTAAATTTTTATTTCAAGAGGGAAATTACTATCTGAGTAATTTTTCCATAATTCCCATAACTTTTCCAGCATCTGCTTTACCTTTGGACAATCTCATTACCCCACCAATAAGTACTTGAATAGCAGATTCTTTACCTTTTTTGTAATCCTCAACAGCTTTTGGGTTTTCCTCAATTGCTTTCCGAGCTAATTTTTCCAGTTCTGATTCATCACTTATAAGGTTTATGGTTTTGGATTGAATATCATTAACTATCTGTTCTGATGGGGTAGACGGATAAATTTTTCTGTTGATTATATAATTTGCAGTTCCCTGAGCATCAATACCCTGTGATTTTCCAATGCCCATGACTTCCTCAAATAGAGGTGCTGTGCCTTGCCTAATTAGCGTGTTTACTGTGGGAAGTGACAATTTATAAGTAGTAACCAAATATTCAGCTTTTTCTCGGGGCAATTTGCCTTTTATTTCTTCCTTTATTCTCGATTCCAAATTCTTAATTCTTAATTCTGGAAGATCCGGCTCCGGAAAATACCTGTAATCATGAGCTTCTTCCTTAGATCTTTGAAGGTAGGATTCTTTTTTTGCCTCATTCCATCCCCTAGTTTCCTGGCGTAAAGTTTCTCCACGCTCCAGCGCTTCAATTTGTCTTTTAATTTCATACTCAATTGCTGCAACCATAAAGCGGAAGCTGTTAATATTTTTTAATTCCACACGGTATGGTGGCAGATCTTTTTGGCCTTCAGGACGCACAGAAACATTCGCTTCCAGCCGCATATCACCTCGTTCCATATCAGCGTTTGAAACTCCCAAATGTCTGAAAATTTGCTGCAGCATCTTTGCATAATCTTTAACCTCGGATGAATTCCTAAAGTCAGGCTCAGTAACAATTTCAACTAAAGGAACCCCACTTCTATTGAAATCTATCAAAGTTTCATTTCCCATATGAGTCAGCTTGCCTGTATCTTCCTCTTGATGTACTCTATTAACCCTAATCCTCCTGCTTCCTTCTCGTCCCTCTATTTCAACCCAGCCACTCACACATAAGGGCCATCTATATTGTGAAATCTGGTATCCTTTGGGTAAATCAGGGTAAAAGTAATTTTTCCTTTCAAAAAGGCTTTTTTCATTTACTGAACAATTCAAGGCCAAACCAATCTGCATGCATTTATTTATGGCTTCCTCATTAATATAAGGCAAAGCCCCAGGTAAACCTACACAGATAGGACAAGTATGGGTATTTGGCTCTTTCCCAAAATAATCTGCAGAGCATCTGCAAAACATTTTAGTTTTGGTATTCAACTCAACATGGACTTCTATACCTATAACTGGTTCATAATTATTCATATAACTTTCTTGTCATTGCGAGGGATGTACTGGATAGTACGTCCCGTGGCAATCTGTTAAAAGTAATAGATTGCTTCGTCCCCCTCGACAAGCTCGGGGTCCTCGCAATGACGCATAATTACTCATGAGTTGGGCCTCTCTTTGTACCAGTCTGTTGCTTGTTCATAGACCTCCCCTACATCCAGTACTGTCTCATCATCCATATATTTTCCCAAAATCTGAAGCCCTACTGGTAATCTTTGTCCTGAGTCTGTCGAAGGACCATTAGAAAATCCACAAGGCACAGATAATCCTGGAATTCCAGCCAAAGATGCAGGAATTGTATAAACATCTGAAAGATACATTGCCAGAGGATCAGATATCTTTTCTCCCAAATCCCATGCTACGGTAGGGGAGACCGGACCAACTACAACATCACACTTTCCAAAAGCTTCCTCAAAATCCCTTTTTATGAGTGTCCTTACTTTTGCTGCCTTTTCATAGTATTCATCATAATACCCGCTGGATAGGGAGTAGGTACCAAGCATTATTCTTCTTTTTACTTCAGACCCAAAATTATCTCTTGAATTTCCAAACCTAATTCCATCAAATCTTGCTAAATTAGAGGAAACTTCAGAGGACATTATTATGTAATAAGTTGCAATAGCATATTCTGTGTGCGGCAAACTCACCTCAACAATTTCAGCTCCCAATTCCTCAAGTTTTTCTATGGCATCCTTGATGGCCCTCTCCACCCCATTATCCAACCCTTTCCCAAAATACTCTTTCGGTACCCCAATGCGTACACCTCCGAGGTGTGATCCAGGTGTCACCTTAGACTCACCTCGGAGGTGAGCACAGTTGCTATCAAATCCATCTGGTCCAGATATCCATTCCATTACCAATCTTGCATCTGCAACAGATTTTGTAAATGGTCCTGCCTGATCCAATGAAGAGGCCATAGCAATTAATCCATATCTTGAAACCCTTCCGTAGGACGGTTTAAATCCAACTACTCCACAAAGTGAAGCTGGCTGTCTTATTGATCCCCCAGTGTCTGTCCCAAGTGCAAAGACAGCCATGTCAGCTGCAACAGCTGCTGCAGACCCTGAAGATGATCCGCCAGGAACTTTATTTAAATTCCAAGGGTTTTTAGTCGGACCATACGCAGAATTTTCACCTGATGATCCCATTGCAAACTCATCGCAATTAGTCTTTCCGATAATGCTGATTCCTTGGGCAAGTAACCTATCAACTACAGTAGCATTATATGGTGGAATAAAATTTTCTAAAATCCTTGAGCCAGCAGTAGTTTTAATTCCCTTAGTAACAATAATGTCTTTAATGGCTGCTGGAATACCAATTTTGGTTTCTTGAATATCTAAAAAAGCATTTAATTTTGGATTTAATTCCTCAATTCTTCTTAAATAAGCCTCATTTAAATCTTTTTCAGAGAACTTTTTCTCCTTAAAAGCTTTTATGGTCTCTATTAATGTTAATTTAGTTATATCCATAATATATATTGCTTCGCTACGCTCGCAATGACGTCATTGCGAGGAGCCGCAGGCGACGAAGCAATCTACTCCTCGTTAAAAACTCCCTTTGTTACAACAAACCCATCTTTCTTATTTGGTGCATTAGAAATTGCATCTTCTTGAGATAAACATTCCCCCACTTCATCCTTCCTCATAACATTGCTTTGACCAGAGACATTAAAAGTGGGCTCCACATCCTTGGTATCCACCTTATTCAGCTGCTCAACATAATCCAAAATCTTAGAAAGCTGATCTGAATATTTCAATTCTTCATCAGGAGTCAGCGGCAAATTAGCAAGCTTTGCAACCTTCTTAACATCAATCTTCATAATAAGGGGATTATACAATAAAGTCATTCTGGAGCGAAGCGATAGAATCTAAGTAAGTTAGTTTTCTGAGGGTAGCTCGCGTTGAAATTCTATACTAATTTTACGCACCTTAGGCATGACCACTTCATCAATATATCTTTCCCATTCGCTTTGCGCTTCTGTTTCTTCAGGAGTTAAACCCTCATAAAGATTCTTGCCAGGATTTGCCAATGTCTCTTCCATTATCCCCATCATCCATTCCATTACAGGGTCATTTACTACCCTTCCAATCATCTCTCCCAACTCTTTCTCACTTGGAGCAAACCCCCGTATTTGATAAATCTGGTAGTTCGTTTAAATTCTTACTTTCTTTATCCATATTTCTATTTTATCAGAATTAAACTTTTCCTTCCATTTCTCTTAAAGCTTTAACTCTGGCCTCAATTGGTGGATGGGTGTTGAAGAGATTTGCCATAAATCCTGCAACGTCTTTTCCCTTTAGAGGGTTTACTATGTATAAATGGGCTGTTCCTCTGTTAGCTACCTCTAAAGGCTCTTTATCTGCAGAAATTTTTTGCAACGCAGCTGCTAGCCCTGCAGGATATCTTGTTAGAAGCACTCCGGAGGCATCAGCTAGAAACTCACGTCTTCTGGATACTGCGAGCTGAATTAAAGTTGCTATAATTGGCGCCAAAATTGCAACAACAATTGCCAAAACTGCAAAAATTGTTCCGGAGCGGGAATCATTATTATCCCTGTGTCCCCACCAAAGAGATCTCATATAAAAAT
>CAYLXC010000025.1:0-11980 GCA_964387865.1 uncultured Gammaproteobacteria bacterium | reverse complement strand
CTGCCGGTGCCCAAACTGATGGGACTGATGCAATATTACTTTATGATCAATCAAGGTTAACCGCAAACTCGATCCAAAGCGGAACAATATACCCGGATTATCCTGGGAATAATATTGATAATACAGGAGGGAAAATAACTGTTTCAGGTCTTGCATCTGTTTCTTCCGCTTTTTCAGGCCAGGGAAATTTGGCAACAATTTCTTTTACAGTTAAAGATCAGGCAGCAACAGGTGCAACTCAAATAAAGTTTGATTTTGATCCAAATAATAAAGCAAAAACCACAGATTCTAATGTTGTGGAAAGAGGGACAGTTGTAGAAGTACTTAATTCGGTGGTTAACGGAAACTATACCATAGGGTCAGGAACATCTTGTGCTAGTGGTACATATGCTACACCTTCATATGCTACTCCGGGTTATCCTACGCCAGGAGGGGGTACATCCACACCTTCAGGATCAACAGGGAAAACTCTTCCTCCCGCAGGTTCTGAGCAATTGACATTCACTTTGGCAATAGTAGGATCTGTCTTGACCATACTTGGAATACTGGGATTAGCACTTTTGTAAGTGTAAACCATGACTATCTCTGCCCTAATCACGGACTTTTTAGAATATCTTGAGCTTGAAAGAAATGCCTCTCAGCTTACAATTAAAAATTATGACCATTATCTTAAACGTTTTTTGGAATTTGCGGGAGATTTGGATCCTAATAATATTGATTTAGGCTTGGTAAGAAAATACAGACTTTACCTTTCCAGATATACTGATCCAATAACAAAAAAGCCATTAAAAAGAATTACGCAAAATTATTTTATGATAGCTTTAAGGGCATTTTTAAGATATTTGGCAAGAGTTGATGTTGGGACACTTTCTCCTGAAAAAGTGGAGCTTGGTGAAACAGATGCGAGGCCTCTTAAAGTTTTGGATGAATCTCATCTTAAATCCCTTTTGGATGCTCCTGATACTACCAAAAAAGACGGGATAAGAGACAGGGCTATCCTGGAAATGCTTTTTTCAACAGGTCTTCGGGTTTCAGAACTTGCCTCCCTAAATTGTGACACAATTAATTTGGGAAGGCGTGAGTTTGGGATCATTGGAAAAGGAGGTAAGGAAAGGGTTGTATTCATCTCGGATTCTGCAGCAAATTGGGTGGAAAAATATTTACAAATAAGAAAAGACACATTTAAACCTCTATTTATTAGGTTTCAGGGTAAGATTGATTTGACTAATAATGGTGAATCTATGAGGTTAACAACAAGATCTGTAGAGAGAATTGTTGAAAAATATGTTAAAAAACTGGGATTACCTGTTAAAGCAACACCTCATACTTTAAGACATTCCTTTGCCACAGATTTACTGATTAATGGAGCTGATATCCGCTCAGTTCAGGAAATGTTAGGACATTCAAATATCTCAACAACCCAAATTTATACCCATGTAACAAATCAACACCTAAAAGATGTGCACAAATCTTTCCACTCAGGGAATAAGTAACTACTTTGTTAATTTCCCAACATCCTTAAGAACTGAAGAAAGCACTGTTGCTACAGAAGATGTCAAGTTCAGATAGGTTTTCCGGCAAGGCCATACATTAAAAAATCCCTAAGGAATCCTATTAACTGATATGGCCAGGTTAATATCACACTATAAAATCCAGGGGATAGAAAGGATAAAACTTCCCACCTGTAATAAATTGCAAAAATGGTTGCAAAAATAAAACCCGTCATAAAGTAAATGATGGCAATTGTGGATAACAGCTTTTCTTTTTTCATAGCCTACTCAACCCTATCTTTTGTTGATACAACAGTTGCAGCAACCACCTTCTCTCCTGGTCTGACCCTCATTAAAATTACTCCCTGTGTCTGCCTTTGAAGTGTTGGAACCTGTTTTAAATCCATCTTTATTAATTGACCCTTAGTTGATGTTAAAACCAAAATATCCATATTCTTATTTATAGCTTGTGCCGTAACAATGAGCCCTGTTTTAGAATTAACTTGGGCAGCCTTAACACCCTGCCCTCCCCTGCCCTGTCTGCTCCAGGAAGAAAATTTGGTTTTTTTACCCAAACCATTTTCCATAATAACCAAAAGCTCATTTTCATTATTATCTACTAAATTTAAAGATACAACCTCATCATCTTTGGAAAGTCGTATTCCTCTTACCCCAGATGTATCTCTGTGAGTTGGTTTAACCTGGGTTTCAGAAAATCTGATTGATTTGCCGCTTCTTGAAACAATAATAAGGTCATCTTTGCCGGAAGTTTGGCAAACCCACCCCAACTCATCATCTTGATCAAGCTTGATTGCCACCAATCCATTTTTTCTAATATTGACATACTCCTCCATAGCAGTTTTCTTAACAGTGCCTTTTTTCGTACACATAAAGAAGTATTTTGCATTCTGGCCATTTTTGTGAGTTGTTAAAACAGCGGTGATTTTTTCACCCTGTTCAACATTTATTAAATTAACAATTGCCTGACCTTTGGCAGCTCTTTGAGTTTCCGGAATTTCCCATACCTTTATTTGAAATACCCTACCCTTGTCAGTAAAAAACAAAATATTATCATGGGTCTGGGTATAGAAAATATGGGAAACAGCATCTGTTTCTTTGGTGGAAATTCCCATTACGCCTTTTCCGCCTCTTTGCTGAGTCCGAAATGAATGTGGTGATTGTCTCTTGATATATCCACCCTCTGTTATAGTTACAATTGTTACTTCATTTTGCACTAAATCTTCTTCGGAAAACTCCCCTACTTTTTGTTTATAAACGCGGGTTCTTCTGTCATCTCCGTATCTGTCTTTGATTTTTATGAGTTCATCCTTTATAACTTTTAAAATCTTCTCAGGGTGGGCAAGCAAATCTTCCAAATATGCAATTGTTTCTCTGATCATTTTCAACTCATCCTCAATTTTTTGAATTTCCAACGCTGCAAGACGTCTTAGTTGCATATCCAAAATAGCAACAGCTTGGATCTCAGTTAATTTAAATTTCTTAATTAAATTTCCTTTGGCCTCATCTGCATCCTTACTTTTTTTGATTGTTTCAATAACTTCATCAATATTACGAACGGCAATCATTAACCCTTCCAGAATATGCTCTCTCGCTTTTGCTTCTGCAAGCTCAAATTCGGAGCGTTTTCTGACAACTGTTTGTCTGTGGTGAATAAATTCAGTTAAAATCTGTTTTAAAGTTAAAAGATGTGGTACCCCATCAGATAAAGCAACCAAATTAACATTGAAAACAGATTGCATGGCAGTATGTTTATAAAGATTATTTAAAAGAGATTTAGGTTTGGCATCACGCTTTAAATCAAATACAATCCTGACCATCTGTTTTCTGTCGGACTCATCCCTTAGATCTGCAACTCCTTCCAGCTTTTTATCTTTAACTAGCTCTGCAATTCTTGCAATTAAAGTGGCCTTATTAACCTGGTATGGCAGTTCGGAAACAATAATTTGAATTTTTCCTTGTGCTGTCTCATCAATCTCCGCTTTTGCTCTCATTACAATCCTCCCTTTTCCTGTAGCGTATGCTGCTATAATTTCAGTTGCATCATAAATTGAGGCACCTGTTGGAAAATCAGGGCCCTTTATAAATTTCATTAGATCCTCAACAGTGGCATCGCTGGAAAACGTATTGTCATTGCGAGGAGTCCCGAGTTTATTGAGGGACGACGTGGCAATCTCTTTTTCAGATTGCTTCGCTTCGCTCGCAATGACGGGTTTAGCAGGATGTTCTATCATATATATCAGTGCATCACATACCTCCCCCAAATTATGCGGTGGGATTTGTGTTGCCATTCCAACTGCAATTCCTGAAGCGCCGTTTAAAAGTAAGTTTGGAATAACTGATGGTAAAAGCGCTGGTTCTTGAGTCGTTTGTGAATAATTATCAATAAATTTAACAGTATTTTTGCTAATATCTCTTAATAATTCATCAGCAATTGCGGAAAGCCTGGCTTCCGTATACCTCATAGCTGCCGGAGAATCCCCGTCAATTGAGCCGAAATTTCCCTGGCCGTCAATCAGCATATATCTTAAGGAAAAGTTCTGGGCCATTCTTACTAAAGCTTCATAAATTGGGGCATCCCCGTGAGGATGAAGATTTTTCATAACCTCACCGACAACAGCAGCGCTTTTTTGGTAACGGGAAGTATGGTGTAACCCTTGCTGGTGCATGGCATAAACAATTCTTCTCTGAACTGGTTTTAACCCGTCCCTGACATCCGGAAGTGCCCTGGAGACAATAACAGACATTGCATAGTCAAGGTATGACTTCTGCATTTCTTCTATAATAGGGGTCGGCTGAATTTTACCTACGTTTTGCATAATGAAAAGCAATAAAAAAGCCTTTCGGCTCAAGTTTATTTTACCATTTAAAGGTATTAAAAACTAGGCCCTGTGGAGTTATTTTTCTTGTGAGGGTTGGTATTGGAATTCTGCACTTGCCCGTCGGACAAATATGCTTACCTTGGCATCATAAAAATAATGAGCTAAATCATCTACTTCAAGTTTATGTGCTTCTAGATCTGCTGCTTCAGCAAGCATGCGACGTGCCTTTGTTAGTGGGGACACAATATCATCCAATATAGCTTCGGCTGTTCCCTCACTCATTTTTATTCCCCGTCTTTGAGAATCTTCAATTAGCCATTTCCTAAAACCCGATCTTACAAAATCTTCTTCTTGCTGAACTATTGAATCAGAATTAATTTCTGGACTCGGCATAAGTCTTTTTATGTCTCACCCTGATAATAGGAAAGATATTTAAAGAATGCAAGAGGTAAATTATGCTCTTAAATTGAAGTTTTGAGCTTTAAATCCCTTTCAAACCTTTCCAAAGCAAGCGAAATTAATTTGTCCACCAAATTTGAATAGGAAATTCCGCTTGCCTCCCAGAGTTTTGGATACATGCTTATTTTGGTAAACCCTGGGATAGTATTTACTTCATTGACAACCACCTCCCCATTCTCTTTAAAGAAAAAGTCTACTCTTGCCATTCCTTCGCAACAAAGAGTTCTAAATGTTTTTATAGCAAGGTTTTGAATTTTTTCGATGATATTTATTGAAATATCTGCAGGAACTTTTAATATTGCCCCATTTTCATCAATATACTTTGCCTCATATGAATAAAACTCATGAGTAGGGACAATCTCCCCTGGTATTGATGCAATTGGATTTTCATTACCCAATACGGAGCATTCAATTTCTCTACCATTTACATATTCTTCTATTAAAATTTTATTATCAAATTCAAATGCATGCTTTATAGCCTTTTTGAATCCTTTTTTATTTTTAACTTTACTTATTCCAACAGAAGAGCCCAAATTTGCAGGTTTTACAAAAAATGGCAGACCCAAACTCTCTACGATTTTGTCAAAATCAATTTTACCCACCTCTTGTTGATGAAATACCAAAAACTTTGCAACAGGAATTCTTGCCTCCCTAAGCAATCTTTTCATTGCATCTTTATCCATGCTTAAAGCTGATCCTAAAACAGAAGATCCAACAAATGGAATATTTAGAACTTTCAACATTCCCTGAATTGTCCCATCTTCCCCAAAAGGCCCATGAAGTACAGGAAACACCAAATCTATTCCCCCCATATTTTGATTATTTGAAACATTTATTAAATTTGTGGATTTATTTTTTTGGATTATTGAAACTTCTTTGCTGGATATATTTAATTTAGCAAGCTTCGGATTGGATGAAGTTAAAAGAAGCTGGGCAGGTTTATTTAGAAGCCACTTACCTTCTTTGTCAATGCCTATAAGTATAACCTCATACTTATTTTTATCCAAGGAATTATAAACGTTTTTGGCAGATTGAATGGAAACTTCGTGTTCCGCAGATCTTCCACCAAAAATTATGGCCACCCTGACTTTCCTCATATAATTACCCTTTTTGTTGACTGCGCAAGATGTATGAGTATATCGTAGGGAATTGTTTTACAAAGCCTTGCAGCATTTTCAATTGAGTTTTTATCTTTTGGATTATTTGAAAAAACAACAACTTCTTGTCCAATAAAAGGATTTGGAACTTTTGATATATCTATGGTTGTAATATTCATGGAAACTCTACCTATGATTTTACAATGTATTCCATCTGCGTTGACCCATCCAATGTTAGATAGTCTTCTATCTAATCCATCATAATAACCAAGTGGTAATACCCCTAATAACTCTGGTCCTTTGGCAGTGAAAGTTCCACCATATCCTACCCTATCTCCTTTTTTTAATTTTTTTATCTGAATAATTTTACTTCTAAGTGTAAGCACTGGTTTCAAATTTGGATCAGAGGAAATACCATAAAGTGCAAGTCCTATTCTGGCCATATTTACGTTTGCACCCCTGGGGTGCAAAGCTAAACCATCTGAATTTTGGATATGCATCCATTTTGGTTTAAATCCAGCTTTCCTAATAATTTTCCGCATCTTTTTAAAATTGTTAATTTGCCTACTATTGAGTTTATCTTTTGGATCATCAGCAGATGTAAGATGGGACATTATACCTTCAACTTTTAAATTAGGATATTGTTTTAAATGATTCAGAAAGATTGGTAGTTCTTCCAGTGATATGCCCTCTCTGTGCATGCCAGTGTCAACAAATATATGTATTCCACAACCAGATTGATATTTATTTAATATAGGCAGCATTTCCAAATTAAATACAGCATAAGAAAAAGGGAGTTTCTTAACTTTGAGATTTTGGGGATCAGTGTAGCCCATTATCAATATGGGAGTTTTGATACTTGCCTTATATAGTTCATATGCCTCATATAAAGAATCCACACAAAAAAATGGAGCGCCTAATGGATCTAAAATTCTTGCAACCTCTACTATCCCATGTCCGTAAGCATTACCTTTTAAAACAGGAGCAATTTTAAGTTTTCTATTTAAGTAAGTTAAGTATTTATAATTATGCAGAAGGTTATCCTTCGAAATCTCTATTCTATTTAGGGTTTTGTATTCCTTTTTGAAAAATGCAAGAAATTTGCCTATCATTTAAATATCATTTAAATATTTTTTCAACTGCTTTATTAAACTGCCTTCCCCTATCAAATTCATTTTGGAATAGGTTAAATGAAGTTGCTGCTGGCGAGAAAAGGATTGTATCATCAGGTTTGGCAATAGATTTTACGTCTTTTAGCAATTTTTCCAGGTCATTATATGGGCCAAAAGTTTGAACCTTCAATCCCGGTTTGTAGGTTCGAATTAATTTAAAAACATCACCCTCTAAAAAGAATATCGCTTTAGCATATTTTTGCGCAGCTTCTGAATATTTTGAGTAATCTAAGCCTTTATTCATCCCTCCACAAATAAGAATACATCCTGGAAAAGTTTGTAAGGCTTTAATACCTGCATCTGGTCCTGTTGATGTTGTGTCATTTATTATTTTTACTCCATTCCAAATCTTAACGAGCTCCAACCTGAAATGAACACCTTTAAAAGTTGCAGTAAACGCTAAGATTTTCTTTTCACTTATTCCAAATGCTTTACATACAGCCAAGGCCGCAGAAATATTTTCCAGGTTATGTTCCCCTAATAAGTTAGGATGGAAATCTTCGGGCAAGTCGGTTTTTGAGAAACGAATTATTTTTGCTTTGAAGCCTCTTAAGAATTTCGGTTTACCCACTATCGGATCGTTTTTTCTTATGAAAAGGGAATCATCCCCAGCTTGGTATTTACCGATTATTCTTTTTGCATTTACATACTCATCCATTGATATGTAATAATTAAGGTGGTCCTCCGTTATATTGGTAATTACAGCCCATTTTGGGGAGACTTTATGTTGATCAAATGATTCAAGCTGAAAAGAGGAGATCTCTAATATTACTAAAGTATCTGGCGTAATTTGCGGAATATTCTCCAAGACACTTGTGCCAATATTTCCTGCAAGCACCGCATTCTTATCTGATTGCTTTAAAACTTCATAAATTAAAGATGCAGTTGTAGATTTTCCTTTGGTGCCTGTTATCCCAATTATTTGTTCAGGTTTTACAAAATCCAAAAAAATTCCCATATCCTGCTCCACTCTTTTACCCTTTTTTAAGGCATATTTCATATAGGGATTTTCTGGTTTTACTGCAGGATTTTTAATAACAAGATTAGCCCAATCTATATCCTCATATTTATGTTCACCTAAAGTGTATTCAATATTTGGAAAATCCTTTAGTTGATCCAAAGAGGGTTTTAAAATATATTTATCTTTTAAATCAGTTACCCTAACCTTTGCTTCTTGTTTTGCAAAAAATTTTGCAGATCCTGCTCCACCCTGGTTTAACCCCAGTCCAAAGATTAATACGTTCATGGTATGATATTATATCGTTTCGCATGAACAACAGTCCAATCGGTATTTTTGATTCAGGTATTGGTGGTTTAACTGTTACAAAAGAAATAGTAAAGTTGCTTCCAAAAGAAAGCATAATTTATCTTGGTGATACTGCAAGAGTACCTTATGGAACAAGGTCAAAGGAAGTAATAACTCAATTTGCGAAAGAACTTACGAAATTTCTTTTAAAAAGAAATGTGAAATGTTTAGTTGTTGCTTGCAACACTATATCAGCTGTGGCGTTGCGGGAGATTGAAAGGATTTCCCCAGTTCCTGTCATAGGAGTAGTAAAACCAGCAGTTAAAAAGGCTGTTGAGGTAACAAGAAACAAAAAACTAGGAGTAATTGGTACAAAAAGTACAGTCTCTAGTAAAGCTTATGAAAATGAAATAAAGATGTTGGATAAAGGCATTGAAGTTTTCTCTGTTTCTTGTCCTTTGTTTGTGCCTTTAGCTGAAGAGGGCTTAAATGGCGAGGCAACTAAATTAATTGCAGAAGATTATTTGGATCAAATTGTTCAGTCACATGTAGATACTTTAGTTTTGGGCTGTACACATTATCCTCTCTTAATAGAAACTATTTCAGAAACTGTGGGAGAAGGGGTTACTTTGGTGGATTCTGCTCAACCTACAGCAGAAGAGTTAAGAAATATTTTAGACAAGGAAAAACTTTTATCGGATCAGACTTCCCCAACTCATGAATTTTTAGTAACAGATGCTCCTGAAAGAGTTTATGAGGTGGCGGGAAATTTTTTTGGAAGTGAGTTAAAGAGCAAATTGACTAAGATTACTCTACCAACTCCTTAGCAATTTTATCTATATCCCCTGCTCCCATGAAAAATAGTATATCCCCTTTTTGGATTTGCTTAGTAAGAACATTCTTAAGTTCGGCTTTACTATGATAAACTAGAGTATCATCGTGGATTGTGTCTACAAGATCCTTGCTGCTTATTAGCCCCGTATTCACTTCCCTGCTTGGATATATATCAGTAATTATGGCTCTATCAACTAAATTATTTGCCATGATACCTTTGAAAACTTTTACAAAATCAGCAAAAAGTGCTTTTGTCCTTGTAAACATATGAGGTTCATAAATAAGCCAGATTTTCTGGGAAGGATATTTTTCTCTGGCTGCTTGCATTGTAGTTTTGATTTCAGTTGGATGATGCCCAAAGTCTGTGTAAATTTCAGCTCCTTTGAATTTACCTAAATATTCAAACCTTCTGCTGATCCCTTTGTAGCTTGCCAGGCTTTTTCGGATAGTATCTGGTTTAATTCCTAATAAGATTCCAACTTGGTATGCAGCTGATGCATTCCAATTGTTAAATTCTCCTGGAATTTGCAAAGGAAATTCTATAAGATGTTTGGAATAATCTTCAATCGAATCTCCAAACCCGGTTTGTGCATTCAAAGTTTGATTTACTCCAGGATCTGATAAGTTTGCAACAATGGTTTGTTTAGTGGATTCCATGAACTTCCTGAAACTTTTCTTTACCGCCTCAAGATCCTTGAAATATTCCGGATGATCCACTTCGATGCTTGTAACTACTGAAATATCTGGAGTAAATTCTAGAAAGTTGTCATTAAATTCGTCAGCCTCAACTATGAAATACTTGCTGTGTCCAATGCGATAGTTTGTTTTCCACAATGGAACTATAGCCCCAAGCAAGACTGTTGGATCCAAACCTGAATCCTCCATTATTCTGGCAATCATGGCTGTAGTAGTAGTTTTTCCATGGGTACCAGCTACAGCTATAACAAATTTGTCCTTCATTAAATATTTCCCCATAAACTGCTGCCAGGTCATTATGGGAATCCCCTTTTTCTTAGCTTCCAAAATTTCAGGATTTTTCGGATCTAAAGAATAAATAGCAGGTGTTACAGCCAATATATCTACATTCCCACTCGTCAAGTGGGAAGCTGAATGGCCTTTTAAAAGTTGAGTAGGCCTAAATATTGTGGTGAATTCATTATTAGGTACCAAATCACAACCTGTTACTTCAAACCCTTGAGCTTGAGCTATAGCAGCAGCAGCAGATGCTCCGGATCCCCCTATGCCTAAGAAATGAACATTTAACATAATGATTTATGATTTAAGATTTATGATTTATGAATGTTTTGGTTTTCTGAATAAAACCTTGGAGGAGTTTGTGTGAAATATTTGCCTGTTCTGTTATTCGGTTATAGTCAATATTTTTAAAATAGCCAACGTCTTTTGAGATAATTATGAAATTTTTTAATTCTAATAAGGATCCCTGTGCTAAATAATAAAATTGTGCCTTTTCTTTATATGTTTGTCTACCAAATCCTTCTGCGATATTTGCTGTAATTGAGGTTGCTGCTCGCCTCATCTGACTTACTAGGGAATAAGTCTCTTTTGGTGGAAAACTATCTGTAATTCTATAAACCATTAATACAAGTTTATGACTCTCTTTCCAAACGTTTAAATCTGTAAATGACTTGATTTTTACTTCAGACATGCGCTGATTGTAGCAGATTCATTGCTCATTGTTCATAAATCATATATCAAGTATAGCCTGCTTGGCATGAGTTTGGATGAATCTTTTTCTGGGCGGGACTTCATCCCCCATTAACATGGTGAAAATTTCATCTGCTTGTTCGACATCCTCAATAGTAACCTGTTTCAAAACCCTATTTTCCGGATTCATAGTTGTTTCCCAAAGCTGATCCGGGTTCATTTCACCTAATCCTTTGTAGCGCTGGATAATAATTCCTGAAGATTTTTTCTTGCCATCAGCCACCTCGTCATTCTGGAGCAAAGCGATAGAATCTTCTCCGTTAGATCCTATCGGTCGCTGCGCTCCCTCCAGGATGACATCTTTTTTTCCATCCTTCATACTTTTTAAGATTCCATCCTTTTCCTCATCCGAATAAGCATACTGAATGTCTTTTCCTTTTTGGACTTTATATAATGGCGGCTGGGCAATATACATATATCCTTTATTTATAATTTCCGGCAAATACCTGAAGAAAAATGTCAAAAGAAGCGTTCTGATATGTTCCCCATCAACATCCGCATCAGTCATGATTATTATCCTATGATACCTGGTTTTCCCGTAATCCACGGTATCCCCTATTCCTGTCCCAAGGGCAATAACCAAAGCTTTAATTTCTTCAAACTCCAAAATTTTATCCAAACGGGCCCTTTCAGTATTTAAAATCTTGCCTCTTAAGGGCAAAATGGCCTGGAATTTTCTGTCCCTTCCCTGTTTTGCAGAACCACCTGCGCTGTCTCCTTCAACAATATAAAGCTCTGAATCCGAGGCATCCCTGTTTTGACAATCTGCCAATTTCCCGGGAAGTGTCATCCCTTCCAATGCCCCTTTTCTAATTACAGCATCCTTTGCAGCTCTTGCTGCAGCCCGGGCTCTTGCTGCAAGCAGAACTTTTTCCATAATCCTTCTTGCTTCTTGCGGATTTTCCTCAAAAAACATATCCAAGCCTTCATTAACAACTTGTGCAACTATAGGCTGTACCTCCGCATTTCCTAATTTTTCTTTTGTTTGGGATTCAAACTGGATTTTTTCAGAATCCATTTTTATAGAAATTACGGCTGTTAACCCTTCTTTTATATCTTCCCCTGTTAAATTTTCATCCTTTTCTTTTAAAGCCTCAATTTTTCTTGCATAATCATT
>CAYLXC010000024.1:7228-13151 GCA_964387865.1 uncultured Gammaproteobacteria bacterium | reverse complement strand
TCATTTTTGACCCCATGACCCCGCATTTATGCAGCACGAGTCGTGTACGAATAGTACTGAAAAGATGAGTGCTAAATAAGTACTTGGGGTCAAGTGGTGCAAACTATATCAAAAATATTATATAATTCTGCAATGGAACATTTAAGAGATAAAGTTCTAGTTTTAGACTTGGATGGGGTTGTAAATTGGAGGGTTCCTGCCCAAAAATCTGGTATACCATTTTTAGGTTATTACAATCCCGAAAAGTACAAAATTCCTGTACGGGTTCGGAATATTACAAGAGAAATAAATGATCAATTCTCTCTAAAAGATATTTATGATGCAATCCGTCACTTGCTTGCCCCTATCTTTCCAGATGTGGCTAGACTAATCAAAGAACTTGAAAATACTACGATTTATGGTAGCACAGGTAGACAAAATACTAAATCTATGGTTTATGCAACCTTCTGGTCACTTAGAATGGCAGGGATTATTGACAAATTTGATGATATATACTTTAGACCAACGGGGTTTACTACAACAGAAAGTAAGGTTGCCGCTCTCTATGATATCAGTCAGCAATGGGACCAAGATCAAATCCTCGTAGCCGATGACAACCCGGGAGATATCCTGCCAATGGCAAGAGTTTTTCCAAACATTAGATTTTTCCTTATACGAGATCTTACAACCTCAAGATTATTACGAGGAGTCAGACCAGAAGAATTCCCTGGGGTACAAATAAAACCAACCCTACGAGCTGCTCTCTCGAATTGATAAGACTATACCTATACCAGATATAGGATATGTAGACCGAGTTTGTTAAAAATCCTCAATAGGGAGATTCTTTCTGAAAAGTTTACGCAAATAGTAATATTTCTTAGCATTTGCTTTCACAATCAAATTGTTTTATTCCATCTTTAGGATATTTTTTTACACAATTTTCAACACAAGTTTTACAAATATCAAATTTTTCATCTTTTATAAGTTGGCACTCACCTTTAACTTTCCCACATTTTGCAAACTGCCTGCATCTATCTCCTAATGAATAAGAAGTAGTACATACTTTAGGTCCGTCAGGACCACAAGAAATATCCAAACCATGGCAGCTTGTGGGCTGGCAATTTTCATCCAATTTTGGTGAGGGGGTAGCAGTTTGATAAGGAGTTGCAGATGGAGACGGAAAAGTTTGTTTAGTTTGCGAAAAATAATAGGCACTGCCCAGTATTCCCAAAATTAATAATCCCCCCAAAAGTATAAGTATTTGCGAAAATCCTCTACCCCTCATTATTAAATCTTGATTGAGTTAATAATATTTGTCAATGATGACTTTAAGAAAACTTTAAAACCTCTAACATAAATAAAATCATATTGAGGCTAATCCTCGTCCACTCTAAAAATCCCCTTTTTATGCTACGATAAAGTAATGAATTATTTTGTCATGGCCTCAACTATAGTTATTCTGCTCATATTAATTGGACTTTTGGGATATTTTATCAATCAGCTAAGAAATATTAAACGCAATCTGAAGGAGGCAAATGAGGCAAAAGAAAAAGCTGAAAGTTTAGCCAAACTTATGTCTGAGGAAAAAACCGCAGTGGAAGAAATCTTGCAAGGAATTCAGGATGGAATAATTACTGTCAATCTTGAAGGACTTATTATCTCAACCAATAGAAGGGCTTTGGAAATGTTAAATACTGCTGAGGCCGCAATAAAAAATAAATACATCAGTCAAGTGATTCCCATTCAGGAAATTCCAAAAAATCCCAATGAGGAATTTGAATTCTCATCAGTAACTTATGATGGAAAAAAGATTCGCCTTAAGTTAACCTGCTTACCTCTTAGAAGCTGGAATAATAAGGTTAAAGGTTTAATTTATATTTTGGAAGATATTACAAAAGAAAAAGAATTATCGGACATGAAGTTGGATTTTGTGGCTATTGCTGCCCACCATCTGCGCACTCCTCTAACTATAATCCGAAGCTATTTAGCTGTACTTTACGATATGATACATAACAAATTAAACCAGGAAGAACAACGATACTTGGATAGAATTAAAATTGGTGCTGAACAGCTGGTATCTCTAATAGAAGATTTCTTAGCAGTTTCGCGAATCGAACAAAATGAATTAGTATTAAAACCTACCCCCACTGATCTGGAAAAACTTGTTACTCAAACTGTAGATCAATTAGTTGAATCTGCAAAGCATAATAATATAACTCTCAACTTTGTGAAACCTGATCATCCATGCCCTCCTGTATTAATTGACCAAAACTTAATTTCTGCAGCACTTACAAATCTTTTAGTAAATGCCATAGAATTTAGTAACCCGGGTGGGATAGTTACTGTGCAGATGCAAAATGATCAAGGAAGGATTGTAGTCCATGTAATTGATCATGGAAAGGGGATTTCATCCGCTGATACTCCTTTTATATTTTCTAAATTTTTTAAAGCTGTTCATCACCTGGCTCAAGGGTCAAAAGGATCTGGTCTAGGGTTATATATTACAAAATCCATAATTGAGGCCCATAACGGAAGAATCTGGTTTAACTCAATTGAAGGCAGAGGATCAACATTCAGTTTCTATATACCGATAAATACACTACCAAATCCACAAATCCCCCCCCAAACTCTTGTTTCTTAATTCGGATAATGGCATTTTTTGTATTTCTTACCTGATCCACACCAGCATGGATCATTTCTGCCTATTTTTCCGTGAGGTTTATTTAGTTGTCCCTCTGCCCCATAAATTTGTTGGGCAACTACCTGCCCACCCCTTTCTATAGTAACTTTAGTTGTACCACTTCCGGTAGTTACCTCAGGCGGGGTATTTTGTTCGCTAATCTGAAGTGGCTCAGCTGCTCTCTCATCAGCAGTCTCTTGCTGGATACTTATATCCACCTTAGGTCTAATCTTTTGTGCCTCATCAATTTTTATTGGCTCTGCTTGCACAATAGATGGAGCTTGCTGTTGAACTGCCACTTTATAAATCCTATGAACTATTTCATAACCAATCTCTACCATTAACTTCTCAAACAAATCAAACCCTTCCCTTTTATACTCAATCAAAGGATCCCTTTGGGCATAACCTCTAAGCCCAATTCCAGATCGTAAATCATCCATAGTATCAAGGTGCTCAATCCATAAAGTATCTATGGTATTAAGATAAACAAACACTTCCATTTGTCTTGCAGTCTCTGAACCCACTTGCTCCTCTCTTTGTTTATAAAAATCCAAAGAAAGTTGTGTTAGAAACTTACTTATCTGATCGCTACTTTGCATAATTGATACCTTTTTTTCCAAATCTTTCCTGGAATCCTCATCCAAAGGCACAACTGCACCATATTCCTCAATTATTTTTTTGAAATCCAATCCTTCCTCAGAATATATAGTTACTATATTTGATATTTCTCTCTCCACTTTTTCCAATATTTCATCTTTGAGTGTCTCATCTTTACTCTCTGCTGTTTCTAAAACCTTTTTTCTAATCTCATAAATTATCTGCCTTTGCTGATTCATAACATCATCATATTCAACAGTATGTTTTCTGATATCAAAATTGTGCCCTTCAACTTTTTTCTGCGCCCCCTCAATTGCTTTTGAAACTAAACCATGCTCAATAGGCACATCCTCCGGCATTTTCAAAAAATCCATAACGCGCGAAATTTGCTCTCCGCCAAAAATCCTCATCAAATCATCTTCCAAAGAAACAAAAAATCTACTTTCTCCTCTGTCTCCTTGGCGTCCGGATCTTCCTCTTAGCTGATTATCAATTCTTCTTGACTCATGTCTTTCTGTTCCGATAACAAATAAACCACCCAATTCATTAACATTTTTCCCTAAAATAATATCCACTCCCCTTCCTGCCATATTTGTTGCACAAGTTACAGCCCCCTTCTCTCCAGCTTTACTAATAATTTCAGCCTCTTTTTCATGATTTTTTGCATTAAGTAAGGCATGGGAAATTCCTTTTCTTTTCAAAAGATCTGAAAGAAGCTCATTTTTCTCAATTGAAGTTGTACCAATCAAAACCGGTTGTCCCTTTTTATATAGTTCTTCCACCAAATTTACAACTGCGCTATATTTTCCAGCTTGCGTTTTATAGATAGTATCCGAATGATCTTCCCTTATCATATTTTTATGGGTTGGAATCGAAACTACCTCCAGTTTATAAATTTTGTGAAATTCCTCAGCCTCTGTTGCAGCAGTTCCTGTCATTCCGGAAAGTTTACTATACATCCTGAAATAATTTTGAAAAGAAATAGTTGCCAAAGTCTGTGACTCCTGCTGAACAGCAACTCCCTCTTTTGCCTCAATTGCTTGATGTAAACCTTCTGAATAACGCCTCCCAAGCATCAATCTTCCTGTAAATTCATCAACAATAATTACTTCTCCATCCTTCACAACATAATCTTTATCTTTTTGAAATAAAGTTTTTGCTTTCAAAGCTTCCTCAAGATGATGCAAAGTGGAAAAATCTTTTTCATATAAATTATCAACACCTAACATCTTTTCAATCTTTAAAGTTCCATGTTCTGTTAAATGAGCTGTCCGAAGTTTTTCATCCACAACATAATCAGATGGGGAAAACGAATCTATAATTTTTGCAAATTCAAAGTATTTTTCAGTAGCCTCCTGTGCAGGCTGGGAAATAATAAGAGGAGTTCTTGCCTCATCAATTAGAATTGAATCAACCTCATCAACAACAGCAAAAAAGTGACCCCTTTGAACCTGATCGGAAAGTCTAAAGGCCATATTATCTCTAAGGTAGTCAAATCCATACTCATTATTAGTTCCATAAGTTATGTCAGCCTCATAAGCCTCTTTTCTTGAAATTGGTCTTAAATGTTGCAGCCTTTTATCATCATGTGTTGTATCTTTGTGTTTCGGATCATAGATATAGGCTTTATCATGAACAATTGTTGCGCAAGTTGCACCAAGTGCATAAAAAATTGGTCCCATCCAGCCGCAATCCCGCATAGCAAGATAGTCATTTACAGTAACCAAATGCACGCCTCTTCCCGCTATGGCATTTAAAAAAAGAGCGGGGGTTGCAGATAGCGTTTTTCCCTCGCCGGTTTTTTGCTCTGCAATTTTGCCTTGGTGCAGGGAAATTGCTGCCATAAGCTGGACATCAAAATGCCTTTGTTTTATTGTTCTTTGGGCAGCTTCCCGAGCACAAGCAAAAACTTCAGGTAAAAACTCATCCAAACTTCTTCCACGCTCATGCTGAAACTTAAATTCTGCAAATTTTCCTTTAAGTTGCTTGTCATCTAATCTTGAAACCTTGTTTTCAAGGCTGTTTATGCTATCAACAATGGGCTTGAGTTTTTTTATCTCTCGCTCATTCGAATCCAGTAATTTTCCAAAAAATCCCAGCATATTGAGCTAATTATAACCAAAAGATTGACAATTACCAACTATATTAGATAAACTAACATTAACCTTATAACTGCCTAAATGGATAATAATCCTTATAATCCTAATTCAACAAATCCCCAAAACCCTTCCCTGGGGCAAGATGCTCCTGGAGTTGGAGGGCCTCCTGGTGTAACACCCTCAAATCTCTGGGATCCCCAACCACCCCAGGACTCACAAACTCCATCCTTTTCTGATCCTAATGCTTCCCAATCTTCTCCAACTCCAAGTTGGGAAACCAACCCGAATCAATCAAATATTCCACAACCTCCAACTTTTCCCACACCTGATGCCAGCCCACAAACAACTTTACCTTCTTCTACTCCAAGTCCAACCGAAGCATATCCTCAAGCAGCCTGGCCATCTAATCCACAAACATCTACTGATCTAAATGCTCAATCAGCCTATCCACAATCACCTGCTGATACAAGCTCCCAACCATGGTCCACCGCTCCTCAAACCCCTGCTGTTGTAAGTTCACAACCTGGTTGGACTAATCCACCCCAATCTTCTCCACCCGATCAATCTC
>CAYLXC010000024.1:0-7128 GCA_964387865.1 uncultured Gammaproteobacteria bacterium | reverse complement strand
AGTTCACAACCTGGTTGGACTAATCCACCCCAATCTTCTCCACCCGATCAATCTCCAACTGAATCTGTTTCAGTACAACCAGTTCCCACGCCTCCACTGCAACCTCAAGCTCCTGCTTCTGAACCAGCTTCACCTTCAGTTGTGGCCGACTATTTATCTCAACCGAATCCGCAGCCTACCTCTCCACAATATAATGAACCAGCTCCAACCACCAGCCCTCAATTACCTCAAACATCACCTTTAGACAATCCGTGGGGATCCCCTCCTCAACCTCCTCCTATTGAAGGATCTTTACCTTCTCAAATTCCATCCGCTCCTGAAAACAAACCAATGCCAAATCCGGAAGCTACACCTGCCGAATCTACTCCTACTGATTTATCACATCTTATAAGCAATAATCACACTCCAGACACATCACCGGCTTCCAATACTTCAGAAACGCTTGTTCTTCCACAGGCAAATCCTGAAGTCCCAACACTTCCTGCGGAAACTCATAACGGTATACCCAAATGGCTGATTGGGGTAGGTGTAGGTTTGCTTGTTATTGTTGCCGGTGCCTCAGCATATTTTATTTTGGGAATTGGTCAGCCTCCAAAAAACCCCACCAGCTTACCAGCCGAAACTTCAGATACTAAAGAGGTTAAACCTCCCGCCCCAGTTGCAACCTCATCACCAAAGATTAGCCCAACCCCATCACCTTCAGGCTCAGCTAATTTTGGAGCAATAGAAGGTACGGGTTCTGCATCCACTAAACAAGCAACCTCAGCAGCAGAACTTCTTAAACAAAAAAAGAAAAAGTGACTCCGACGCAAGGAGGAATCATCCTGAGGAGCGATACAGCGACGAAGGATCTTTCTCTTGTGTCATATTAGCTTTCCAATCCCGGTTTGTAAGTTCAATTCCAAACCGGGATTGTAGGTTCGTAAATCATTTGGGCCTGATTTCTGAAAAGCCTGTGTATTTTTGTAATACTTCGGGGATTTTTACAGAACCATCTTCATTTTGAAAATTTTCCAAAAGAGCAATTAAGATTCTGGGGGAGGCAATAGCAGTATTATTTAGGGCATGGCAAAATTTAGTATTATCATCTTTACCACGATACTTTATTTTTAGTCTTCTGGTCTGGAAATCCAAACAAATTGAATTTGAGTGAGTTTCACCATATCCCTCTCTGGAAGGCATCCAAGTTTCAATATCATAGGTTAAGGCAGATTTCTTTCCCAAATCTTGTGATGATAATATTACCACTTGATAGGGAAGGCCAAACATATCTAAAATTTCTTCGGCATTCCCTTGTAGCTCTTCAAAAAACCCTAAACTTTCCTGTTCATCTGCCTCACATAAAATTATCTGTTCCACTTTGTAAAACTCATGTACTCTATATAAACCCTTTGTATCTTTTCCATAAGAACCGATTTCGGTTCTAAAACAAGGAGAAAGCGCCACATATTTTCTAGGCAGATCTTTTAATTCAAAAGTTTCACCAGAGTGGAGTGCCATTAATGCAATTTCAGAAGTTCCGACTAAATATTCATCATCCCCTACTTTGTATGTATCTTCCCGACCCCAGGGAAATTGTCCTCCGCCTTCCAGTGCAAATCCACGGTTTATAACAGGTGGTACTACAACTTGATAACCTTTTTGTTTTATATGATCCAAAGCAAAATTCAAAACAGTCCAATGCAACTTTGCCCCTTCATTTTTAAGATAATATCCACGGAAACCGGAAACTTTAACTCCTCTTTCAAAATCAATAATATCTAACATTTTCCCAAGCTCAATATGATCTTTCGCTTTAAACGAAAATTTTGGCGGATTCCCTTCTTTTCTTATGATTTTATTAGCGGACGCATCACCAATCGGCACCTCATCCATTAATACGTTTGGCACTTGAAGCATTAAATCATTCCATTCTCTTTCAAACTCTTTTAGCTTTTTCTCTAACCCGTCTAATTCTTCCTTTATCTTTTTCCCAGCTTCCACATCCCTATTTTTAGCTGCCTCATTTCTTTTTGCTCGAAGTTCACCTACTTTTTGAATTAGTCCACGCCTCTCCTCATCCAAATTAATAAGTTTGTCCAAATCAACATCAAGCTTTCTGTCTTGAACAGATTTTTTAACCTTCTCCAAATTTTCTTTTATGTAATTAATGTCTAACATATTCCTCCTGTCATTCCCACTCGCTTCGCGAAGCGAGCGAAAGTGGGAATCCATTAAATAATTTCACTATATAAATCCTTCCATTTTGGATTAATAACTTCAATTAATTGGATCTTCCAATTTCTATTCCATTTTTTCATTTGTTTTTCTCTTAAGATAGCATTAGCAATTTCCTGAAATTGTTCATAATATACTAGTTTATGCACGTTATACTTTTTAGAAAAACCGTCCACCAAATTGTTTCTATGCTCATATACTCTTCTTATAAGATTATCAGTCACTCCGATATACAAAGTACCATATTCCTTACTTGCTAAAATGTAAACATAATACATTCTGCTCATTCATTAATAATTATTTATGGATCCCCGATTAGATCGGGGATGACCAAGTCAGACTTGGTCACTTTTTCTGCCAGTCCCTTGCTGGTTCTACTTCCCCACTTAATATTAAATCCACTGCCTTTTTATGCCAGTCAAATCTTGTTATATGATAAACCTTCTTAAAATATTTTAACGCATCAGCTGCCCCAGGTACACTCTTAGTTTGTGCCAAAGCATCCAAATTATCCGCAGCTTTTACAACTCTTGCTTCCAAAGTTTTCCTATCCATATATTCCTCCACCAATTTAATAAGCTCCTCTTTTGAATCCAAATCTCCAAATAAAGCTTTAACTCCTTCCTCCTCAATATTTTTAAATACTCCTCCTGCCATTCCCTTTACAAAAGTCCCAACATCACCAACAATTGTTTCCCCGATATCATGCACAAGCCCCATTTTTAAAACCTTTTCGGAATCTATCTTTACTCCATCTTTTTGCAGCTGTTTTGCGAAAAAATAAGCCAAAAGTGCAGTTGCAAATGAATGAGCAGCAACAGAATCTGCCTCATTCCTTTTAAATCCCAAGGCAATAAAACCCTGCCTGGGCAACTCTTTTGCCCACTGTAAAGTAAGAAATACCTTTAAAATCTTTTTTAAATCAGCAGTGTTCATTTAACCGCCTCCCTTAATCTTTCAATCACCTTATCTCTTGGATAAGAAAGTAAAAACCAGGCAGCTTTTGGGCCAAATTCTTTACCAATTAGTGCGACATAAATTGCTGCAAACGCATTTTTTGCATCCAATTTAAGCTTCTTTGATAAATTATATAACTCGAGTTGCAAATTCTCGGGATCATCGTTTTTTTTCAGTAGCAGAGCAGCTTGATTCAAAAATTCTTTTTGCTCTGCGCTTAACTCTTTGACTTTCTCAGGAACTTCCCCACTCATTTGTAAATGGAATTCATCCGGAGCATAATTTTCAATCCAAAGTTTTGCATATTCGACCCTTTCTTCTAAAATTTTCTTCTCTAAAGTAGGAAGTCCAGATCCTTTTAATTCTTCATATTTCTTCAAAATATCTACATTTGCCATCTGGACATAATTTACGACATCACGAAATCTTGGTAAAAGCAAATCTTCAGTCTTATCGGAAACCTTATCCATTTGTGCCATCTCAAATGTTCTTGCAAGATTTTCATCAGAATCCTCAACATATGCCTTAAAACACCTATCATATTCATCAAAAAGGTCCGGAATTGCCATGGTTCCCACGGGGTCAAACTCTACAGCTTGCTTATAATCTGTTCTTGAGAAAAGAAATCTCACAAGCTCCGGAGGAAGCAAATCCTTTGCATCCCTTGCCTTTAGACCTAATCCTTTAGAGGATGCCATTTTTTTACCGCCAATTAAGAAAAACTCATAGGGCAAATTAAATGGCTCCTTAATATGAAAAACTTCCTTTACAATCTCTCTCGCTATATCTCTAGATCCACCAGCTGATGAGTGATCTTTCCCGGACCCTTCAATAGTTACACCCAATACCATCCAATGAGCTGGCCAATCAACTTTCCAGGGAAGCTTCCCATTTCCACCAAAAGGAGAGATTCTTCCTGAGTATCCACAACCTTTAGCCCATTTAACCAAATTTTCCTCACAATTGTATGCTACTGTTTTCCCATCCCAATCATGTACTTTGGTTGTTCCCAATTTCCCGCATTTCTCACATATTACTTGAAAAGGAAACCACCCTTGTTCCCTTTTTTTACTCCCGCTTATGCGCTGATAAATATCTTGGATTTTCTCCGCATTGTCCAAAGCAATCTTTATTGCCTCATCAAATTTTCCTTCATGATATAAATCCCAGGATGAATAAAATTGGGGCTCAATTCCTAAACTTTTTAAAACATTTTTAAAATCAGAAGCAAAAAATTCACCAAAGCTATTAAAGCCATCCTTTGGGGATGGGGTACTTCTTAAAGGAAAAGCTAAATATTTGGAAAAATCCTTTTCTAAATCTTTCGGTAATCCATCAATTGGATCAAAATCATTGAAAACATAACTAAATTTTGCATCAACTTCTGCATGTATTAATGCTTTATAAATCAAGTCATGAATAAGGGGTCCACGTAGCGAACCAATATGTGCATATCCGGATGGGGTAAACATATCATCTACCCAATAAGGCTTAAATTTACTTGATTGGATTATATCCTCAGCAACTCTATCAGCCCAATACATGAAGGTAGTATAGCTGAACAGTCAGAGAAAGTGAATATCTACGCAATTTGCGGGATTTGGGGGGGGTCGTCTACCAGTATAAATTCTGGCACGGGCATGACGGTTTCAAGTCTAACAACTCTTCTTACTGCTCTTGTTCCTGCTGTTTGTCTCACTCTATTTATAAATTGTCTAACTATTCGATCACTACCATGTTCATTGAGAAATTCAGTAGAAGCGACTAAAAGTGCTTGGCTTTCTATGATTGTACTTCGGGTAAGGATTCTTTTTACTTCATCTTTGGGTGTATCTTTTGTGATAATACCTCCAATAAGTCTTAATCCATTTTCACCCATTGTGGTACCAGATCTATAAATTGCCATTACTGCATCTGCAGCTCCTTGTGCTACTGCAGCTTCCTCCCCTCCGCTATATTTAACAGTCCTAATTTCGGCATCATAATCACTAAAGTACTCTCTAGCATGGTTAGGAAATCTTGTAGCTATTCTCATACCATCCAGATCTTTTGGTTTACTATAAGATGAGTAAATTGGTACCTCAACTACCACTCTACAATGACTCATATTTAGACGTACTACTTCTTCTACTTCTATGCCTGTTAATTGAGCTTCTATTAAAACATCCCTACCAAAAATTCCAAAATCAGCAACACCCTCATCAAGCCTATTAGGAATATCTTCACCATTATTAAGAGTCGTGCTTCGAAGAAAATTATCATTTTCTACAACTACGTGTAGATTGCCATTTTCCCAAACAAGGAAGTCAAATCCTGCTCGTTTTAGGAAGCTTACCTCATCAGGAACAATATTGTGACCTTTATCTATAGCCAGAGCAAATTTTGGACCTAATTCTTGATAAGACATTTTATTTTTGACAAACAAACTATCCCCTAACATCGTAGGGGGAGAAATTTTCAGTATTGTAACACAAAAGTGCAACAATTGAAAGATATCGGATATCAAACTTTTGTATTTATTTTACTAAGAGCCTTTGAGAAATAAGCAAAATTCTTAAGATTTGAATTTTCTTTAATGAATTTATCAGCCTCTTTATATGTCCCTTTTTGTAAAAGATAGGTAAGTTTATATGCCAATTCCTCAATTTCAAAGAAAATTCTGGAAAAATTTGGCCAGGATATACCCTTACTTTCTTTTAATGCGCCGTGAGTCAAGTAGGAATTTAAAAGGATTGAATAACCAATAATATGAGACTCTTTGGCAATATTATCTTTATATAGTAACCAATCAGCTATCATCCACACTATGTGAATGATCATAATTGCCTCAAGCTGTTCTTGAGATAACAATCCTTTAACAACCAGGTGTTTGCTATGCTCTATGCCTGAGGCAAAACCATTTGCTTCATCTATCGGAGAATATAATTCTTGCAACCTTTCTCTTACTCCTCCAAACTTATGCAATTGTTTTCCAAGTTCATAAAGAAGTATTGTCCAATTTGCTGCTTCCAAAAGTAATTCTCTTGAATATTTTGAGGCAAATCTCTGTTCAAAAATTGATTTAAAAATAGGATAGTAGAGTTTATCAAATTTTAATCTTATTTGTGAAGGATAGATTATGATTCTTGAACCATATTTAAGCGCAATGGCTAAATTCCGTGGGAATTGTTGTCCAGAAGACAGTATATCTGCAGGATAACCGGATATTGCCGGAGTATGTTCCACAAATACTTTAACTCCCTTTTTGGGAATGTCTGTTGAATGATACTTAGAAAAACTAATCTTTGCAGAAGAATAAAGAGCCTCCTTAAATTTTTCAGCTTGCTCGGTAGCTTGTCTATCAATAATTCCAACATGTGCTTGAAACGCTTTTTTAACAGAAAGCACCTTATCTAAGTGAGTTTCAATTGGTTCTATACTAAAATCTATCTTTGAATTCTTAACATTTAACCATTGTCTAAATGCTTCATTATAAATTCCATCCAGTAAGGATTTAGCCCTGGCTATAAGATAGCGTTTGAAGGTATCATTTATACAAATCTCAGCTGCTTTTTCTATTTTTTTTGAAATTGGTTCAAGATACTTATGATAATAAATATGGTAAGGAATTGCTTCTAGATTTCCATTTTTCTCTTCGATAAAACTAAATGGGGATAAAATTTCCGAGTTTAGTAGATTTTCTCTTTCTAATTTATCTTTAGTAATTTTTCTTGGATAAAAACCCTCTTTAAGCTGAAGTTCATAGATTTTAGATGCAGCTTTGACAACATCCTCAAGAATTTTGAGCACTGCTTTATCCTCTTTTGATAACTCAGAATAAATATTCTTGTTTAATTTATATGTTCTGTATATCATTTTATTTTTCTTACTTTATTTCAAGCACTTTACACTTATACCTTACAATTGGTGTTGCAACTTCCACTTCCTCCCCCTTTTTTGCACCTAGTAGTGCAG
>CAYLXC010000023.1:0-13316 GCA_964387865.1 uncultured Gammaproteobacteria bacterium | reverse complement strand
CCAAGTGTTGCTGTAAACATATAAGAAATTATACCTCATACAGACTGTTCATTCCAGTATCTGTCAATAATTAGATATCAAATATTTGACAATAGGGATTTTTTGTGTTATATAGAAATTTGCCGCATGGAGATGAAAATTCGAACTCTACCTACTGTTACATTAAACAAAGTTGTAATAATTCGTTATAAAAATTCTGAAGAGTCCCTTATTAGTGTATGTATTTGTGAGGAAAGGCCAAAAGATATTTCTCAAGATGTCACTTACATCTCCCCTCAAGCTCCAGTAGCAAGAGCAATTTTAAATCATATTGAAGGTGAGGAAGTTGATGTAGTCACTCCAGGAGGCACTAAAGGCCTTGCAACATCCTGCAACCACCCCTTACCTGTTACTCCAAAAAGGTTCTTAAGAGGAATTTGCAGCGCATAATCAACAACACGGTAATCTAAAAAGGGTACTCTTGCCTCAACACCATGAGCCATAGTCATCCTATCTAATCTCATATTGTGATATTCAGAAAGACGGTCCAATCTTTCAAACACTAACATTTGGTTAACATTTAAAAATGGTTCAATTTTTTTACCAGAAGCATCTATCATAGGTCTGACAGAAGCTTTTGCCTCTGGAGTATAAAGCTCATCTGCTTCTTCTGGTTTTAGTGTCCAAAGCCATTTTGGATACTCTACAGTTGGGCTTACTGAATGATTAAACCAACATGCATGTCTTGCATAACCTAAGAAAAATTCATCAGACCCATCACCTGTGAGGACTGATTTAATACCCAATTCATGCGTACGCTTTGCCATAAGATATGTTCCTATATGAATTGGGTTCTCCAAAGGCTCATCAATAAATTTAGTAAGCTCCAAAAGTGCTTGCCTTGCTCCGGAATCAGTAATATCTACCCATTCAAATTTTGTTTTTAGGTATTTTTCCAGCATATTTACGAGAAGAATTAAATACAAACGAAGGTGCACCGTTTTTCCTTCTATCTTGAAGTAATCTTCTGTTTATTTCTATTGGAGATTGAATATCGACCGCAATATCAGGGCTTGACATTTTACTGTATTATACTCTATTTTTGTTTGGAATCCTACCACTTGCTTAGGATAATACCCGACTCATTTTCTCGTATAATGAAAATTGAGTGGATACTCATATCAAACCTATAGTTTAACAGAGCCTAAATGGCATGTCAAGGTTATGGTATATTCTAAAAACTATGTTAACAAAAGCAGATATTAAATGGCTGAATCACCTATCAAACTCAAAGAAAGTAAAAATTGTTCCATATAATCCTAAGGTAAAAAGTATGTTTGAAAAACAAAGAAAGGAGATTTTGGGTATTTTAGGACAAAATATTAAAGTACTGCATTTTGGAGCAAGTGGATTAGGTATATCAGGACAAAAAGAAATAGATGTAGTTATCCCTACTTCTTTAAATAATTTTGATAAATTTATTGAAAAACTTAAAAGAATCTACGGGGAACCAAGGAGTTTTTCTCCTGGCAATAGGGTAAGGTTTAATCATAAACAGAGCGATATAAACATAGAAATAGTCATTGTTAATAAGAATTCTGAAGGGTGGAAAAGAAACCTTGAGTTTGATCTATACCTTAGAACTCACCCTGAAGCATTAGAAGCATATAGAAAATTAAAAGAATCCTACCATGGAATGGGGATAAGGAAATACTATCGGAAAAAAATGGAATTTATAAATGACATTTTAGCTTGCATGATCTCTTCTATCACTCCCAGCCAATGAACTGAATATGTTCCCCATACATACATTAATTCCTCTGTATTAAGCTCACCCTTCCTCCAATCCTTAGCTGGCTCTAATAGATGTCTACCAATGTAGGTTTTAATATATTCTATCCATCCCTTCTCTCCCGGTCCTTCATTCAGAAGCATATATCCTCTTCCTCTGCCATGAGCGCGTTTTTGTGCTATGAGACCCATAAGTGTCTCTCTATTGGTATGTCCTCCCAACAACTCGGTTCCTAATCTTAGTGGGATTCCTTGTTCTATAAGACATCTTGCCAATTCATGCCCTTCACCACCACCAGCAGCCATAGATTCATTGAAAGGTGTTTTCAACAGTACATCTACAGGTACCAACATAAGTCTTGCATCTAAAAGACTTACCTGATTATCAGCAGTCAGGTATCTACTAAAGCTTTTTTGGTATACTTTTCCCTCTGTTCTGGCAAGCCAATTGTGGGAATTTGCCACTAGATACGGTATACCTTGGTGAACAATGTTGGGCTCTCGCCCAGCAAGTTGAAGAGCATGATATAAAAGGTCTGGTTCAGGAACCATATCATCATCTAGGAACAAAAGATGCGTAGTTTGTGCTTCCCGCACAATCGCATTTCTCATAGCTGGTGCATGGCGTGCCTGAGATTGTACTTCCTTTGTCGGAAAATATTTATTAAGCCTTTGTAGATCTTCATCTGTTAAAGGAGTTTTGCTCCATCTTGCAACCAATACTTCAACCTGCGTAGCTGGACTTTCTAGGCGGGAAAGAATTCGCTGAGTCCAACTTATATCCCGGCCTGCAGGAATCCCAATGCTCAAACTTGGGCTTAATTCTAGTCCGTCTGCTTCTATGTTCATCCTTATTTACTAGAAGTATACTGATTTGAACAAAGTAATACAAATTTTTAGTTGTATAAAATTAACGAGGACCAGATCTAGCATAATCTAAAATAAGTTGCGCCATATCATGTGTTAACCTAGATTGCACACTTTGTAGTATTAAGGTTGAGGCATATGATGCAACATTACCAACATTTATTACATCATATTTATTCCAAGTCCTGTATCTGCTAAGTGATAATAATGCAAGCATAGTCCCCATGTACAAGTCACCCGCGCCTGCTGCGTCTACAACTCGTTCTTGTGGTATATATTTTGCTGGGATAGAAAAAACTTGCTCTTCAAATCTAACCAGTGCATCCTTTTCTTCATTAGTGATTACAATTAATCTGCTATGCGGGAAGGTTGTTCGAATGGCTTGGGCAATATCTGTTTCATCAGTTATATACGATAATTCAGCAGCATTACCAAAGATTACATTAGGTATTCTATCAGCAGAAGATAAAAGCCATTGGATGTCTGCTTGGGCGTCTAGGCCGGAAAGGCTTAAAATAAACAGACCATCATCTTCCATTATCTCTAATACTCTTTTTACTGAATCGAATGATTGCGGAACTCTACAAGCATCAATATCAGTAATAAATACCTCATTCCTGGAATCTTCTAACTCTCTTTTTAAGATAATAATATCCCCTGCTGCTCCATAAAAATCTAATTCTTCCACTAATTCATTGTCATTATATATACCTACCCAAACACCCGTAGGGTTTTTTGTGCTAACTTGTGGTTCTCCTAGGCGCCTATCTGTATGCGCTGTGTAAAATTTTCCTCTGCTATCGTCCCCTACACAAGTAAAGAGTCTCACATTTGGATTACCCGATAATCTGATAAACGAAGTCAAAATATTTGGAATTGATCCTCCGGCATATAAATTCGCTTCCATATGAGCATCTAAAAACCTTGGGAGTTGATTCCTTTGTAAGGGAAGATGAAGTTCTGAAGATTGAATTTTTGCATCAACATACGCTGCCCCTAAACCTATAATCCTGCCATCTTCAATCATATTCAAGACTTAGATTCTTGCGCCCAAGTAGGATATATTACAAGTTTCTCTGGAGTAAAGGGTACTTCATTAAATATCATTAAAGTGGCTTGACCTGTAAACCTGAATTGATGTGCGATGCCTGGTGGCAAAATTATTCTAGTGCCTTCAGAAAGATGTTCGTGTCTTGCCTGCTCTCCCGTATTTATATCAACCAACCTTAAAACAGTCATTTCTCCCTGTTGAACGTATATAATTTCTATACCTTTTTCCCAATGACCTCCTATTACTGCTTCTGTACCTTCAGGTGGCTGATTTACCATTAAAACTTTTGAGTCTCTAATTGTAATACTCGGTGAGGAAAAAATTTCTACTGCAGTTCTCCTTGCATCTGCATGAGCTATCGGCATTCTATCTATTCTAACTCCGCTTAGTGCAGATTGTCCCTCAGAATCTAATCCCTGTTCTGGTCTTGCCATATCTAGCATTCTACAAAACAAGAATTACAAATGCAATCGCTATTAGAAAATGATATAGTGCTTTACATGAGAGAAACTCTCGGACCCCATCTTGCTCTTAAAGAACTTGAAGAAATATCACAAGTATATAGGATTACACGAGGAATAGATGGGTGGTTAACTGAACTTGAAGGTGCTGCTCTTTATACTGCTGCAAAATACGGTCCAAGTAAAGGTGCAATTGTAGAAATAGGCAGTTTTCAAGGCAGATCAACAGTTTGGTTAGCAAAGGGTAGCAAACAAGTCGGCAGAGAAAGAGTTAACGCTGTTGACACTCACTTAGGCTCTCCAGAACACCAGCCAGGAGGTGAATACGCATCCCATATGCCTCCTGAGGGAACAACAGAGTCTGTTTTCCGGCACAATATCCGCGAAGCTGGTTTAGAAGATTGGATTGTTCCGCTTGTAATGTCATCAGCTGATGCTCTTTCCCTATGGCAAGACCCAATAAGGCTTTTATTTATTGACGCTGAACATGCTTATGAAGCTGTCAGAAGTGATTTCTTAAGCTGGCAAGAATATGTAGTAGTAGGAGGTCTTGTGGTTTTCCATGATGTAGATAGGTGGGATGGGTCTACGGTTTTAGATGGTCCTACAAGGGTTGTGTATGAAGATGTTACCCAAACAGGTCTTTATTCGGATCCTATTATTGTAAATCATCTTGCATTTGTATCTAAATTAAGGGCATCTTTCAGTCCAATTGCTTAATTTTACTAATTACTTTTATAAATAAAAGATTACAACAATTATATTTGATGGCACTGTCGACGAATTCATTAAAAACAACAAGCTCTAAGCCAATTCTTTATGTCTAAAAAGATTTGTTTGAGATTAATTCAGTTGGTATGCAGCTGTTGGGAGATATTGGATGGCATTCTTTTGGTAGTGCGGTTTCACACTACTTCTTTACCCTAAATTAGCTTCAGATACAACCCTATGTGGAAAAAGTAGGAAACTCAGGAGGAGGATTTTATCGTGATTTAATACGTTAAGTAACTAAAAGGTAACTACGGGTTTACCGATTGACAAAAGGTTTTATATATGACCATTATAAGGAAGATAGATTGGAGGTGAGGAAATTTGGAATTACTTTGGTATTTTTTGGCGGGCATGTTTTATTTTAATGCCCTACCCCACCTTATTAAAGGCATAACCGGACAAACTCATATGACACCATTTAAAAGGGTTTCTCCACCTGTTTTAAATGTCGTTTGGGCTTTTGTAAATTTGCCGTTCTTTAACACAAAGATGGATAAATCTTAAGAGTGATCAATTTTCTCAATTACCTCGTATAACACTATCCCTAAAGAAACCATGACATTTAAAATGTTTGCTGATAATATTTACAAAGAAATAACTTTTAATTGATAAATTAAATTAGGAATCTTCTTGTCCTCAGTAACAAAAATAACAGCACCTTTGTCTATAGCTGTTGCAATTTGTATTGCATCTGGTGTAGTTACTTTATATTCAGCTCTAATCCTTGCTGCGAGTAAAGCAATTTGTCCATTTACATCAACTATTGTTATCAAACCACCTCCTGATACAAAATCCATATACTTTGCACCTTTTTCTTCTAAACGCTCTTTGTAGACACCTACAAATACCTCTTGAAGCGTGATAACGGATGTGTATACTCTTAATCCTTGGCTCTTAATCTTTGCAAACAGTTGTCGAGCTTTATCACCTGATATATCGTCTTTTTCTAAAGCATTTATGAAAATATTGGAATCTAAAGCAATAGTTTGATTCGGAATAATCTGATCTATTCCCATGAGGCATGTTCTTTTTTAAGAAAGGTATCTACGTCAATATTTTTCCATAATCCTCTTAGATCTTTTAAATGATCTTCTGGCCAATTCATCTTAGTAGATAAGATCATTTGATCTCCTGCGGTGTAAATATTCAATTTTTGACCAGGCTTAACCTTAATTCTCTTGCGGATTTCTTTTGGAATAACTATTTGATATTTACTACTAACTAATGTTTGCATATGTACTACATTTTACCAAAACGTAATACGTTTGTCAAGGCTTAGTTTTTTCAATAACCTCATACAACACTATTCCCAAACTTACCATGACGTTGAGACTTTTGTTTATTCCATACATAGGCAGTTCAACTATGGCATCTGCCATTTTAATACTTCAGGTGATCATCAGATTCATGCCCAACCACCAAAGCTTGTTTATTAAACGAGCATAAATGGTATAATTGTGCCTATGATTAAGGCTGTAATTTTCGATTTAGACAATACACTCTGTAACTCTACAGCAGTTATTGAAAATAGCTTAAGAAATATATTTATAAAAAATCTCAAATACTTCCCCAATAAAAGTGTTGATGATTTGATTTCAATAAATATCAAAATATTTGAAAAGTTAATTTCGAGATTGATCTCGAATCAGTAAGAATTACATATGGAGCATAAGGGAGAAGCACTTTTAGATTATCGTAAAATAGAATCAGAGGTGCGCGCACGAGCAAGACAATTAAAATCAGAATATGTAGCAAGAGTTCCTCAGGCAAAAGGATTAGTATTAATTTGTTTATACTCGGGATGGTTTTTTACTGCAGGAGAGGCAAAATTGAGCTGTTGGCATGGCCAGAAGCCTTCTAATCTCAATTTGCTTGCTACACCTTTCACATTTTCCATAAGTACCTTTTCTGATTTTTAAGAGAGCCCTCTTTATATTACCGCTTGTTTTTTTAAGTTGCTCTTTTAAAACTACTATCCTTGTGTGAGTATCAGCAATATAAGAATCTGTTCCTGGTTCGCTACTTTCTACTACACCCTCCCCTTTAGCAGGATCGTCTTCATCCACTACTTTTAGATTTTTCTCAACTTCTTTTTGCTGACGTAAAAGTACTCTTTTAATATAATTTATTGTTTTTATAGGAAAATTTAACATTTAACCTCCGCAAGTTTTTTTTGATATTTCTTATTTTCCATGCAAGTGTAGTCGTCTGATTATACCAGTATTTTTGGACTCTTACTAGAATAATTCTTCTACTGTTTGAGCTTATCAAAAACTTGCCAACAGATGTAAAAAAGCCTTTTATATCTTCTATAATATTTCTTTTTGTTGCCTTATAAAAAAGTGTAATACCTAAAACAAATAAGACAAAGGATAATATAAAACCCTCATTATGATTTGCTTTTAAGGGCTCTGTTATAAGTTTAATCAAACCTATAAATATCAAAGCTAAACTTACTATTTTCCCTCTTTGATGAAAATGTGTGGCTTTTGACCATATTATTTTAAGCAAAATCAAAAGTAGTAAGGCTTCCAGAATTTGTGTGGGGAATCTTTTACCTATTTGTCCTACCATATTTACTGCAAAAAATAGGCTAGATTGAATCCCAATTCCGCAACCTCCTAAAAAACACCCAATATTTGATAAAGCCAATCCTCCAATGAAACCTACGGATGCAATATCAGCAAGGCGTAAAAAATCCACTCTTTTTCGTCTTGCAAAAAAGTAGAGCGTCAGCCACCCCCCTAAAAAAGCACCCCAAAATGAAAAACCCGGATATTTTGTAAAAAGTAAAATGTTTAGGGGGGAATTGATAAAAAATTGCAAATTTTCTATGACAAAATAAACTCTTGCGCCTAAAAGTCCTCCAATAAATGTAAGCAGTGTCAAATCCAAAATTTTTTCTTCATCCATTCCCCAGGCCCTTGTAAGCCTCCATACCAAAAATACGCCATATAAAAATCCAAATGTTAAAAAAACTCCAAAAGATGAAACAGTTATATTGCCTATTGAGAAAAGTACCGGAAACATAGGATGTAGCGTACCATAACTTGTAAATTGATTCAATTTGACAAGGTAGGGTATACTTAAAGATGTGACCGCAACTGCACATGCACTGATCGGAGGCGCTATTGCTGCCTCCATTTCTAATCCTTCAATTGGTTTACCACTTGCTGCACTTTCCCACCCTATTGCAGATATGATTCCTCACTGGGATTTCGGATGGGGATGGAAGAAAAAAACCAAGCTAACATTATTTGTCCAATCATCATTTGATTTAATCTTCGGAATAATTATCACCTTTTTAATATTTGGGGGGACAACAGATATTATTTATTTAATGTCTGCAATATTTTTTTCTGAAGTTTGGGATATTTTACAAATGCCATATCTTCTTTGGGGATGGAAATTTCCATTTTCCACATTTTATAAATTCCAGCATGAGATAAACGGCAAAGCAAAACTTCCCTGGGGAATTTTAACTCAAGCTGCAACTGTCGGAGGTTTAGTTTTTGCCTTAAGATTTATCCGCTAATTCTTTTAGATACTTTGTAAATTCTTCACCTATTTCAGGATGATTTCTTGCCAAATCCACAACTGTTTTCATATATTCCAATTTATTTCCAGTATCATAGTATTTACCGTTTTCAATAACTACCCCGTAAAGTGGTACACCTTCATCTTTAAGCATGTTTATTGCATCTACAAGCCAAATTTCCCCACTCTGGCCACTGTTAAGCTTTTTTAAAGCAGCAAAAATTTCAGGAGGCAAAATATATGCCCCGTGAGTTGCTATATCAGAAGGGGCGGATGAGGGATCAGGCTTTTCAACAATCTTTTTGATTTTAAAAACGTTTCCTTCGACTGCTTCTAGATCAGCTATTCCATAACGGCTCAAATCTTCCTTTTTCTCAATTCTTACACCGGAGATAACCATGCCTCCATATTTCTCGTGAACCTCTATCATTTGCTTAAGCCTTGGAGGTTCAGCTAAAATAAATTCATCTCCCCAAAGTACGGCAAAAGGTTCATCCTCTATTACTGCTTCACCGGCTAAAACAGGTGTCCCGTTACCATAAGATCCTTTTTGACGGATGTAAATAAAATTGGCCATGTCAGAGATGTGTTTAATTTGTTTTAGAAGCTCCTCTTTTTTCCCGTTGACCAGATTTTGAACCAAATCCTCATTTGGTTCATCAAAATGATCCTCAATTGGCCTTTTTGTGGCACCTGTAACAATAATTACGTTATCAATACCGGATGCTACAATTTCTTCCACAACATATTGGATAACAGGTTTATCCACAATAGGAAGCATCTCTTTAGGCATGGCCTTGGTTTGAGGTAAAAACCTTGTCCCAAACCCGGCAGCAGGAATCAGAGCTTTGGTAATCTTTTTAGACATTCTTTTGATTATACATGATTTATGAACAATGATTTAGGATTTATGAATTTAATCATAAATCATATTTCATATCTCATAAATCATTTAACACGCTCTACATAAGCTCCTGTCCTTGTATCCACCTTTACCTTTTCCCCAACACCAATAAACATGGGAACTTTAACAACTAACCCATTTTCTAATGTGGCTTCCTTGTATACATTGGAAACTGTGTTTCCTCTTTCCCCTGGTCCAGTTTCGGAAATCTCATACACTAAGCTGTTTGGCAGTTCTAAACCCAAAGCTTCTCCTTCAGATGTTATTAGGATAACTTCCAAGCCATCTTTTAAGTATTTTAATTGTTCACCTAATGAAGTTTGAGAAAGTGGGAATTGTTCAAAACTAACTGGATCCATAAAATTAAAGGAGTCACCATCTCTGTAAAGATATTGTGCCTTTTTCTTTTCAACATTTGCCTCTTCAACCCTTGCCCCGGTTATAAAAGATTTTTCAGTAATTGCACTAGACCTTAAGTTTTTAACCTTAACCTTAATATTCCCTGATCCTCTGCCCATTTTTACATGATCATATGACAAAACCTGAAAAATATTATTCCCCTCCTTAAAAACGCTACCATTTCTAAGTTCAGTTACATTAAGTGCCATATTATTTAAAAAATTCTATCATAAAATTTTATATGAAGCTAATAGGAATGTAGAATATTTAAATTCTTTATTGTTCTGTGTAAAGGGGATCTTTACGTACTATTTCATCTAAATCTTTTTCAAATTTAGTTAGAGAACCCTTTGCCCCTTCACGGACTCCAGGGACACCTGTAACAGCTAATATATAAGAGTGGGGGCCTAACACTCCCTTCCTAACTGGATGATCGCTGTGATCACGCTCCGCGTAGTAAGCGTTAAAATCATAAGAATCGCCGGGTTTCCCCTCAATTTTAAACTTGCAACCAGATTTCTGAGCTGCTTTTCTATACTGGCTCAATTGCGATTCTTGTCCTGGCAATGGATTATCTGTTAGATGGATTCTCGAAACTCTAGCTTGTGGTCTACTTTCTGCTTCAGGCATATAAATAGTATACCACAATTGATGCAGAACTCTTTTTTCGAATGGCCACCCCCGGGGTGGATTTGTAGCTACACCTGCGGATTATTAATACTACACAGGCTCAAATTTCTCCAGAAAATTTTTAATCTTGTCTCTATCCCTTTTCAGCCATTCCGCATTTGAGTAAATTCTCTCCAATGCTTGAGATATAGTTCGTCTTGCTTCCGGAATTGGGTTCTTCTTAACAAATGATTTTATATCTATAGCATCAGAAACTTTTGTAAAATCCCCTGCCGGCTGGAAAACTCTGGTAAAATAATGACCTCCTGCATATCTTTCTTTTAAAAGATTCCAGTTCTTTTTAACAAATTCCCAAGCCAAATATCTTCCTTTTGGATTACCCCAAACAGATGATATTATCCCCAAAGTATTTTGATATCTGACATCTTTCGATATGGAAAAAGCTAATGTCTTTTTAAGAAGTGCTCTATTTTTAAATAAACCTAAGGCTCTTCCAATCCTGTCTTTTTCCTGCTGATTATCTTCTTCCTTATACATTTTTATCAAAGTATTAAATTCTTCCATTCCACCGTTTTCAGCCACCAGATTGTAGACAACCCCCCTTAAATCCGGATCCAATTTGAAGTTTCTGTCATTGCGAGCGACCGAAGGAAGCGAAGCAATCTCTTTCACGTTAGTAGATTGCTTCGTCGCTGACGCTCCTCGCAATGACGTATGAATAGCAAATAATTCTTGAGTCTTTTTAATAACCTCTTTATCCCCAAATTTTCCCAATTGATATAAAACCATCCCGCGAAGTAAAACATCTGTATGCTTTTCACCTTTTCTTTTTTCCCAACCCAATTTTTTAGCAATTCTCCCAAAAATATGCCTTCCAAAGCTTTTATAATCCTCATAAAAAGGCTCATATACTAAAAGTGAATCTATTTGACTTAAGTGTGATGTAACTTCACTCCAAACTGTAAAATCTTCCTCATCAATGTAGCTTAAAGCGAGCTCTAATGCCAAGGATGTTGGTGATCCTCCGGATTGAGCCAGCCCGAAAGTATCTCTTATTAACCCTAATCTATCCGGAGCAGATAATTTTCCGGATTTTACATCCTCTTCAAGACTTTTAAGATATTGGTGTGGATAATCAACTCTAACCAAACTTACTTCACCCATATTTAACTTTCCTTTTCCATCCCAAACCATAGACTTTTTATCCATCAACATAGTTTCGTCATTCCGAACTTGTTTCGGAATCTCAGATCCTGAAATAAATTCAGGATGACGAGTAAAAGATTGCTTCGTCGCTGAGGCTCCACGCAATGTCATGGATAGTGGAATACTCCAAACAGTTTTATCATTTGACTCCTCTTTGGAAACTGGACTTATAAAGAACCTGTTTTGGGTTAGTTCTAGTTTTTTACTTTTTACTTTTTCCTTTACACTTATTAATGGGTGCCCTGGCTTTGAAGTCCAATTTGCCATAATTTTCCCCACGTTTTTGCCGGAAACTTCGGATAATGCCTCCCACAAATCTCCGGTTGAAGCATTTCCGTAGGCATGTTTTTTAAGGTAATGCCTCAACCCGTCCCTGAAATCTTCCTCTCCCAGATACTTCCAAAGCATTCTTAAAATTGATGCCCCTTTTGAATAGCTGACTTTGTCAAAAATTTCACTTATTTGCGCAGGATCCCCTACTTCCACCTCAATCGGGTGAGTATTTTTTAATGAATCCAAATGGAGAGCATCAGCAAGTTCAGTACCCACAAATTGTGTCCATATATCCCACTCGGGAAAAATATGGTCAATTGCCAAATATTCAATAAATGAGGCAAACCCTTCATTTAGCCAAAGGTGGGTCCACCACTCCATTGTTACCAGATTTCCAAACCACTGATGAGCAAGCTCATGGGCAATAACCATAGCTACCCACTGTTTGTTTGCAGTTGATGAACGCTCCTCATCAATTAAAAGTGTTGATTCCCGATATGTCACTGCTCCCCAATTTTCCATTGCACCGGCTGCAAAATCAGGGATTGCTATCATATCCAAAACAGGAAGCGGGTAAGGAATGTCAAAATATTCCTCATAAAAATCCATGCATCTTTTGGCAACATCCAAAGCAAACCTTGCCTGTTCCTTCTTCCCGTGAGTCGTAAATACTCTTACCAATTCTCCATTTCCCCTTTCCCCTTCTATATTCTCAAACTCCCCCACAATAAACGCCAAAAGATAAGTGCTCATCTTCGGTGTAGGTTCAAACTCCACTATCTTCACCCCTGCCTCATGTTCTCTGATAGCTGATTCTATAGTGTTTGAGATAACAGTTGTATGAGATGGAACCATTAAGGTTACATCAAAAATGGCCTTTTGGGATGGTTCATCAAAACAGGGAAAAGCACGCCTGGCATCAGTTGCTTCAAATTGCGTAGTAACCAAATGCTTATCTATTCCATCCACCATGTATTTGCTGCGGTAAAATCCGCGCATTTTATCATTTAAAAATCCTTTAAATTTAAGTTTTAATTCACCTTTACCTTTTTGGAGATTTTTGGGGAATGTAAAAGTGGCTGTTTCGCCCTTTTTGTCATAGGAGATCTTACCTGCCCAAACTTCTTTACTTTTGTGAATCCATTCCACAGATAAAATTTCCAGATCCACAGAGTGTAGGATTATCTCTTTTGCGGATTTTTCCAGCGTAAGATATATGGTTTCTTCACCTTCAAAAGTAAAATCCTCGAAATTCGGCCTAAGCATAATTTTATATCTTTCTGGCCTAACATGACCCGGAAGCCTAACATTCTTTTTCATGAAGTGAGTTTAACCCAAAATGTTGGTATAATTCAACATACGTCCAGGTGGCGGAACGGTTTACGCGATAGTCTCAAAAACTATTGGTCGCAAGGCCATGTGGGTTCGAATCCCACCCTGGACACAA
>CAYLXC010000022.1:0-13534 GCA_964387865.1 uncultured Gammaproteobacteria bacterium | reverse complement strand
AGTGCTGACAAACCTACTCTCAAACGCGCCCCGGGGGGCTCATTCATTTGCCCAAAAACCATGGCTGTTTTTTTAATAACACCTGACTCACTCATTTCATTATATAAATCATTTCCTTCCCTTGTTCTTTCACCTACACCTGCAAATACAGAGAAACCGCCGTGCTCTTGCGCAATATTTCTGATTAACTCCTGTATTAAAACCGTTTTTCCAACACCTGCGCCTCCAAAAAGGCCCACCTTTCCTCCTTTAACTATTGGGGCCAGAAGATCTATGACTTTTATTCCGGTTTCAAGAACTTCACTCTTTACGGATTGTTCGCTAAACTGGGGCGCTGCGCGGTGAATGGGCCAGAATTTTTTACTTTTTACTTTTTCCTTATTATCTATTGTCTCGCCCAAAACATTAAAAAGCCTTCCCAAAACTTCCTCACCAACAGGAACGGAGATTGGACCATCAGTGTCCAATACTTCTGTGCCACGTTTTAATCCATCTGTTGAGCCCATGGAAACACAACGTACAATCCCTTCCCCAAGGTGCTGCTGGACTTCTAAGACTAATTTGTCATTGCGAGGAGACGAAGTCGACGTGGCAATCTTTTTTTTAGATTCTTCGCTTCGTTCAGAATGACGGGAGGGGATAGTGGTTTCCAGGGCATTGTAAATTGCAGGCAAATGCTTCGGATCAAACTCCGCATCTACTACTGCACCAATTATTTGAGTTACTTTCCCTTTATTCACGATTCTCTCCTTCTACTCTGGCTTCATACCATGCAATTGGATCATGTTCAAAAACCACCCTTGAAGCTCTATGTAATAGAGACCGAGCTACTCTAACATCTGTCATTCTAAGAGTATTAAGACGGAACTCTTCTAACCCTCCTGACCTAGATGCAAAGCTTAGTTCTTCCATTCTTCTTTCCAGTTGCGCACCTAGTCTCCTTAATGCACTTGGGGATCTACCCTCTAAATTTGTTCTTATCTTATTAAAATTTTTTGCTTCAATCATATTCTTCCTTTCCTAAAAGTTATTCCATTGCCGCTGCTGCAGAAGATATCTCCAAAATTTCTCTTGTTATTGAATCTTGTCTGACCTGATTATATGTTAAAGTTAAATCTTCAGTTAATTCCAACGCATTATCTGTTGCATTCTTCATGGCAACCATTCTGGAAGAATGTTCAGATGCTTTTGTTTCCAAAAGTGCCTGGTAAATCTTAATCCGGACATGATGGATTAATAATGAATCCAATAAAGTATCAATATTAGGTTCAAATAAGTATTCACTCCCACCAACGTCATTGCGAGGGTTCGAAGAACCCGTGGCAATCTTTTCATTCGAGTTGGAAGATTGCTTCGCTTCGCCCGCAATGACGGACTCTATATCTATTGGCAAAAGTTTAACCATATTTGGTTCCTGTTTAATTGTTGAAACAAACCGGGGATAAATTAGGAAAACTTCTCCCACTTCACTAGCCTTAAAACTTTCAACAACCATTTTTGCAAGCTGAACAGATTGCCTAAAACTTACAGCATCCAAATTTTCAAAATCTGCAATCAGTTCTTTACCTGTCTTTACTGCAAAATTCCTGCCCTTTCTACCAATTGTGTAATAAACTACGTTCGAGCTTGACATGTGGGAACTCAGAATCATCCTAAATAAATTCGTATTTAATGATCCACAAAGGCCTTTATCTGTTGAGAGAAGTATAACTCCCTTTTTATCTGACCCATTTTCCAAAAGCAGAGGATGGGACTCATTTTCCACTTTTGGAAGAAGCCTTGTTAAGGCTTCAGACAAATTTAAGCTATATGGCCTTCCTGAAACAGCCTGATTTTGTGCCCTTTTCATCTTAACAGCAGCCACCATCTCCATAGCACGGGTAATTTGGCTCGTATTCTTTACTGACTTTATTCTTCGTCTAAGCTCTCGTGTATTTGCCACTTTACCCTTTCTTTCCCCCTCTCTTAAATAAATTTGAAAATTCCTTAACACTCTTCTCCAATTCCTTTATCATCTTTTCGTCCAACTCTTTTTTAGAAGCAATTTCGGAAAGAAGTTTTTTGTTTTTCAGTTTCAACGCCTGTATAAATCTATTTTCAAATTCCTTAATCCTTTCAACTTCCACCTCATCCATATATCCATTTGTCACAGCCCAAAGTGCAACCACTTGCTCCTCAAGGGAAACAGGGGAGTAGGGGGGCTGTTTTAGGACTTCAGTAATTCTTCGGCCTCTCTCAATCTGCTGCTTTGTTTGCGGATCCAAATCTGAAGCAAATTGTGCAAAAGCTTGCAGTTCTCTAAATTGAGCAAGGTCCAGCTTAAGGCGGCCTGCCACAGACTTCATGGCCTTAGTTTGAGCTGCACCACCTACCCTGGAAACTGAAATACCCACATTTAGAGCTGGCCTTACTCCAGCAAAAAATAAATCCGGCTCCAAATAAATTTGTCCATCGGTTATGGAAATAACATTTGTTGGAATATATGCGGATACATCATTTGCCTGCGTTTCAATAATTGGCAGGGCAGTCAAAGAACCATTTCCGTACTCTTTATTCATACGTGCAGCACGCTCCAAAAGGCGGGAATGAAGATAAAACACATCACCGGGATATGCTTCTCGGCCAGATGGACGCCTTAATAACAAGGAAAGCTGCCTGTAGGAAGCAGCATGTTTTGATAAATCATCATAAATAATTAAAGCATCTTTCCCCTGGTCCATAAAATATTCACCCATAGCGCAACCCGAATACGGTGCTAAATATTGCATAGTAGCTGAATCAGAAGCAGAGGCTGCAACAACAATTGTGTGATCCATTGCATCCATTTCCTCAAGTTTTGCAACAAGCTGGGCAATTTTGGAAGTTTTTTGCCCAATTGCAACGTAAATACAAACCACATCACGCTGGTTAATTATTGTATCCACGGCAATTGTGGTTTTACCTGTATTTCTGTCCCCAATAATCAGCTCTCTTTGGCCACGGCCTATTGGGATTAGTGCATCAATTGCTTTAATTCCCGTTTGCACAGGAGTATTAACTGGCTGCCTCGTAACAACGCCTGGAGCAATTTTTTCAACAGGATAGTGAGTTTTTGCTTTGATCGGGCCTTTTCCATCCAAAGGCTCACCTAAAGCGTTAACAACCCTACCCACCAATTCTTCACCCACAGGCACTTCTAAAATTCTGCCCGTTGTTTTAACTTCCGTACCTTCTTTTATTTTTGTAAAATCTCCAAAAATTACAGCACCTACATTGTATTGCTCCAGATTCAGTGCAAGACCCCTCGCTTGCCCTGAGTCTGTCGAAGGGCCAAAATCCAAAAGTTCAGAATACGAAACATCGGACAATCCTTCAATTTTACAAACACCATCTCCAACTTCATTAACAACACCAATATTTTGGCGTATTGTTGTTAGTTTTAATCCTTTTATCTCCTGTTCTATTTTCGAAATAATGTCTTGTTTCATTATGATTCAATAACCCTTCCTATTTGTGAAACTCTCCCCGCTATGGAATAATCCAAAACAGTATCTCCAATCCTAATTTTAATCCCCCCTAAAATATCCGGATTAACCTTATTTTGCACATCAGTCAGTACAAATTCCTGACTAAGTTCTTTGATTACCTTGCTAATCTCCTTTTTTGATAAAGGAACAGCAGATTCAACAGTGACTGTGGTTTCTCCACCCCTTCTTCTTAAACCTTTTAAAAATTTGGAAATTGCATAAATTGCCTGGGCGCGGGGCAAAGTTTTTAAGATTTTAATAACTTCGTCCGCATTTATTTTTTTGACCATACCTTTTTCAATTGACAATTTAACAGACTTTGCAGCAATTTTTTTTAATTTCTTTTTTTCTTTCAAGATCTTATCTCCTTAACCGCCTTTTCAATAAGTTGTTTTTGTGATTGTTTGTCCAGTATTTTACCTGCAACTTTTTGCACTATCAGCATAACTATTTTAGAGAATTCTTTTTGAAGCTCCCATCTCATATTATCCCTTTCTATTTGTATCTTGGATTGTGCCTCCTCTAGTATTTTTTGAGCAGAAATTTCTGCTTTCACCTTTGCATCTTCTATAAGTAAGTCTGCTTGTTTTTTTGCATCATCTACAATGTTTTGTCCCTCTTCAGAAGCTTTTGCTAATAAATTCTGACGGTCCTCTTCAGTTTGTAAAAGCTTTTTTTCAATATCTTGCGCATTTCTTAAACTTTCCTCAATTTTTTGCCTTCTTTCACTTAGAACTTTTAAAATTGGTTTATACAAAAGTTTGTTAAGTATAAATAAAAGGATTAAAAAATTGACTACTTGCGCAGCCAAAAGTACAGGTTGAACTCCAAAGTCCTTTAAAAAATCCATAATTGTTAGGGTCTAGCAACTAGGGTATAGGGTATAGTGACTAAACCCTAATCCCTAAGCCCTAAACCCTATTTTGTAAATGCAATCACCAAAGCATAAATTGCAATTGCTTCTGCAAAGGCCATTCCCAAAAGCATGGCAGGCAAAATCTTTGCCTGGGCATCAGGATTTCTGCCAATTGCCTCTGTAGCCTTCATTCCTATAAGACCTATGCCGATACCTGGCCCAATTGCTCCCAAACCTATTGCCAAACCGGATGTTAGATTTTCCACTCAAACCTCCTTTCTTTCAGTGGCTTTCATTATGTTTTTCCGAAAGTAACACCATGAATACTAATGTTAACATAGCAAAAACAGCTGCTTGTACAAACCCTACAATAATTTCCAGAAAATAAAACGGGAGAGGTATGATAAAGGCAAAAATATTTGAAATCGTTGCCAAAACTACCTCGCCCGCAAATATATTACCAAAAAGCCGGAAAGAAAGCGACACTATTTTTGTAAATTCCGAAATAATTTCCAATATCCCGACAAACAAAAAAATAGGATTTAGAGCAACCCATCTTAAAAGATAATTTTTTATGCCTAAATATTTAACTGCAAAAATATGAGTTGCTATGGCTGAAAGTAAAGCCAGCGCCAAAGTCATATTTAAATCAGAGTTTGCAGATCTGAAGAGTGGCTCACCACGGTAAGTTATGGTTCCAAATCCAGGCAGAAGGCCCAACCAGTTACCTAAAATAATATATAAGAAAAATGTCATCATAAACGGGAAAAAGATTTTAGTTTTTTTGTCTCCTGCTAAATCTTTAACTATGGTGTAACCTCCATCAATTATAATTTCCAAAACATTTTGCAAGGCATTTGGAACAATTTTGGTGGAGAACCTGTTAACTAGAGCAACAATCAAAAGTATCCCCATAACTATCCATGAAACCAAAAGGGTATTAGTAATAGGAAAACCTTTAAAAAATCCTAAAATTTCCGGCTTTATAACAATTGCATGTTCCATTGAGTATATTGTACAGGAAATTCTTTGGAAGCGTCAACGAGATAGTGAAACTAAAGGGAAAAACAAATTATATAAGTTGGTTGGTATGTTATAATTTTTGCCATGTCAGCTGAGAGAATGAACGTTACTGAACAGACAAATATTAAACTTTGTCCGTATTGGAGGAGAATCACGATTATCGGAAATAAAGTTATTGCTCTGTGTGGGAAAACCTCAATTCAAGAACCACGACTTCCTGACACTGACTTAGGACCCAGATTAAGGAAGTGCCAATATGGTTTCAGTGCTTCTGACGCATATCAAGTTCCGAGTATTATCGTTGATTACAAACATGGGCATTATTTCGAAGTCGCATCTATTGATCCCGGCATTAATGGCATAAACCAAATGGAAGAACTTTGGGACGAGTATGTTGAAAGACTCCGTAATGGGTAAATTTAGATCAAGTGGGCAAACACCCTCATTTTTCGTACATTGTGTAATCTACCCTCCCACATGGAATGTGGAAAATGATTATCTCCTAGCGGACTTTTGAGGCTTCACAAAAATTAAAATTGACAAAATTAGAATAACTAATAATACAAATAAGGGTGTGCTATTCAATATATCATTAAAAGTTACTTGCATATTTTAACATTATAACATCATATACTATTCCAACTTTTCCCTTTGGGTTCTTAAGAAGAGTAACCATTGTTCAAAAAAGGCCACTATACCTTTAAACGGGGTTTCTATTATGAAATCAAAAATAAATAAGAAGATATTTAGCTGTGAGACAGCTGATGTTAATTTTCTTCCAACCTGGATAAACGGCATAAAGAAAAAATCAAATGCCATTGTGGATATGGATTCTTTTTGCTCTTTCAAAATATACATATTTGCAGTTTTGTTTATTCTGTAGGAAATAAATGAAACAATTGCCAGGAAAAACAAAAATACGCCTTGAGAGAGCGGATTTACTTGCAGTTTAGTAAGAATAAAAACTATTGCCCCAAAACTTAAGCCAAAAGTTGCAAGCCAAAGCAGCATGAATAAAGAGTAAAGTATGGGATCTGTTTTAGATGGCTTCCTTTTTAAAGTTAAACTTTCCCCTAAAGCAGGGTTTTCATCAAAAAGTATAGTGTTAATTTTTCTAAGTATCCTGTATGAATTTTCCCTGTTTGGCGTTTGAATAAAGAGTCCCACAATTACCATCAAGATTGGCGGGGTAAGTGTATTTAGGATGATTGAGGACCAGATTACTTGACCATATACAAATCTCTCAAAGCTTCCCTCAACAAACAAGGCAAATATGGCTTTTGTTACAAAAATAAAAATTACACTTCTTACAATTGCCCGGCCTACCTTGCCTCTAACTGTTTTATAGCGCCTGTTACAGGCACTTATAATAGACATATTAAGCTGATCTTCATCCCCGACAACTTGTGAAACTTTTCCAATGTTACTTTTTAAAACATCATCCAATATTAAAAAGGGGACGGATTGGTTCTTTATGTAGTTATAAAATTTATCTCTAAGAGGGTAGCTAAAATGTTGCTCAAATTTCTTCTTAGCATTATCAAAATCATCTGAAATCTTATCCAAATTATTTTCTGTTACTTTTCCAAAATATTGTCTAAAAAGTCGAAATCGCAAAAGTGCCAAATCATCATTAGCATAAGCGCGCCGAGTAGCTATAAAAATTTGTATGTCTTTAGTTTCTTCTGTATCATCAACTATAGTAACCCTATCTTTGAAGATATGGTAAATAAAATTAGACATCATATCTTTTTCATTACCAGGCTTTAGGATATCCTCAATTTCTGAGGATAAAAGATCAATTATCCACTCATTTACAAGACCCTGATTTATTCTATGTTTTTGATTTATTTTTTTCTCTAGGGCAAAATACAAATCTATTGTTTGGGCAACTTTAATTACCTTTGATTCAGGTACTGAAGCATCTGGGAAATAACGCGCCCAAACAAGTTCGCGAATTAAAGGGGCAGCAATTGTTTCCCCACCTCCGCCCAAAAAAAGTCTCCTTTTTAGAATCCGCTCAATTGCAGCTCTTAGAATTACTTCATCTTCCCTGTAATCCATGGCAGTTCTAAATCTTTCATACCAGGATGCAAGTTCTGCAACAACAGGATTTACAGAGATCGTGGACTCAGTGGATTGTAAATATTCTTTAGAGTATCCGGAAATCAGGGCTTGTGATAATTTAGATAGTTGCCTGACCATATAGAGTGGATATTACCATAACCGGATTCTCACTTGTAACCTTTTGCTTGAAGATTAAAAAGGGTTGAGTATTGACCATTTAGCCCCATAAGCTCCTTGTGGCTTCCAGATTCTACAATTTTTCCTTTCTCAATCACATAAATTTTGTCTGCATTTCTAACTGTTGAGAACCTGTGAGAAATAATTATTACGGTTTTGTCTTTTGAAAGTTTTTCCACTTTATTAAAAATTTCAGATTCTGCTTTTGCATCGATTGATGATGTTGGTTCATCTAGAACCAAAATTGGAGCATTTCTAAAAAAACCTCTTGCCAAAGCAATTTTTTGCCATTGGCCAACTGATAATTCCATCCCACCTTCAAAAGTTCTTCCTAACATCTGTTCGTATCCTTTTTCCAACTTTCTAATCATTGAATCAGCACCAGATGATTGAGCTGCTTCAATTATTTTTTTTAAATTTATATTTTCATAGATTTTTCCAAAAAAAATATTTTCTTTTGCACTATACTCATATTTAACAAAATCCTGAAATAAAACTCCTACTGTTTTGTACCAAATATCCAAATCAAGCTCCTTAATATTTTTCCCATTTATTAAAATCTCACCGGATGAAACATCATAAAACCTGCAAAGAAGTTTTACTATTGTTGTTTTTCCAGAGCCGTTTTCTCCAACTAAAGCAATTTTTTCTCCACTCTTAATTGTAAGGTTGAAATCCTTCAAAATAGCTTTTTTTACTTTTGGATATGAGAAAGTTACATTTTTAAATTCTATTATTGGTGATTTTCTTAAATTCAATTTAATAGGATTTTTTATTTGCTTTATTTTTGGCTCTGCATCCAATACTTCAAAAATGGAACCAATATATAAACTGCCTTCAAAAAGTTTTACAACATTTCTAAAAAGACCACCTATTGCGTTTTGAAAGTTTGTTGCAGCAGAGGTGTAATAACTTATATCTCCGACAGTTAACCTTTTTGCAAGGGTCTCGAAGATTATGTAAAGAAGGATCCCTATAAATGCAAAGCCTTCCAATAAATTAAACAGGGTATTTACACCTAAATATTTTGTCGCCAATCTTTTATTGTCCTGATAGAATTTTTCATGCAAATTTTTAAGTTCTGTTAAAAACCAACCTGGCAATTGAAAAAGCTTCATTTCCTTAATTACATCTCTTTCCTGAAGAAGCCAAGATACATACCAGAATTTTTTTCTGAAAGGGGAGTGCGCATCCCAAATTCCCCATGCAAGCTCGGATTGCTTTGCACGGTTTATAAATTCTGGTATTGCAACTAAAATTACTATAAATATCAAGAAAATATTAAGAGTTGCTAGAACCAAGAGTGATGCAATCATCTGTATTAACCCCTGAAAAGTAAAAAGAAGATTATCCATCATATTTAGGGGCCTAAAAGTATATGAATCTCTCACTTTTTCTAAAGTTGATTTGAACTCGCTATCTTCAAAATACTCCATGTCCAAACTTGAGACTTTGGATAAAATCATATTGTATAAAGACACAGGAACTTTGGTATAAAGTAGCCTTCCCAAAAAATCCTGAGCAGAAAAAGCAAGACTTTGGAATACATAAGTACTAAACCCTGCAATAACAATTAAGAGTATTAAATTAGTATTTTGTGGCTGGCCGGAAATAATCAAGACAACTTGATCTATCAAAAGCTTGAAAATATAGCCAATTATAAGAGGAATTACGGCAGGGATGGAGACAGCCACCATATTTCCCAAAATTAGCCACTTATCAATCTTCCAAAGTAATAAAAAAAGCCTCCAGGAGATTGTAGCGGTTGTTTTAATTCTACTAACTTTTTCCTTATCTACAAGTTTAATCATATTGGTAATCTTAGCATAATAAGTTATAATCGAACCATGACTAATGAGGAAAGGTTTAAATTAATTACCAGGAATTTGGAGGAGGTTTTAACTGAAGATGAGTTAAAGGCACTTATAGATTCTGGAACTCCACTTAGACATTATATTGGGTTTGAAATTTCAGGAAAAGTACATTTAGGGACTGGTTTAGCAACACTTTTGAAAGTAAAAGATTTACATGAGGCCGGGGCTGAAACTATTATCTGGTTAGCGGATTGGCATGGATGGATTAATAACAAGCTGGATGGGACTTTGGAAACTGCACAAAAAATGGCAAGGGAATATTTTGCAGAAGCCATGAAGGCAGCATATCTTTGTTTGGGTGGAAACCCAGGTGATTTGGAATTTAAGCAGGGTAGTGAACTGTATAGTAAACAGCCAGAATTTTGGGCAACTACAGTAAAAGTGGCAAAAACTACAACTATTTCACGCATGATACGTTCAACAACAATAATGGGAAGACTCGCTGGGGATTCTTCACCTTCGGCAACTCTACTTTATCCAGCAATGCAGGCGGCTGATATCTTTACCTTAGAGGTTAATATAGCCCATGCAGGAACAGACCAGCGGAATGTTCATATAGTAACAAGGGACGCTGCCAAAGACCTTGGCAAATCAAAACCTGTTGCAATCCATCACCACCTTATACAAGGTTTGCTCAAACCGCCTGTTTGGCCTCTTCCAAAAGAAGACAGACAAGAACTGATTACAAGTTTAAAAATGAGCAAATCAAAACCGGATAGTGCCGTTTTTATTCATGATGAGCCGGATGAAATCCGGCGCAAAGTGAACAATGCTTTTTGTCCGGAAGGGGGAGTTGAATTTAATCCAATTCTGGACTGGGCTCAATATTTAATTTTGAGGCTCCAAGGGGACGCCTTGGAGGTTCGAAGGGATCCAAAATTTGGGGGGAGTGTAACTTATGAATCTTATGAAGATTTAGAAAAAGATTATGCTGACAAAAAACTGCATCCACAGGATCTAAAAAATGCCATGGCTGAATGGTTAATCAAAAAATTGGAACCAGCGAGAATTTACTTTGAGGATCCAAAAAGAAAAGAGGCTTTGGAAGAAATCGAGAGATTAACTACTACTTAACTCTCCCTGCTGGCCCAAGTTCCAATCAAAATTCCGAAAGCAGCAGAGCCTGATGCTATCATATAATCATGACTGAGCAGTCCACCAGCAATACCAAAAAGCACAAATCCTCCCTTTGGAGATGCCAGAGTTTCTAAGACTTGCATGATAAATCTTCTGGGCAGAGAAGGTACCTCTTCAAAATTCCCTTTCTACTTTCCGGAGGGTTTAAAGAATCGTCTCTTCTCTCAGTAAATCTTTCATTCATTTTACTTTTGAGTACGTTTGTTGGGTTTAGATTCTTTAAAAAAAGCAATGTAGGTTAGAAGAGCCACTATCATTGTGAGAGCAAAGGCTATTACAACTCTAGCATTAGCATCTATCAAATCCATTTTTACCTCCTGTATTTTCTTAATCTGTAAGCTATTACAAACATAAGTATACCAAGACTGAAATCAGAAATCAAACTGTGCTAAATTTGAGGATAACCCCTTGTAAAATAATTATAAGCGAGCCTTTTAGCTATGGGGAACCCTCCAGCCAAAATAAAGGTAACAGCCATGCTCACTTCCGGATTCAAGCCCAGTTTTTGGGAAATTGCGTGTGCACCAAGACATATTGTAACTATTTTGAGGTGAGTAAAAAGGGTATTTATGAGTGCGGGAAGAATAGGAAGAGTAATATTTGTAATATCATCCTGTTCAACATTTGGATTATAAGTCTTTGGCCTGGATAAAATAACTTCAGCTTCTACACTTTCTTCTGGAAAGTGTTCCTCCCAAGCAGCTTGTGCTACCTTATTTATTTGGCGATCAATTTCTGCTGACATATTTTAAAATATTAACTCTTATCTTTTTTAAATGCAAATTTTGTGATAATCTTAAAAAATATGATGTATTCAAAAAAATTCAGAATTTTTTGGATAATTTTATCTGTTATTGCAGGGGCTTCAATCTTAATCTTTTCCTTACTACCTCTTTTATACAGTTTTTAAGCAGCTTGCTTTAGATCTAGGTCCACTTCTCTTGCAAGTTCATCCAAACCATGAATGTCTAACCATTCATCAAATGTATCTCTTCCAAGATCTATCATTTCATCTAGTGAAAGATTCATTCTTACAGCATCCTGCAAATGTCTATCAAATGCCCAATTTGCTGCATCCTCCAGTACACCAAGCAATCTGTGTCTATTAGAATCCAAAATATTCTGATCTAAACCATTAATAGATAATCCTCTCATTTCCAAACCACGCTGCAATCCATATTCAATGTATGATAAGTCTTTTCCAACTTCTCCGACGTTCTTTCCAACTTCAGCTTGAATTGCTGTGGCATATGCTCCTTCAGGATTATTTGCATCTTTCATCCATTCATGTGCATTATCTGGAATTTCGATACTAGGAGAATAGTTTCCTGGTTCGATAAAGAGGGATGTAGACGCTACTTCACTACTTAATCCTGTTACTTCTGGCATTGATGTAGCAACAGTTTCTCCAGAAGTTGGAAGTTGTTGGGAAATATTTTGAGTAAATCCTTCAAAAGTTGTTGCTAATCCAGAAGCATGCGACCCTATGTATGAACTCGTAACTTTCCACGCCTCATCCTTTAAGTTTCCACCCGAGCTTAACAAATCCCCAGCTACCCCAACTGCACCTCTTACCCCTTGACCAACCCCTTCTCCAACCATTCCTAATGCTCCCTTCACTGCCTGTCCAACTCCAGTTTCAGATAATCCAAGTACTCCAACTACTCCTCCTGCAACTCCAAAAGCTGCACCGGTCCCGGCAGCAAATAATAACTTTCTAATGTCGCGTTCATGGTCTTTATTTTGCCTTCTAATTTCCATTAATCCTGATACTCCGGCTCCACCTAAAAGAGCGGCAGGAATCCCAATAACTCCTACAGTTCCCAAACCAATACCAACTCCAAAAGATAATACACCTCTTATACCTACATCTTTTGCATAATCTCCTACAGCTCTATCCCCAATTTTATGACCTGTTACTTCTTTAAATATTTTTGATAATGGTTGAACAGGATTGGGGATATTTATTTCAGGCCTTCTAATTTTTCCGGCTCCTGAAACGAATTTCAAAATCTCATTAATATTGGGGTGGGGGATATTCACATCTGGCATTCTAAATTCAGGTCTCTTAATTTCAATTTGAGGTTTGTGATTTTCTATAAATGCTTTAACACCAGCCAGGCGGAATTTTCTAATTTCTGCAGGTGCATCTTGGATCTGCTCAACTTGTGGACCATGCGGCTCGGGTACAAGTACTTCTCCATTTGAAACTCCGTCTTCTTGAATTTGTAGTTGCTGGTTAGAATCGCCAAATAGACGCCTATAGATCTCTTCCCTGCTTACTGGATCCCCATTATTAGACACTGCCGTCTCCGCTTTCTTTCCATAGACAGTGGGGGAGCGCCTCCCATCTGAGATAACCCCTTTTGGAGGATCTACTTCTTTAAATCGTGGATCAATTTCAGGACCTGCTTTACCATCATTAAACTGCACTCCAAAAGCTTCTATTTCCTCTCTTGTGAGAACATCTTCAGGGTGCATAGATTTCTTTCTGTAGTCGGGTCTTACTTTATTGTAATCTGCAGGCCCAAGAACCATTCCAAGTCTAACCCGGTCTGACCGGTTCCCGACTTGATTTAATAGTTCTGTTAGAACATCCAGCGAAATTTGGGGGCTTTTCATTTGCCTGAATGCATCATCAAACCCCGGAGGGGGACCAGTCATTCCTTGCCATAATCTAGCGAATTCAACTTTAGATTTGGAGTATCGACTTATTATAGATTCGTATTTCTCCCGTAATCTGCTTTGGCATGCATCCCAAAGATTTTTTTTAGTCAAATCCATATCCAATTCAGCAACTGGTTCTGCCATTGGAGCACTTACTTCTTTTCTGTCTGGAACAACACTCATAATATGCGCGAATTATAACTTAAATTTCCAAAAAAATCAACTAT
>CAYLXC010000021.1:0-14867 GCA_964387865.1 uncultured Gammaproteobacteria bacterium | reverse complement strand
TTTTAATAGAATTTAACGGACCAAAGGAGCGGGAAATTATAATTAAGATATAGAGATAACTACAAGTTGATACTTCCTATTTTCTGGTAAAATATTATTATGACTGAACAATCGGGAGAAATACGGGCAAGATATAGTTCAGAAAGAAGTTCCACGAATCATCCTGCAATACCTTTTAGAAAATTTGTTAAAAATGTTTTGACCGATGAGAATATTGCTACAAATATAGTGCATGCAGCAGTAGAGTTAGGTCACGCTACCTACTGCTTAGACAACCAAATTGGCAGGCCCGATTATGTGGAATCTCAAGCAATCAAGTTAGCCAGGAAGCAAGGGTTAACGGATGAAGAAATTAGAGAATTAAACTCAAGAGTTTGTGCGTTGTATGGTCAATTTAAGAGTTTATCTACAAGCGAGGCAAAAGAAATTCCAGAGTGGTCTAATGAAGCAATTGAGCATTCTAAAAGGCTGAAAGAAAAATCAGATAGACAGAAGAGGGAAAATGCTAAAAATAAATTTAGATATAGATTTGAACGAATAAATAATCTAACGGATGATGAACTTAAAATTGCTAATAGTAATAGAAGAGTAGATTTTAGAGCTGATACAGTCTATAAAAGTGGAGGATTAGAAACTAAGCAAGCTATAGTTGCCCGCAACTTAAAAGAAGATAGGTATCAGGAGAGGATGGATGAAATTTTAGCTGAAAAGGATGAACTAAGGATTAATCTGGATAACGTTGATAGTGTTAGATTTGCTCAAATTAAAATCGCCTTTGCAACAAATCTTGGGAGATATTTAGGTAGAGGATCCGATGCGGAATTAGAAAGTAAATTCAGGCAAGCTGTACTTGGGCTTCTGTCGGAAGGTAGAGCTTCAATACCAGAGTTAGTCTTTCAAGGTTTGGATCCAGAGATGGTAAGAATAAAAGCAAGAATTTTAGTTGGTAAATTTAAACTTAATGAAACAGAGAGAGTTAGGGATTTGACAAGACTTGTCAGAAGACAACAGTACCATTTAGTAGGTAGACTTCCTGGGAATCCTAATGCAGACTGAAAATCTGGTACAATCTAGATAATGGCTAAGTTTCATTACAAAGAATCTCCTTCTCCGAAACAAAAAAAGGCTTTTTCTAAATATTTATCAGAAGATGAGGAGTTGGTTTTAGTTACTAATTTAAGTAAGGCTTATATCCGCACAAAATTCATTACTTATTTTATGTTTCCAGGTCTCATATTTTTTGGACTAGGTTTAGGGTTAGGTTGGCTTCTGGGGTTTTCTAAAACTAATACTTTAATTTTGGCAATATTTACAATGACAGGATTTGCAATTTTAAAAACAATGCATCTTTTTCATGCCAACAGATATTTATTAACAACCAGAAGAGTAATTATTAAAAAAGGTATTTTTGGGGTAAAAGTTACAGCTGCTTTATATGATAAAATTACCAATTTGGAGGTTATTCAATCATTTGTAGACAGGTTTCTTTTGCATCATGGAACAATAATTATAAATACGGCAGGGGTATCTAAAGGTGAAATTAGTTTAAGATATGTAGATTATCCGCTGGAGTTAAAAAACTTATTGGAAAGACTTATAAATCGTGAAAGAGAACAATTCGGACTTCGGGGAGCAACCTTAACTGAGGTTGAGGGTGAAATTATTTCTTAACATAGTAGGTTGATTTTGGCATATCAGGAATTTGAGGAAGTAATTTTTGTGGATCAACATACCTGCCATTTTGAGTAATTTCCAAATGAGTATGCGGACCTGATGTGTAACCTGTTAGCCCTACTTCTCCTAAGGTATTCTCTGAGGAGACTTTCTGGCCCGCTTTAACATAAACTTTGCCCATGTGTGCATATTTTGATTTGAAATTATTTTCATGCGAAACTTCTACATAATTTCCCAAACCAAAAAAATCACGGCCAACCTCTATTATTTCTCCATCAATCATCGGATGGATCGGCATACCTAAACCAGTTGCTAAATCTATTCCCGGATGCCAAGCTGAGAAACGGGTTGATAAGTAACCTGGATGAGGTAGAATTACTGCCTTGGAAAAAAAGGAAGAGGGAATAATTTCTTCTTTTTGCTCATTAGTTTGAGCATAGACTTGAGATCTCTTAATGGGTGGTATAGAGAGGGTGGGGTAATATCCTCCAAAAGTGAGGATTGTGAATAAAATTATGCTAAGCAATATAACCTTTTTAGGAAACCCTAGCTTAATTTTAGAAAGTTTAAGATTTTGGGCAACCCGTTCAGAAACTTTCCTAGGCAGAGAGTTTTTTGTAAATTTTTTCAAACAAAAAATCCAAGTTCTAAAAGCAGCTTGGATGAATGATAATACTACCAGATTTGGTCCTAGTTGTCAAAAAAAGTATAATAACCTAAATGAAAAAAACTCTGCTTTGGATTTTTATACTTATAAGCATCCTGATATTACTTATTCGTTATAGTTCAAATACAGCAGAGCTTTTTTTTGGGATAAAGGAAAAAAGCGGCATCTCAGTTTTATCAACTCCAAATGAGGCAACTGTGTTTCTGGATGGTAATGAAGCTGGTAAAACTCCATTTGAGGATAGAAATTTGGAAGTTAGAGAATATAATGTCAAATTAGAAAAAGAAGAAGCTTCGTGGCAAGGTAAGCTTAAGTTGACAGCTAAAACTTTAACTATTGTAAATAGGGACTTGGCAAAAGATCAAGCCTCATCTTCCGGAGAAATCCTGACTTTGGATAAAGGTAGAGGGGTAACGGTTGTTTCAAATCCATCTGGTGCAGAAGTTGAAATTGACGGAAAAGTTTTTGGTAAAACACCGCTTAATATAAATATTACTTCAGGGGAACATATAATTAATCTTTCACATTCAAACTATTTAAACAGAAGTATAAAGGTTACTCTACCAAACAATTTTAATCTAACTGTTTCGGTTGACTTAGCCCTATCTGATGCTGATTTAACAACTATCTCTGCTCCCGTAATTACTCAAACGCCCGAAGTAATAGTTAAACAAACTCCAACCGGATTTTTGCGGGTTAGGGATAAAGGATCTTTTTTAGGAAAAGAAATTGCCCAGGTAAAACCAGGGGATACATTAATACTTTTGGAAGAACTTCTCGGTTGGGATAGGGTAAGACTTTCTGATGGAACTGAAGGCTTTGTTTCATCAACATATGTTGAAAAGAAAATACCTTAAGCCCCCAAATAGTAGATAATTCCTATAACCATAACAAGCCAGACAATAGTTGCTGTAAGCATGGGTCTATCTGAGAGCAAAACTCTTTCAGGAGATTCACCTTCCTTTTTCTCATAAATTATATATAGATATCTCATGACTGCATATATCACAATAGGCACTGTTGCCATTAAAAATTTGGCCTCAGTAAACGGTAATTCGAAGCCTCCTAAAATAGATGAAAAAGCCTGGCGGACTTGAATAGGAGGCTGTAAAAAAGCAAAGAAAGCATATGTAAGCCATGCGGAAGTTGCAAACATTGAAGTTAGACTATCTAATAAACTTTCCGGATAATGAAGTAGAGTTTCTCTATGCTGGGATGCCTGTGCTTCCATTAAAGTCCGCTCAGATCTTCTTTTTCCAATTGCCAAAAATAGTGCAAATGATGTAATAGATAAAAGGAACCAAACATTAAGATGTGCATCAATTGCCCAAACTCCTCCATAAACCCTTAAAACAAATCCTGCAGCTATAACCAAAACATCGAGTAAAATAATTTGTTTTAAATAACTTGAATAAAAAAGTTGAAGTACCAAATATGTGAGCGAGGCAAAGAAGAAAGCAGGGGAGAGTTTATAGGCAAGAGGTAAGAAAATAACTATTAGAAGTAAAGAAAGCACAATAGCAAAAGGGACAGGGATTAGACCTGAGGTAATTGGACGTTTTCTTTTAAACGGATGAAGTTTATCACGTTCAATATCGAATACATCATTTAGAAGATATGTTGCTGAGGAGAAAATACAAAATAGGAAAAATGCCTGAAGAGTCTTAATCTGGTTTGTTGGGTCAAAAAGTGTACCGGAAAAAATTAATGCTGCAAAGACAGCAAAGTTTTTTATCCATTGTCTGGGTCTTGCGGCTTTGATAACCCCCCAAAAAAATTTAACCATAAGATTATTCCAAGTATTGCAGATGCAACCAAAATGCTTGCAAATAGTTTACCTTGGGAAGATAAACTTAGAGCAGCTGCCCCTAAGATAACAGATACTAAAATATAAAACAAGGAGATTTGCTGATGATTAAAACCGCGATCTATTAGTTTGTGATGAAGGTGTTCCCGATCACCCCAGACAGGAGATTTGCCTTGCAAAATTCTTCGAAAAAAAGTGTATGCAAAATCAGTTGCTGGAATTAAAAGTACAAGGATTGCTGTTGCTAATTTTCCACCTGAAAAAATTGCCAATGCACCTATCATAAAACCCAGAATTGTTGAACCGGAAAAACCGGGAAAAATTTTTGCAGGATACCAGTTAAAAATTAAAAGGCCCAAAGAAGAGCCTGCTGTTATAAATGATAATCTGGCAACTCCTGTTTGTGATGGATCCCCTAAATTATTTAATTTCAAAGATAGCAATCCTAAAATAAAAGCTGCAACAGTTACTATTCCTGGCATCTGTCCATCTACTCCCTTGGACCAATTAATCATATTCATCACCCAAACTATCCAAATTAGCGCTAAGATATCGGGCAAAAATTCAATAAAATCCAGATGAATAATTCCTCCCAAAGGATTGGTAATAAAATTTATGCCAACTCCGCTTATAACTAAAATAGCTGCAGCAATAAATTGACTAAAAAGTCTAAAATATGGTGATAAATTTTGATATTTATCATCCAGCAGTCCGACAATTAGAAGAACAGTTAAAGAGGCCAATATACTTAAAATATTCTTTTCAAAAGGGATAAAAAATAAAATTGCTAAAAAAAGCGCAAAAAAGATCGGTAAACCACCGGCTCTTGGGACTATCCGCATTTGAGTATGAGCAGGATGAGGTCTTAGTTTCGGGTTATCTAAAAGATTGTATTTCTTTGCAAATTTAATAGTTGGTGGAATTAAGAAAACTGTAATTAAGAAAGAAAATATTGCAGGCAATAAAAATTCCATTTTAAGTAAAAATTAATATAATTTTTAAAAATGTAATGATTAATATTAAACTAATAAGCAGTGAGGAGAAGAGAAGAAGTTTTTTAAAAAATATTTGAGAGTTGTGAAGTTGTCTGGATATAATGAGATTAAAAAGTGCAATTAAACTAATAGATGCAGGGATAATCAGAAATTGCTCATGATTTACTAGTTGGCTATCTCCCCAGGGAAGAGAATAAAATAATGGTAGCCTCGGTGGCAAAAAATTCCCAAAAAATAAAACAAATAGGGTCATAGGCAAAGATATAATTAAAGGAATCAAATTTATCCAAATATTTATTCCACTAAATTTGAACATATAGTTTTAAGCTTTTTCCAATAATCTTGCCTTATTTGTCACACGAAATTCCAACTTTCTACCAAACATCAAAGATGTTTGAGCATCAATTGCAGGAAGTGATGAGATAGTAATTAAAATAATGGGTACTAGAAGCCATTGGATATAAGACCATACCTTTTTAAATATAGACCAATTTTTGGGCCTTTTAGGTACTGTTTTTTCATGAACAAAGATGGTTGCAAAAAGTCCGAAAAAAGCAGCAGTCAAAATCCAGGAAGATATGATCGGTAAATTTACGGAAAGAACTGATGATTTAAAATTAGGATTAACCAAGGGAATAAATAAACTGCCAAATGTTACAAAAAGTGCTAAAAATCCCCATTTTAAATCACCCCAAATTTTAAAAAGTACTCTATCGGTTTTGTGCCAAAAATCTATTTCTTTTGTGAAATATTGTTTAACAATGTATGGTATATGTTCTACACCGTATGCCCATCTTTTGATTTGCAAATATTGATTTTGAAAAGTTTTAAGAAGTGTAGTATCTTGCACAGCATCACCCGAAATTGGCAAAAAATGTGGAATAACTTTGTAATCACCATTAAAATGAAAGTAAGCTTTCCAATAAAAACCGTTATCATCATTAACCTTATCAGGGATCCAGCCGCCAATATCTAAAAGTGCCTTAAGAGAAATTGACATGGATGAATAGTTCATATATTTATCAGAACCAACCATTTCAGCAAGCTGCCAAAAAGAAGTACCTGTTGCCATAAGTCTCATTGGGGTTGGGGTTTGCCAGTAATTATTGTGGTATAAAAATACTCCTGTAAAAGTTCTTTTGTCACGTTTATTTTCAGGAATGGATAAATATTTGTGGAGTGCTCCTGATAAAAATCGGGGATGAATGACAAAATCAGCATCTAGGGTAGTTACAAAAATATTATCCAGTTTTATTCCTCTTTTTTCCAGCTGAGGTACTATGTGTTTTATCATCCAGTTTTTGTTTGAGCCTTGACCTGCAACCTCACCCGCCAACCCGTACGGGTGGATTGTGGTAAAAACTCCAGCAATTTTTTTCTCAATTTTTTTAAGATAGTTTTTAGTTTGATTAATTTTTTGTAGGTCATCTCTTTCTTCAAAGCCTACTGCTATGAATATTTTATCTTTAGGGTAATGACTTTTGTAAATTCCATCAAATGTTGGACCCAAAACATAAAGAGATTCCTTGAAGGTAGGGATTAAGATTAAATGGTAATATTTGCTCCATTCATTTGGATAATCTTTCTGTAAATTTATTAACCAATTTTGATTTTTTACCCAATTCATTTTTCTGTAACCAATGATAATTAAAATACCAATTCTTAGTGCTGTTAAAAGCCAGTAAACATCTGCGATCAAAATAAGGTATGCAACTGCATATGGAAGAGTAAATGATAGCCAGATTGGGGAAGTTAAAGCAAGCCAGGTAAGTGCGCCTGGCAAAATTTCAAGAATTCTTTCAAAAAAATTTTCATGTTTTAAAACAAATTCTCTTTCTGTTTTCTCGAAAAGAATAAACCGCTGGGATAAAAGATGGTGGATTATAAGGCCAATTCCGGATCCAACCAGAAAAAATGCTGCTAAAACATTTAATCCACCTGGCAAAATAAATTGACCCAAAAAACCTATTGCAAGGCCTAAAACAGCAAAGATTATTCCTATAAGGCTGTATCGGACACCTTTTATTAAACGTCTTACTATTTCGGCCAAATAAAAAAAGGATAAAAATCCAATAAAAAAGGTGAGTAAAATACGCATGATTTATCCTTAAGTTTAATGAATTTAGGATGGGAAAGCAAATATACGAAAAATTCTAATTACATTTTCATTGGTTTGTTTCGCAATCTGTTCCAGGGAAACTCCCTTTAGGTCGGCAATGAGCTGAGCAATTTCTCTAACAGCAGAAGGTTCGTTCCTCATGCCCCGCTTGGATTGGGGAGGAAGAAATGGACAATCAGTTTCCAAAACTATTTTTTCCAAAGGTAGAATCTTGGCTGCTTCTCTTAAATATTCATTTTTTGGGTAAGTGATCGTGGCTGCAAAAGAGACAAGCAAGTTGGTAGTTTGTAGTATGTAGTTGGTAGTATGGGATAAACCACTATAACAGTGTAAAACTGTAGGATGCTTACCAACCATTTCTAAAATTTCATCCCAGGCCGTAGAAGACGAAGTCTTCGAAGGTGGTGAGCTTGTCGAACCACTTCTATCATCACGACAGTGAACAATTAAAGGTAAATTTAGCTTTTTTGCCAAATCAATTTGAGCTTGAAAAAGATTTTTCTGGAGACTCTTTATTTGATCCTCAACCTCCTTATAATCCAAACCACATTCACCAACTGCTACAATATAATCTGGTGCAGAAAGATATAGTTTCTCTAATTTCTCAATGTCCTTATGTATGGATACATCTGATAAGTACTTAACGGCTTCATGCGGGTGAATTCCAATGGTTGAATATGCTGAAAACCCTGATATTTTAGAAAGTTTCCCCTGGATCTGTTCTAATGCAATCTTACTTTTTTCTACATCAACACCTACATTTATTATGGTGGTAACTCCAGCATCAATGGAGCGCTTAATGACATCCTCAAGATCTTTCTCATAGGAATCCCAATACAAGTGAGCATGGGTATCTATTAGCGTCATATTCTAGGAAATAAGGGAGTGGCTGATTTTATTGGCCCTGAAAATTGCTTTAGGATTTTTTCTGCGGTTTGGGGCAAAAATGGCTGAAGGTTATAAGCAATTTCCTGGATATCAAATGCCCATACAGCAAGAATTTCTTCTACCTCGTTCCCTTTTGACTCCCAAGGTTTTTTCTCATTAATCTCCTTATCTATTTCAGAAATTCTAATCCAAATAAACTGAAGTGCCTCGTTAAATTTAAAATCCTCCAATGCCAACTCCACAAATACTTCAAAATGGTCACAACCTAACTCGTTTCCTATATCAATATTATTTTGCTCACAAAGTTTGGCAACCCTCGCCACAAGATTCCCCAATCCATTTGCCAAATCTGCATTGTAAGCTTCATGCAGCTTACTTTCTGAAAAATCTCCATCTTGGAAAGGGGAAATTTTAGCAAGACAAAAATATCTAAGCGCATCTGCCCCATATTTTTCTATTGCAACGAGCGGATCATAAACATTTCCTAAAGTCTTTGACATCTTCTGCCCATCAACTGTGAAATATTCGTGGACAAACAATCCCTTAGGAAGTTGTAGCCCGGCTGACAAAAGAATTGCCGGCCAATAAACAGCATGAAATCTTATAATCCCTTTACCAATAACATGCAAATCATCAGGCCACCATTTTTTATATTTTTCCTCATCCCAACCAAAGCCTATGCCGCTTTGATAAATGTTTAGCGCATCAAACCAGACATAAATTCTTTGTGTAGGATCGCCTGGTACAGGGACACCCCAATTTTTTGCTCTTGCATTTGATCTTGAAATGCTAAAATCTTGCAAACCCCCTTTTATAAATGATAAGACTTCATTTTTTCTAAATTCTGGGATTATTTGATATTCGTCTGCTTCGATGATTTGAATCAATGAAGCAGCGTACTTTGAAAGTTTAAAAAAATAATTTTCCTCTTCAATCGCTTCCAATTTTTTCCCGGGATGTTCAAAACATTCACCTTTATCATTTAACTCATCTTTGGTGTAAAACTGTTCGCACCCAATGCAATAAAGACCCTTATAAGATTTTTTGTAGATGTCGCCATTCTTATAACAAAGCTCCCAAAGCTTTTGAGATGATTTATGATGTTTAGGATCGCTCCCTTTTTGAAAAATATCAAATTGAACGTTTAATTTTTTTGCCAAATCCTCAAACAGTTTCGCATGTTTATCTATGAAAACTTGAACATCTTCCCCGGATTCCTGGGCAGCCTGAACATTTTTTATAGCATTTTCATCCCCTCCGCAAAGCAAAGTTACATCCTCACCCAGTATTCGGTGATATCTTGCAATAGTATCTGATTGAATAAATTCCAATGCATGACCAATATGAGGTTTAGCATTAACATATGGTATTGCATTAGTTATATAGAATTTTTTCATTAAGGATGTCGCATACGCTTTCGCATATGCGTCAGTTTAACTTTTTTTATCTGATTTGACAACTTAAGTTTTGGAATTCTTCCATCTTTAGTCAAATCAGAGAATTTCACTTTTCTAAAATAACTGATAAGAAGGACCGCTGAAATTATTGTTAGCATTCCGGTCACAAAGTTTAAAGAATCTAAAGCTTTAAGAATAAGGAATGAAATTATTCCAAAAGATAAAGTTAGGGAGATAATAATCTTTTTTATAAAGAGATTGAGGGTAAAGACTAGTGCCAAAAAAAGAGGAATAAAAAATGAAAGCAGCTGGATAATGGTTGCCTGAGTTAAACTTTCAGGATAAGGAACTTGTAAAACAATAAAGATGAAAATAGTCCAAAAAAATATAACCGGAAGAAATCTTAAGATGAATAGGACCATTTATCCATTGTAACTCAGATACCCACGATATCAAAAGTAGAACCACCTGCATTTTTTGAAACCTCAATTCTTACCGGGAATTCTTCTTTTAATTCTTCAATATGAGTAATAATTAGGATTTTTTCAAAATCATCTTTTATTGCGTCAATTGCTTCAACAAGTTTTGCTCTACCTTGTATATCTTGGGTTCCAAAACCCTCATCAATTACCAAAAATTGTAATTTTGCCCCAGCCCTGTGAGTCAAAAGTTTTGAAATTGCAAGTCTTATTGCAAAATTTACTCTGAAAGCCTCACCTCCTGAATACATCTCATATGGCCTTTCTCCCATTTCATCAGAAATTATGATATCCAGGGTTTCCACCAAACCATAAGTTTTCTCTCCATCAGCTTGAGCAACTTTGGTTTTGGTTTCCCTTTGAGTTTGCAAAGAAATTTTCATTCTGCTTTCTGTCAAGCGGTCTAAAAGTCTATTTGCCTCATCCTCGATTTCTGGGATTGCTGCCTCAATTATCATAGCCTGAATTCCTTTTTTACCAAAAGCCAAAGCTAATTCTTCAAATATTTCCTTCTCTTTTTGTAATTTTGATTTTTCCTCCACTTTTTGTTTATATAATTTTTCCATCTGCTCCACACGGGAAATAAGTTGGGTTGCCTGACCTAATAAATTTCTGGCATTTTTTTCTTCCAAACGTAAATTATTTAACTCTAATTCTTTTTGATTAACTTGTTTTTCTATATTTTGTAAATCAATTTGAATTTCTGGAAATTTCTTAACTTCATTTTCAAGTTTTTCAATTTGGGATTTCTTATTTACAAACAAACTGCGAAGTTCTTGGACAACTTTTTTCTCGGACCCCAAAGTTCCCTGCGCTGTAATTAATTTTTCTCTTTTTTCTTGAACAGCTGCAAGTTCCTGAATTTTTCTCAGAGTTTGGTGATATTTGTGATCGTCTAATTTGATAGACTCAATTTCTGTTTGTAGTTTTTTTATTGTATTTTCTTCGGTATTAGTTTTAATTGTATCCAATTCTTTATCTAAATCCTTAATCTTTAATCTTAAATCATTAATCACCTTTTGTTTATTATCTTTGCCGATTTCTTGTCCGCAAGTAGGGCATTTGGCACTATTTTTTTCTAAAGCTTTGATATGTAATCTTAGTTCGGTTAATTTTTTTTCTATATTTTCTTTATCTTGACTTTTTAAAGCAAGTTGGGATTTTATTTTAGTTAATTTATTTTCAAGTTCTAATTTTTTTTGAGAAAGAATTGAATATTCTTCCTTCTCCTTCTCTAAATTTTTTAGCTCTTTTAATTTTTCATCAAATTCTGGAAGTTGAGAAATTTCGCTTTCCAAAACTTTGATTCTTTCAGCCCTACTTTTACCTTGGGTTAAAATATCATTGAGTTCATTTTGTAAATCAGTTAAAGTTTGTATTAGTCTATTTTGTTGTTCATGGGTTGCATTCAAAGTGGCTTTTTGCTCCTGTAAAATTTTTAGATCTTTTTCCATTGAGGTAATTTTAATTTCAATCTCAGAAATTTTTTTCTCAGCCAAAATTTTTTTCTCATTGGATTCATTTTTTTGTGAAAGTTCTGCCTCTATCTCTAGGAGTTGATACTCTAAAAGTTGTAATTTAGTTTGGGATCCTTTTACTCTTTCTTTTGCTTTTTCTTCCAATTTATCATAATGATCTAATCCCAAAATATCAGCGAGGATTCTTTTTCTATCTGTTGGGCCTTTGGTTGTAAATTCATCGGCATGACCTTGTCTAAGGTATGAAGAATTTGTAAAGGTTTCAAAAGATAGGTGCAGGGAATTTATTATTTTTTCCTGGGTCGTTTTTATAGTACCTTCTGTCAAGTTATGGGAATTGGACCAAAGTTCTAAACTAGTCTGTCCACCATGCTTTTTAGATCGCCTTCTCTTAACAGTAAACTCATTACCATCCAAAAAGTATGAAAATTCAACTTGCATATCATTTGCTCCTGTGTGGATTAAAGAATCAGAACTATCCCCTGCACGGGAGCTTCCCCAAATACACCAGGTGATTGCATCCAAAAGTGAGGATTTGCCAGCCCCATTAAGGCCGGAAATTGCAGCCAGTTTAAATGAGGTAAAATCCAACTCGGGTGGATTTTCACCGTATGATGTGAAGTTTGAAAGTTTTAATTTAGTAGGAATCATGATTTTTTGAGTAAATATTTTTTTAAATGTTGGATGATTTTTTTACTTCCTTCAAAAGGAGTTGTTAAAGCTTCCTCAATTTCAATCCACTCCAGTGGATAAGGATCTTTTTTATCTAATACATTTTTTGGGATTTCTCCTTCCCATTTACTTACGACAAAAGGCTTTAGTATATTGTTATATACCCCTTCAATATCCGTATCAGTTAAGAGTTCATAATCTAGTGGAATTACACCCAGTTCCTCCAACATTTCCCTTTTTAAAGCATCTTCAATGCTTTCTAACTGTTCATCTAAAATTGCACCACCAGGAATAAGATATTGGTGACTCAAAAATCCTTTAACTGGTCTTTTCTCAAGTAGAATTTTGTTTTCTTTATATAAAACAAAAATAACAACTCTTGTTAATCCGTTTTTGCTCATTTTTAACCATCTAGAATTTCTGAAGCATATTGTTCTAATTCTTTTTGTTTTTGAGGGGAATATTTCTTGCTTTCAAAATATTTCTTTAAAGCATTAATAGGTGTTAATGTTTCTACTTCTTTGCCTAAATCAATTTTTTCCCTTTCTGCCCTTTCAAGATTTCTTGAAATTCCTGCAATAATATGAGCATTTGATAAAGCTTTCTTAATTTTATCCATTTGGATTTCGGCATCCAAATCAGCCGGAATATTTATGATAACCTTGACTATTTTTTCCTCCACATTATGTTTTGAAATTTCATCCAAAATTGTTTGAGTAGGATTTTTATCATCTGATCTTAAATCAATATCAATTGATAAAAATTTCCTGCAGTTGGTGGGGATAAATTGGAAAGAAGCGGTATAAACGTCATTGCGAGGAATCCTGAGCTTGTCGAAGGACGACGAAGCAATCTTGGTGAGGTCATTTCCCGATCTAGATTGCTTCGCTGTCGCTCGCAATGACGAAGGGATGATTTCCACCAATATTATTCCTTTTTCTTCTTTCTCCTCACCAAAATCTATTCTTTGAGGAGATCCGGAATAAACAATTAGTGGATTTTTTGACAAAACTTGATGTTTGTGAATGTGACCCAAGGCAACATAGTTAAGCCGTTTATGCTGAAGTAATGGCAGAGGGACCGTTACATCATTTGCAATAGCCATTCCTTTTTCCGAACCATATGATGCTCCTTCAACCTCAACATGGGAAAGTAGTATGGAAGGGGAATCAGGTTTAATTTTTACATATAGAAGATTTAGTTTTTCTCCAACTTTCTTGTACTCATCTTTATGAAGCCATGGAAGAGTTATTATTTGTAAGTTACCGGATTTGGTTGGAATTTCTAGAAGTTCGGGTTTTCTGGAAACCCAAACATTATCTATTTCCAAAGCAGAGTAAATATCCAAAGTGTTTGCCTTACCCGTTGCATTAGGGGTATCATGATTTCCAACAACTAAACATACTGGAATCCCGCTCTTTGCAATTCTTTTAATTCTTTCCCCAAAACCTCTTTGCTGTGTTGGATTTGGGTCACGACTCTTGTAAGCATCTCCTGCAAAGACAACTGCATCAACATCTTCAGAGATTGCTGTATCAACAATGAAATCAAAAGTTTTAAAAAAATCTAAAAGGCGTGTTGATAATCCAGTTTCAGGATCTAACTTAGAATAATTCTCCATTCCTATATGGATATCAGAAAAATGGAGAAGTTTCATGGCGTTTGCGATTGTATCACAAAGAAAGGTAGAATATGGAGCATGTTTCAGAAGAGATTGGGACAAGTGAAAAAGTCAATCGGAGAACAGAAATTGGATGGAGTTTTGTTGTCAGCCCACTCGACAATAGCTTATCTTAGTGGATATTCCAATTTTTCAAAAGATGAGAGGGAGGCTTATATTTTTATTGGAAAAAATTTTGAGTATATTGTTACGGATGGGAGATATTCAGAAGCCATTAAAAATGAAGTGCCACATTTAACACTTTTTCAAAGAGGTAGAAGAAAAACAATTGAGGGTTTATTAAAAAAACACAAAAAGGGAATTAAGAGTTTGGGAATTGAAGAGGATAATTTGACTGTTTCGGAACATAAAATATTAAGAAAATATTTTAAAAAAATAAAACATTTTAATGTTAAGTCGCAGAGATCCATTAAAACTCCAGAAGAAATAAAGAAAATTGAAAAAGCATGCAAGTTAGGTGATAAGACCTTTGAGCATATTTTGGGGAAAATTAAAGAGGGAATTTCAGAAAAAGAACTTGCGTTTGAAATTGAATATTTTATTAAAAAAAATGGGGTAGAAATTTCGTTCCCACCTATTGTTGCATTTGGGAAAAATTCTTCTGTCCCTCATCATAAAACTTCCGATAAACGATTAACGATAAACGATAAACTTATTTTATTGGACTTTGGTGTCAAGCATGAGGATTATTGTTCCGACATGACAAGGACCGTTTTTTTTGGAACTCCTGACAAAAAACAAAAGGACATTTATGAAACGGTTTTGGAAGCTCAAAAAAGGGCAATAGATTTTATAAATTATTCTATTAAAATGGGGAAAAAGATTTTAGCAAAAGATGTGGATTCAGTTTCAAGAAAATATATAATTTCTGAAGGATTTAAATCCATTCCTCATTCCTTGGGTCATGGAATAGGACTTGAAGTACATGAAAGTCCCCACCTTTCACCTAAGAGTAAAGACATATTAAAGGAGGGAATGGTATTTTCTATTGAACCGGGAATTTATATTCC
>CAYLXC010000020.1:0-16453 GCA_964387865.1 uncultured Gammaproteobacteria bacterium | reverse complement strand
TAAGAATTATGGATGAAAACAAAAAACCCAGATTGAACAAAATCAACGAAGAGGGTGTAACTTTTCAATCACATCTTGATGGATCAACTCATATTCTAACCCCGGAAAAATCCATGCAACTTCAGTTTGACTTGGGAGCTGATTTAACTGTTGCATTTGATGACCATGAATACAAAGATGATGAAAAACACTTGGAACAATCAATTAAAAGAACTGAAGAATGGGCAATAAGATCTTTAACTGCTTTTGAAAAATTAAAAAGTAAACAGTTGATGTACGGTGTAATCCATGGTGGGACCAATAGAAGTCTGAGAATAGAATCTGCCAGATTTACTGACAAAAATTTTGAGGCAATAGCAATAGGTGGGATTTATGGTGAAAGAAAAAATTTATATGAAATCATAGAATGGGTTTTGGAAAAAGTGACTTATGAAAAAGTAAGGCACCTTTTAGGAGTAGGGGAAGTGGAGGATTTGTTCAATGGGGTAGAGCGCGGGATAGATCTATTCGATTGTGTTGCTCCCATGAGACGTGCAAGAAATGGATCACTGTATATATCACCAAAAAGCCGAGTATATTCTGATAATTCCATATATAGAAGAAAAAACTTTACACTTAATATTAGAATGGGCAAATTTATAAATGATAGAAAGCCGATTGATCCAACATGTTTTTGTTACGCATGTAAAAAATTCTCAAAGACATATCTTCATCATCTATATGAATCAGGCGAGCTTTTATACCATAATTTAGCAACGTACCATAATGTTTATTTCATAATTAATTTAATGAAAAGAATTAGAAAGGCTATAGTAAATGGAACTTTTATGAAGTTAAAAAAAGAGTATATGGGTATGTAAGGGATTTACACACCCACACACTCAAATTTTTACATTGCAGGTGTGCCACCAGACGGGGCTTGACCACCTTGATCACCACCTGTATCACTTCCGCCTGTTTCACCACCTGGTTCTGGCTCAGGTGCAGGTGCTTCAGGAACTGGTGTTTCTGGTGCTGGTGCTTCCGGCGCAGGCTCTGGTGTAGGTGTAGGAGTAGGTGCTGGTGGATTATTTCCGGCAGGCATACCACCTCCACCTCCCATTCCACCTTGATTTTGATTATCGTCCAACTAAATCACCCCCTCTCAAAGATAAGTTTAGCTGTTTTGTAGTTGCGCGGTCAAGTAGTAATTGTCTAAACTAATAGTATGCCTGCAAAGTCTGCCCGACGAATTGCTAAAACTCATTCTATATTAGCACTTTTTGTTTTGGGTTTGGTCATACTCCTTCTAGTTTTATTTCAAGCTGTCAAATTAACCCAAACATTTTTTAGCCCGTGGCAAATGTCTACTAAAAAATACTACAGATGGAATGGAGATTTTAACATTAATTTTATAATTCGCTCCAAATCAATCTCTTTTGTTTCTTATAGCCCCAAAAACCAAAATATTATCATAATCAATATTCCGGATGAAACATATTTGGAAGTTGCACACGGATTTGGTAATTGGCAGCTTCGCGCAATATATGGTCTGGGTGGAGCCCAACTTTTAAAAAATTCCCTAATCTCCTTTTTTGCCCTGCCAATAGATGGATTATTGGACTTTTCAGGGGAATTTTCTCAAAAAGAGCCGGATGAGATACTCTCCGAATTTAGAAAAAATCCTGCTACTTTATTTGGTATTTTACCCAACGTAAAAACAAACTTAACTCTATTTGAGATGATAAGACTTAAAATGGGTTTGTCTTCCGTAAGATTTGATAAGATAAATAAAGTTGATTTAAATGTTGCAAATGTTTTGGAAAAACGATTCCTTGCGGATAATACTCAAGTTTACATAGCAGATCCAATAAAGCTGGATTCCCTTTATACAGACTTAGTTGATCCTACTATCAAATCCGAGCATAAAACTATAGCAGTTTTTAATACAACTGATCACCCCAATCTTGCACAAAAAGCTGCAAGGTTAATTTCAAACATTGGAGGTGACGTAATTATTGTTTCAAACAGCGAAAAAAGACTCCGAAATTCTCAAATTTTGGGAGATCAGTCAAAGACTTTGGAAAGACTTGAGCAATTATTTGTTGAAAATGGTAAAATTGATCCAAATTTAGAAGGTTTAGCTTCATCCAGAGCGCAAATCGATTTGTTTTTGGGTGAAGATTATTTTAACTCTTTCTAATTTTTCTTAAAATTATGATTTTATGGATAGTGCTATTTATTTTAATTATTGCCATATCTTTCGTTTTGGCAATACGCTCAATGCGAGATTTTCAGGAAATTCCCTCTAAAGATCAAGACTATGGTCTATTTTTGATCCGCAAAACTTTTGCATTAGAAAAGAATCTTTTGGATTCAATTCATGATGATTTAGGCTCCTCAAAACAATTTTTGAGTTTTGAGAGACTTATTAAAGGGGATAAATCAGCGCTTTGTGTTTATGGACCAAAAAATATCTTGCTTAAGTATAAAATTGAATTAGATCTTTTGGAGCTTTTGGATTACACAAATGTAGATTTGGAATACTTCTCTGCATGGGAAGAGGGGCCTAAAAATCCTAAACAACTTACCTCAGAAGAGATAAGAAATTATTTTAAAAAATTTCCCCCTCTTTCTTCTGATGAGCAATTTTGGTGGCAGCTTATTCTTTTTCCCAAAAAAGACGGGCATTTCCAAACACAAATTAGGGCTGTCGTAATATCTGCTGATGCTTCAAAAAGAGAAAGTCTTACCTTTACTTTGCAAAATTTGGAGCCCAATTTACTCATTAAGCTTCCCAAAGCTTTTTCTAATGCCCAACTTTTGGATTTTTATCAAAAAAGAAGTTTTAATAAAAGTTCAAATAATCCTCAACTTTCATCAAGAGAAGCTTTAGCCCTGCTTTCTATTTAGAATCAAATAGATTGTTCCTCTTCGTCTAAAATCTCATCCCCTACTTCGCCTTGATTATCAAGCGGGGTAATAATCTCACCTATAGGCTTTGAATTGGAATTTTCCAAAAATGATGGCTGATTTTTAAATCTTTTGCTTCTGAAGGTTTCTTTAATAAGAACTGATAAACTGTTTACTCTTATTGATTTTACAAAAAGATCATATTTATTTCCGCCTTTAATAAGTCTTAATAGATGGTGGCAGATATCGTCTGGTAAAACTCCCAAATAGTTTCCATCTGTATCAACAATTGTGATTTTCCTGTTTTTAATTGCAAAATTAACTTGCATCCCGCAAAAGGCTTTTGATAGTTTTTGCGGCTCTGCAACTTTTAGGAGGCTTACTACTTTTGTTTTCCCGGGTTCTTGCAAAAATAGGGCAGGGGAGAGTTTAAAATCCCCGTTTGTGCGAATTTCATCGCCTCTTCCATTAGATTTAAATGATTTTATAATTTTTAAATTCTTAATGGCTATCGGGTTATAAGGATCAATTTTTACAACCTCGCTATAATATTTTTTAGCTAGATTTGATCTTCCTTTTTCCATAAAAATATGAGCTTGGCGGTTTAGTGCATCAATATTTTGAGGATCCAGTTTTATAATTTGTCTATTTAATTTTAAAGCATCATTCCATCTGGAATCTAGGGTTGCATTAATTGCAAGCTGATTAAGATTAGATGATTGGGGATTTTGGTCCATCTAAGAAAAGAAGTATAGAGAAATTCAAGGATACTTGTCAATGTTTCGCATTTTATTTGCTTACCAATTATAGGTTAAATGAACTTAGTAATTGACAAAAGGACCCTATAGGGGTATTCTGTCAAAAAATGAGCACGAAACATAAGACAAGAGTAGAAGATTTACCCACATTTGAAATAAACCCAAAATTAATGGGGGAGATTTCCAAAACTTTGGCAAAACAGATAGATTGGGAACAATTTAGCAAAAAATATGCCAAAGTAGGGGATGTTTTGAAACTGGTAGGAATTGGCATATTTATTGCGGGTTCCATGGTTGCGCCAAACCTTCCACTTGCTCTAAAACCATTTCTTGACCATAAAAGAAAAAATGAATATGAAGTTTGGAAAAGATTTAATATTCCATACCTTAAAAGGAGCTTGAAAAGGCTGGAGCAGCAAAAGTTAGTGGAGATAGGGGAGGAAGATAGGATGCAAATTGTCAAGATCACAAGGATTGGTCAGAAAAAGATATTAAAATTTGCGCTGGATGAGCTTGCTGTTGAGAAGCCAAAGATTTGGGGTGGGAAATGGACACTTGTAAGTTATGATATCCCCAAAAATTATGAGAACCAACACAAATATTGACAAACTAACGCTATAGGGAAATTTTGTCAAAAATAATTCTAAGATGAAGTATTTATCCATTCTGTTCGTGTTGGAAGTTGCAAAAACAGTTATTAAAGATTAAGATTTAAACTCATGAGTGGGCACTCTAAATGGTCTACTATAAAGCGGCAAAAAGGTGCTGCCGATATTAAGCGTGGACAAACTTTTACAAAGGTTGCAAATGCAATAACAATAGCTGTTAAGATGGGTGGATCAGGGGATCCGCAGTCTAATCCACGTCTTAGGATGGTAATGGAAGATGCAAAAGCTGTTAATATGCCCAAAGAAAATGTCCAGAGGGCAATAGATCGTGGTTTGGGAAGATTACCTGGTCAAAACTTAGAGGAGGTTGCTTTTGAAGGTTTTGGACCAGGCAAAGTGGCATTTTTCGTGGAAGGCGTGACAGACAACAGGTTGAGGACACTCCAGGAGATTAAAAGTTTATTTGAAAGATCTGGTGGATCTTTGGCAGGGCAGGGAAGCGTGGGATATATGTTTGATAGAAAAGGGGAAATAAGGGTGAAGTCGCCGAAGGCGAACCTCGCCAAAGGCGGGGGAAAAGGGGGAAGTGTGGAAGAAGAAATATTGGAGTTAATAGATCTTGGAGTAGAAGATGTGGAGGATTTTTTAGATAATAATATACAAAAGTATTTAGTGTACACGGATGGCCCAGAATTAAATACTATGAGTACAAAAATTACTCAAGTGGGGTATGAGGTAGAGAAAGCTGAAATAGTTTTAAAACCAAATACATTGGTAGAAATTAAGGATAAGGAAACAGCACAAAAAGTATTAGATTTTGCACAGAAGTTAGAAGAAATGGATGATGTACAAAAGGTATATAGTAATTTTGACGTTTCTGAAAATTTATTGTCAGAAAGGCAAGGTTCTGCAAGCGAGCAGTAAAATATTTCATACTGCGAGCGTAGCAGGTCCTTATATACCTGATGAGTTTGTTAATCGTATATCGTAAATCGTTTATCGCTAATAAAATCCGATAAACTATTAACGATAAGCTATAAACTAAAAATGATAATTCTTGGGATTGATCCTGGAACTGCTACAACAGGTTGGGGACTGATACAAGTTCCTGATGATATATTGGGACGGGAATTTGATTACGGAATTGAACTTATAAGTTATGGCAATATCTTTACTGATAAAGAGAAGCCAATGCCGGATAGATTATGGAAGCTTTCCAGGGAACTTGATGATTTGATTAGAAAATATGGTCCTCATCAGATAGCTGTTGAAATGTTATTTTTTGGGGCCAATTTAAAAACAGCTATTACTGTTGGTCAGGCCAGGGGAATAGTTATGATGTCAGCTGCAAAGCACAGAGTGCCGATTACTGAATATACGGGGCTTTCAGTTAAACTCATGGTGGCTGGGTCAGGGAGGGCTGACAAAGAACAAGTTCATGATGGAGTAAGAAGATTTTTAGGAGCAGGGGGGAGAAAAAGAAAAAAACTCAAGACTAATTGGAAGGGTGGGCATTTGGATGATGCAACAGATGCTTTAGCAATAGCTATTTGTCATGTGCTAAAGCTGGTAGCAAAATGACCAAGTCAGACTTGGTCATCCCCGATCTAATCGGGGATCCATATAATTATTTATATAGATTCCCGCTTTCGCGGGAATGACAGAAAAAGTATGAATCTAACCAAACGTCAAAAAATAATTATTTCTACAATTCTCATAACCTTAGGGCTTTTATCAACTCAACTGGTTGATTTTAATTTACGTTTCAAGTTTTTGGCAGGACTTGGTATCTTGGCATATATCTTGTCAGTTTGGGCTTTATGGGAAGGGTTAAACTGGATAAAAGCTATAATCCTTATGATTTTGCCAACATTTTTTAGTGTGGCTGTTGCAAGCTTTTACTTTTTGCTTCCTGTAAGATGGTTAACAAGGCTTCCCGTTGCTACAGCTTTTGGAATAATGTTTTACCTGCTGCTTTTAGCACAAAATGTGTTCAATGTTGCAGCAATCAGAACTATTCCGCTCTATAGAGCAGCTTCAACAGCCAGTTTCCTTTTTACACTCCTTTCTGCATTCTTTATATATAATGTAATTTATGCTTTTAACTTATTATTTTTGTGGAATGGGGTGCTGGTATTTTTAATTAGTTTCCCACTCATTTTGCAAGTACTTTGGTCAATTGAAATGGAGGATCGTGTTTCAGCATCTTATATAATCCAAAGTCTTCTGCTAAGTCTTATATTGGGGGAGCTTGCATTAAGCTTTTCCTTTTGGCCTATGCCAACAACAATTTGGTCTTTATCCCTATCTTCAGCAATGTATGTTTTGGTGGGCTTAACCACACAATTTTTAAGAGGTAGGATCACAAAGAGGGTAGTATGGGAATATTTGGGGATTGGCGCAGTGGTATTAATAGTAAGTTTTTTAAGTACTTCTTGGACAGGATAAAAGGTTGGAGGTTAGAAATTGGAGGATGGAAGTTAGATTTAGCTTGGTATAGCAAGCTAAAGTAGAGGAGTGGAGTACATAAAAAGCGACAAGAGCGTGAAAAATTATAGGCTATTTCGTGAAAACTCAAATGATGTAGAATGATATAGTTGACAGGTACGAATGTGGAAAACTATAAGCCTTCATGCACTCACTAAAGTTCGTGCATTGGAAGTCTTGCGAGAGTTTCGCTTCTATTGAAATCGTTGTTTCAATAGAGCTCCACTCTCATAGTTCCAGCAACTTACCCATAAGATTGCTGATCATGCGTGGAAAACCCGAAGGTGATGAGGTACTCTTATTTGTCATCCGGAGCGATTAGTAAAGGATATAAAGTCTCAAGTTATATTCTTCATGTTGTTCAGAATGACAGGGGTACGATTCTCTTTTTTTCATCCTTCCCCAATTCAAGTACGTCGCACAATATAGAAATCTGGTACAAAGCGGAGAAGTACCCTTGGGCTTTAAATATTTTATTTATGGGTAAAAAGATAGGAAATTTGAAGAAAAATTTATTAGCTTTAAAAACTGTAGCTTCCGTCCAATTTTTGGTTAATTTTTGTTCCTCAATTAAAAAATATTGATAATGTGTTTGGGCTTTTGTAGTAAGCTAAAATATAGATGATCTATTCTACCTCTCATCCCCCGAGAAACCGTTTTTAGGCCATTTACGGGCTTCGTATTTAAGGCTCATTATGAGATCTTCGAGAAAAACCAAGTGGACTAGGGACACAGCTTTAGGGAATCATTCTTATTCTAAACTATCTATCTGCGCAATAAACGATAAATTAGGTTTAATTTCATATTAATAAGTTAAATATACGCATAAATCAGATAAATCAAACTCTTGACAGCCACCTGCGGTTTTGTTATTATGAGTATAATCAACCTTATACTCAGTATGGATTCACGCTCGCCCAAGGCTCAAAATCAAGAAAATAATCGGATTAATAATTATTCCAACCTTGACCTCATTGATGACTTCTTCCTATTTCTTGAAACCAACAATTACTCCCCCGAAACTGTTTACAACTATAAAAAAGACCTTCTGCATTTTGATAATTTTCTAAAATCCCGGAATATCTATATTAAGGATATGAATAAAAGGCTAATCTTTGAATTTAAAGCTTATCTTGCGTCGGACAATCGTGAAACCGCTACTACGCATCGTCAGTCCTCCACCCGTCTATCCTCTGCCAGTATTAACAGATGTCTTTCAGCTGTTAGGGCGTATGTTCTTTTTCTGATTGACCAGGAGTATGAATGCCCTGTTGTCCCCGACCAGTTTAAGATGGTTAAAAGAGAAAAACCCCACCCAAACGTAGCTGACTTGAGTGAATTGATAAATCTAATTGAATCTCCGTCAAAGCTTGAAAAGGATTCCTTCATTGCCTCAAGAAATAGAGTTATGCTTGAGATGCTTTTCGCAACGGGGATGAGAATTTCTGAGCTACTTAATCTCAATAGACGTGACATAGATGATAGTGGTCGGATATTCATAACTGGTAAAGGCCGGAAACAGCGCTTTGTATATTTAACTGAGCGTGCGCAGTCTCTCTTAGAACAGTATATGGCTTTAAGAACAGATAACCAGCAAGCTTTGTTTATTCCCAAAAAAGGCAGGAATATTAATAAATCCCAAAGAAGAATCTCTACCAACTACCTACAAGAGCGAATCAAAAGATACAGAGAAAAACTCAAAATAAATTTGCCAACCAGCGCCCATTCTCTTAGGCATGGTTTTGCTACTTATTTGGCTGAGGAAGGAGCCTCACCCGCAGCTATTCAAATACTACTAGGGCACGAGAGTCTAAATACAACCACTCGTTATGTAAATGCTAGCGATCGTTTTGCTCAAGAAACACATAGGAAATACCATCCTCTGTCTGAAAAACTGGAAAAATAGTATGGGTCGTTACAAAAAATGGACACTAAACGATTTAAAAGAAGGAATAGATCGTTTCTATAAAGAAAAGGGTAGATTTCCCACTGTAAGTGATTTAGACAATATTGACTATCTTCCTTCGTCAAGATGGATACAGTATAAATTTGGGGGCATGATTCAAGTCAGGAGAGACTTGGGATACGACGATTCACACCTTGGTGTTGGTAAGTATAGAACCAAAATTGCTTTACAGGTGAATAAAGATAGTTTGGACGTAGAATACTCAATAGAACGCATTTTAGTTGATAAGTTCGGAGAACCATTTGTGCATGTTCAAAAAAGAGTCGGAAATGATAGAAATAGAGTAGATTTTTATGTTTACACTGCTAGCGGAGATTTTGGCGTTGATGTTACTAATGTTACTGGTCATTTTCGTAATGTTCAGACTAATACGAATGTTAAAATCGCAAAATATAAAAACCTTGATATTAAACTATACATTGTGGTAAACGCTGACTATTCTCAGGATAAAATAGATAAATGGCTCATAAGAAAAGTAAAACCGTTACCAGAAAACTGGAAAATTTTGACCAAGGCTAGTTTTCTAGACGAGATAAGTAATTTTCATCCTTTAGCTAAAAGGTCTAATAACGGAGTTAGAGGCCAAAGGCCTCATAAATGACAAGCGATGATTTTGTAGCTATTTTTTACAGTAATTATTCACCAAATTTAGAAAAGTACCTTTCCCTTTTAAGCACTAAAAAAATGTTGATTCTTCCCTACCCTCATTCTGAAGATGCAAAAGTCTTTGAGTTTACTGCTAATCCTCGATTTTTTGTATACATCAAACACAAGCAGAAATTTTTAAATCAAAGAAATGCCAAATTACGATGAATTAATTTAATAACCATTTCTTGTCGGACAATATTAATAGTTGACAAATTATATGTTTTATTTAAATATTAAATAGATGGAAGAATTTCTTTCTTTCCTTAAGAAGAAGGGCAATTTAGCAAATTTAGTTCTTGTTGGAATTTTAATTGTCTCCATTCCCCTATCTGTAGGACTTGTTCAAAAACAGCAAATTTTGAAAAGCAGGGCTTTGGATGAAGTTATAAAATTTACAGGGCCAAATGTAATCCTAAAGGATGGAAAGAAGGTAGCCATCAAGCCCAAAATTGCCATCCAGCTCTCCTCCCCTTTCGGCCCGCCTGATTATAAGTTAGGAAGCAAAGTTAAGTCCAAAAGTTCCCTGCCTTCATTAAATGTTGTGGGTAAAGTTTACGGCCAAGAAGATGATGGTGATGAAGGTGACGATAGTGCAGAGGGAGGAGAAGGTGGTGAAGGTAATGGAGATGATGGAGCCGATGTTGGTGCAGATGATGCAAGTGATGATGGGAAAGACGATGTAATTGTAGAAACTGATGAGGATGGAAAAGAATGGGCATTTCTTGGGGGTGATCCCGAAGAAAAGGATGAAAACGGTAACTATGTTAATTGGAGAATTGTTGAATCCAAAGAATTTGATGAAGAAGGAAGACAATGGGCGTTTCTAGGAGGTGATCCGGAGGAAGTTGATGAAAACGGTAACTATGTTAATTGGAGAATTGTTAGAGATACTTCGGGCGCAAGTAACACTTGTACGGATAATTGTGATAATGTTACGCCGGCGGTGCCAACTGAAGAAAGGCGGGAGGTTATAACAGGATTTAAAACTCAATCAGGTCATAACGTAATTGCTATACACTACACAGATAAAAATGGTGTTGATCGGGTAAGATTTATTTTGGATGTTGGAAGTCCATATGGAGGGTATGATATACGACCATCACAAAGACCGTATCCAGGCATTGAAATTGAAAATATGACTGAGGAAATGAAAACAGATGTAAGGAGGTGGGAAGAAAATCCTTATTACTTAGTTTGGCGATTTGAAGTAGAAGCTGGGCCTGAAAATTACTGGGCAGGATGGGGGCCGCCTCCGAAGGGGTGGACTAATCGTATTGATATTCCACATATTGTTAATGATGATGGTACATGGACATATTTTGGAGATGCATTGCCTTGGCCACCAGCTGGAGATCCGGGAGATATTGGTGCCTGGAGTGATCCCCTGCTTCTCGGCTCAATAACTGCAGAGGAATTTGTAACTCTTTCAGCAGATGAGATACGGCAGAGGATTCAGCAAAAATTAGATGAGCTTTGGGCTCAAACTGTAAGTACAGCATCATTTGGAGATGAAATCCCTCTTCCTACTCCGACACGTATACCGCCAGTTAGCACCTCCTTACCCGGAGGAGATAAAACAGTTAAGACTCAATGTAATGGTGTAAGAAGCTGGAATCAGATTTGTTCCGAACTAAAAACTGCAGGTTGGCCCGGTAACTGCGCTATTGGAGATGACATGCTGGATGTATATAACCGCACATCATGTGGTTCCAGATATGTACCCCCTAAACCTTCCCCAACAACAATAACTACCACATCAAATGCACCCGTAGGCGCCAAACCGCCTATCGCTTCACTTCAAACTACTGGAAGCCAGACCTCAACCACAAGTTCCACTTCAGGAAGTACAACTATCTCTTTGGGTCCCCTCTCACCCTACACAAATGAATGCATTAACCCGGCCAATGCAAATAATACACTTTGCAAAAGTGAAACTGTTCAACAAGCTACCTGCTCGTTTTATCAAAGCTGTTATGAAGCCGGTGCAGGAGGTACAGGGGGCACTCAGCTTTGCACTTCAATAATAAAAAACAACCTGTGCAGCCAGGATCCTGCCATTGTCAAATGTGATCCAAAGTGCAACAAAGCTATAGTTACCCAAAGCGGACAAAGCGGAACTGCCTCCCCTGTTCTTCCGCAAACTTTAGCCGCAACTACCGCAGTGCCAAAAGTAACTACCCTCAGATACAGAATTGCAGATAACCCGGCTGATTTGGCCAGTACTCCCTGGACTGTATATGCAGCAGAAAATAATTCGAAAACATCCAGAGCACCATGGCTTGCCTATACAGAACCATTAGTTATAAATCTTGAATTTAAAGATAAAACTCCCGGCACAAAATTCTTTTTTGTAGAATTTGAAGATTCAAATGGTAGAAGAGGTGGTTGTGGGGCGGATGGAAACAGTCCGTGCATTGCATCAATTGTATATGATCCAACCGTTGGCCAAACTTCCAACTGCAAAATTGAAAATAGATCCCTTGCGGATATCTTCCCTACAGCAAAAGGAGATGGAGTTGTTAATGTTAATGATGCGTCTTTCTTAATTAAGCAAATTTCAACGTCTTCAAAAGAAAGTAGGGCCGATATTAATAAAGACGGGGTAACTAATACTTGTGACTTCAGCCTTATTCAAACTAATTTCGGAAAGATTTAATAATTATGGAACCGGAGCAACCAAAACAGGATCAAAAAAACTTCATAAAAAGATTTTTTTCATTCAAAATTCTTCTTTTGATTGTGCTTGTGGTTGGGGCAATTGAGGGCTATTTTCTTATCAAAAGCTATTCAGCTTCAAAAATCCCTCCCCCGCCGAAAGTTGAAGGCTTAAAGGGTGGTGAAATTGTTCTGTTGTCTTCGAAAGATAATATTAAAATAAATGAAGGAATGAGGGTAACCATTAAAATTTCAACAGGTGGCCACCCTACCCGGGGTAGTGATGTAATTTTGAAATTTGATCCCAAGCATCTTGAAGGTATCCAAACCTCTTTGCACAAAAGCAAGATGTACCCCGAATACCCACAGTTTTCTCTGGACAATAAAAATGGGCTTGTAAAGATTTCAGGTATATCTCCCGTTGCAAACAAAACTTTCAAAGGAGTTGGAATTCTTGCATTTTTGGATTTTAAAGCCAAACAAAGCGGAAACACGCAAGTTAGTATTGAATTTGTGAAAAATAGAACCGATGATTCCAATATTATTGAAGCAGGGACCTCAAACGATATATTAGAAAAAGTAAATCAACTAAATATAAATATCATTCCCTAAATTTTGCTTTTCAAAGGGTTGACAAACATTATGTTTATAAGTCAATATGTATTAAGTGGATGAAATTTTAGATTTCTTTAAGAATAAGAAAAACGTCATTAATCTCCTCCTTCTTGCCATATTGGTCGTGGCAGTACCTTTGGGGGTTAGACTTATACGGGAACAACAGATAATTTCCTCCCGTGCTGCTACTGCTAAAGTGGAATTTTTAACAAAAGACCAGGGGGGGACTTCTTGTGTGGAACTGCGAAATGGAATATTAGTAGCAACTTGTAAGGACGTAACTGTAAGGCTTACCTCCCCTTTTGGACTTGGTGGCACAACACCTCCACCTCCACCACCTCCTGGTCCTCAACCACCTCCGCCAGGTCCACCTCCCCCGCCTCCACCCGGTCCACCTCCACCACCCCCTCCACCTCCCCCGCCTCCACCTCCTGGTGGCGGTGGTGCATGCAGGGACAACCCAGCATCTCCTCCCTCAGGATATATTTGGAAAGCTAACTGCGGAGGGGCTACTTGTACAACAAATAGCCAGTGCCCAAAAAATACTTTTGATCCTAGCAATGTAAATCCTGATACAAGCAATTGGTGTTTTGATTTTGATCCTTTGGATGGTCAGGGCAAGTGTTTACAGCTCGTAAGACCCACTTGTCAAAAGGCCGGAGATCCTGGTTGTGCAGCAGTACCCATTACTCTCTGTGATGATGGCAAAGATGGACCGATGAATCAATTGGATACAAGTGTTAACCCAAATTATGAAAGTTTGCATTGGGAAGCGGATTGCGACAAAGGTTGTAGCACTCGGGCAGATTGTCCAATTAGTACAGACATTGGGATAGTTACAGATGAACAAAGTGCTGATAAAAGCCGCTGGTGTTATTTTTACGAAAAAGATAAAAATGGTGCTGATCAAAACAGATGCCAGATGCTTAGATGGGGCAGGGCTTGTACGCTCGAATGGTTTGGTTCCTCTCCACTTTCATCAGCCTGTGTTACCTGCATTTCCAACGCACGTCCGGATATAAAGGCTGCTTACAATGGCCCGTTTGGTCAAGTAAATTGTTCATTGAGACGTCAGATAAATGACTGGTGTCTTAAAGTTGATCCTGGTGGGTGTAATCCTATCAGATCAGGCCAGTGTGCAAGTTCATGTCAGTAAGGAAAAAGATGAAATATATACATAAAATACTATTTGTTTCATTGCTCTGGATACTGGCTGCATTAATTGTGGGCAATCAAGATAATTCTTATGCCGGTCACTCCTGCCCGGGTCCTGAGACAACTTACTGCGATCCTGATGGGAATGCTTACAGAGATAAATGTGATGCAAACGGGAACCCTGATCATGTATTGGAGGAAAATTGTGTTGCAATTAATGAGAAGTGCACGGATGGTGCTTGTACTTATACAACTTGTAAGGGGCAATTAACAAAAGATGTAATAACAAAGGCTTTACAGGATGCAGGATATCCTGGTCCGTACACCAGAAATGAGATGATTAAAGCTTATAATAATGCTGCCTGTCCCTCTCCTCAGCCTGTTCCGAGCGGAGTAATTTGTGACAGTGACCCACCTCTGACAAAAGGTGCAATAGATCCTGTACAAGCATGGTGGAAAGCGGATTGCACAAAGTTTTGTCCAAATAATAATCCTCCTGATAGAGGCGGGTGTCCCAAAAATCCGAATATCGGCCATATCGCAAATGTAGACACAACTGCCTGGTGCTATGATTTCGGCACAGGTTCCCAAGATGTAAATAGGTGTCTCAGGATGGAAGCAGGCAGGGCTTGTACTCTTCCCTGGACCTTTTCAACTAATTTGTCAACATCATGTACCATTTGCATTGCTAAATTAGTAAGAGGGGCATTTGACAGTTTCGGTCAGGGTAATTGTTCAGATAGAAGGATTGCAAATCACTGGTGTAGCGGAGGTTTGAGTGATCAAGGGAAGAAAGATTGCGAAAAAGAAATGGCGACAACATGTGCAAGCGCTTGTGCTGCTACCCCCCCTCCACCCCCACCACCACCACCCCCACCGGGAGGAAAAACTCAATACAGGGTTTCTGAAACTCCGAGCGACTTGGACAAAGCTGCATGGATAGATTACACTGCCGATCCAACTCAAATTCCGTTCAGCCTCGCAGATTCTAATCCTGGCAAGAAATTTGTCTGGGTAGATTTTAAATCAACAACTGGACAGACTCAAAGAGTCTCTGCATCCATTGATATGGTCGGACCTGATGCCACTTTTGGACTAAGTTGTAATTTAAGTCCGGATGGAACACTTAATGTAACATTGCAAGGCACAAACTTTGGTGCTACACAAGGCACTTCTAAAGTTACAATTAATGGCAATAATGCAACAATTATAAATTGGAAAGATGATAATATAAAAGCTCAGCTTCTAAATACTCCCTCCGGTAATCAAAAATTCACAGTATCTTTACAAAAATCTAATGCCACTCCTATTTCACAAGAATGTACTTTGGGTATTTTACAGCTATCTTTAGGCGCAAAGCTTTTCTGTCATGCTCCGAATACAAAAGATATACCAAATGTAGAAATTGGGGTTCAAGAAGCAACCGGAGGAGGGAAACCAGTTTTTGAAAAAGTTTCAGTATCCAAAGAAGGCAATGCTCAACTTACAAAAATAAGAATTCAGGAGGATAGGAAATACAAGCTTTCCATAAAAGCCCCAAAGAGCGTGAGGAGAGTTGTAGAATTTACAGGTTCTACCTCAACTAATGTTATCCCAAACTTCACCTTACCGGTTGGTGATATATTCCCTGCAGATGATCCTGACGGCAAGATTAATAGTTTAGACAAGGGGGAGCTAAACAGACAATGGGTAATAGGTGTTCCAGCCCAGGGAAGAAGCGGTGACTTTAATTTGGATACCAGAGTGAATTCTATTGATTGGGCTTGCATGCGGGACGGGTTTAATAAGGAGGATGACCCAGAGCTAAAATAATTATTTAAATAGTCTATAATGAAATTATATGGAAAATGAGCAAAAGCCAGTAACTATTGTTGGAGATTTAAAATCAAAATTCAAGTTTTCTCCAAAAGTTATTTTCGCTCTCTTGGCGCTTATTTTAGTTATAGAATTAATCTATGCGGTTCGTACTTTAACTGTTCCACCACCTGTCCCGTCCCCTACGGTTTCAACTACAAGTTCAACAAAATCAGAAGCTAATATCAAATTAGCATCCAGCTCTTATGAGTATTCGGTTGGTGAAACTGTATCAGTTTTAGTTCTTATTGATACTGGCGGGCGAGAAACCGTTGGTGTTGATGCAATCTTACATTTTGACCCAAAAGTATTGGAAGCAACAAATTCCTCTTTGGAAAAAGGTACAATTTTTCAAGATTATCCTGCTTTGAGTGTAGATGATAAAAGTGGCAAGATTTCAATTTCGGGGATTGTTTTACCAGGTAGTCAAGCCAATTTTAAAGGTAGTGGTGGTACATTTGCGATAGTTAAATTTAAGGCTAAGGCAGCTGGAAAAACAGAAGTGAAGATAGATTTTCTAAAAGGTTCCACAACAGATTCAAACATTGTTGAATCAGCTTCCAGTCAGGATATTTTAGAAAAGGTAGAAGAACTCAGCCTAACAATTAGATGAAAATTAAGAATTTATTAGTACTGCTTGCAATTTTTCTTTTTGCGCTAATAACTCCTTCTCAGGTTTTGGCAGCCACCTTATCCCTATCCCCTTCCTCAGGGACTTTTAATAAAGGTTGTAATTTTTCATTAAACATAGTTTTGGATACTGCCGGTGCCCAAACTGATGGGACTGATGCAATATTACTTTATGATCAATCAAG
>CAYLXC010000019.1:0-17348 GCA_964387865.1 uncultured Gammaproteobacteria bacterium | reverse complement strand
AAGGAGTTGAATCTAAAAATAGCTTCAAAAATAGAAAAGTATTAAAAAATAAGGATCTAATTCAGAAAATTTGAACTTAGGTCTTCTCTAGTGCAGGGGACGGAAGTCAAATTGAACCTTTTACCCTCAACAAGTTAAATTATACAACTTTCTTTGCTGACCGTGAACAAATTGAACTACTTGCTTTTCAGCTAAAACAGCTCAAAGATTATCTCGAACTAAAACAGTTTCCATTTTTACCTCAGCTTAATTGAAACTGTGACACTATAACCTATAGCAATTTTTTCTTTATTTCGAATAGCTAGCTTAAGAGCCACAAAAAAATCACCACCTTTTTTCATCATAAGTTTGGTTTGCCAAGTCGTTTTACCAACATGTGCTGTAATCGGATACATCCCCCAAGCACCCCTCTGTTGTTGCAAGTAAATCTTATGTTTTTTAGGCACCGCCACGTATACCCAGCCTCCATCGTCAGAGAATTTTTGTACAGTCCCTTTAAAGGAAATATCCCACTCCATGTCTCTCATCCTATCAAATCCTGCTCCTCAGTCGCAATCGCATGTTTAATAGCACTTGCCCTATAAAGTATAATCTATAAACTACAAGGGGGAGGTGATTTAAATGAAGACAATGACATGTAAACAACTATACGGACCGTGTGATGCACTTATCCATGGTGAATCTGCTGAAGAAATGATAAAGAATAGTCAAAATCACGGAATGGAAATGGCTGCTAAGGGAGATCAAAACCATATTAAAGTTATGGAGGCTATGAAACAAAACATGAATGACCCAGAAGCAGTTAAACAATGGATGGAAAAATTCCAAAATGAATTCGACGCACAGCCGAAAGACAAGTAGTTTTTTATAAAGATTGCTAAGGGTTTGCAACCTATAAAGGAGTTGAACCTAAGATTAGCTTGATAAATCAAGCTAATCTCAAAGAAAAAATAAAAAAACCCTCATGGTGCCGGGGACAGGAGTTGAACCTGCAAATCCTTTCGGACGCTACCACCTCAAGGTAGTCTGTTTACCAATTTCAGCACCCCGGCTTCCTTACGTATTATATCCAATGCTCCTTCAATTTTAAACCTTTTCCTAGTAAGACAAATTAAATCCTTCTTGTAATATATCTTTGCTAATAATTTTACAGAAGCATATTTAGCAAATTTTAATTGATATGCCCTTCTTCCAAATTTTATCCTACCTTTCAATTTATACAACCTTTCTATTTCGCTATTTAACCACTCTAAGTGGACTAAACTAGCTGACACAAAACCAGTGTATAACATGAAGCTACTTTTCCATCTGGGATCCCAGTAGGAATAATTATATCCATCACCATCTAAATGGCCTCTTAAAAAATCACGAAAAAATCTATCTGGAATTACAATTTTACTCATTGTTTTTGACTTATTGGGAGTTAGTCCAATACTCAATAAGAATTTATAAAGTTTTACATTCCCAAATTGCACTCTGAAATATCTCTTGTTAGAAAAACCGCTAGATTTAAGGCCTATTTTATTAGTTAATTTAAGAATCCTTCGAAAGTTTTCGATTTGCTCTATATCCTTAGAAGTAAAATCTAAGTGCCTCCCATCCTTGGATAAATTACCATCAGTAGTAATCAGACCCACTGCGTATGCAAAATCCGAACTCCAGTTCACAAATTCAGTATATCATATCTCAAGATTAAAGCGTCTACCATTTCACCACGTCCGCATTCCGCTCCATTTTACCACAATCAGTTAACATGATTGTGGTTTACCAGCTTAATTGTTACTTGACAATGTCTGTACATTGTCAGTACAATTATTATTATAAGGACCTGACGTCTTCGCAGTTTGTAAAATTATACTGCTCAGCCGTCAGAACCTTGCCTTTTGAAAGGATTCAAAACGTGAGAAAAGTATTTAAGAATGGTAACTCCATAGCTGTAACAGTCCCGAAAGCCTATGCTCATCAGTTAAGCATCAGGGACGGGTCTAAAATTGAGTGGAGACAAACCGAAGAAGGTCTACTCCTTACCACAAAAAGAGAAGGAAGAAAACCAACAGATATTGATCCTAATGTGGCAAAGCTTATTAAGAAACTGTCCAGAAAATACGCAGGAGTATGGCAAGATCTGGCAAAAGTGTAGTTAAGTTTCTTACCGAGGGTGAAGTTATCGCTGTCAATGAAGAGATGGTTTCCCAATATGGTGGACTGCATGGTGTTAGGGATTTAAACTTATTGAGGATTGCTGTTGGAAGACCACAAATGTCAGTTGCTTTTCAAGATGCATATAAGAGTATTTTTGATAAAGCCGCTGCACTTTTTCATTCAATAATTAACAATCATCCATTTTTAGATGGGAATAAAAGGACATCACTTTTTAGTGCTGTTTTATTTTTAGAATATAACAGATGGAAAGTTGAATTCAGAAGAAAAGAGGCTGTTAAGTTTACGAGAAGAGCACACAATCAGGATTATACAGTTGAACAAATCTCTAAATGGCTAAAAGAACATTCTTCTAAAACTAAGAATTAAATCTTGTTTTTTCGAATTAGAAAGATTATTATCAGTACGTGGATGAAAATAAGTTAAAAACTATTATCGAAAGCGCTATAAAACAGGCTGTTGATCCTGTTAATCATAGGTTGGATGGCATTGAATCTACACTTAATAATCCTGATACTGGCCTTGCAGCAATTAATCGGAGGTTAGATGCTAATACGGCGGCAATAATAGAACTTGAAGGTACTGTTAAGGGATATGCTGACATGTATAAAATTAATGACGCAAATATTAGAAAAACTGGAATGAGGGTGAAGACACTTGAGAAGAAGGCCAAAGTTAATGTTCCTCCTGAATTAGAACTTGAGCCACTCCCCGAAACAGTCTAAGGAGTAACAAGAAATTGTGCAGAAGAGGCATTTTATCTTGAACACCTCTCCGATCTAGAATTCATCCAAATTATAGCTCATTTTAGGAGATTAATGGAAACATATCAAGCTGAAGAAGAAGTGCTATACTAAATTTAATATGGATAACCATGGTTTGGAAACAGGTGAAGTAGTTCCCTCTCAAGATCTTAAAGGTCAATTGAACAATCTAGGTATGTTATACTCCGAATTCGATACTTTAATTCCTGCTGAAGGATTAAAGGCTTACGAAGGAGGATTACATGGAAGATATGGTGATAGACAAAAGGAATTCAATGCTGAAACTGCATTAACTTTTACCCAAACCACCTTAAAAGAACATTTTCCCAAAGAATCTGAGCAAGCCCAAATACTAGAAGCAGCTAATATTTTTATCCAAGATATTGCCTCCAACTTATATACCAAAAAGTTAAATGATGAAACGTCTGATTTTGGTAAGTTGGATAGATTCCTAGCAGGTTTTCCGGCTAATATGATAGATCGGTTAGGTAATTTGGCAACAGCTGAAAATATAATTGGGGTTTTTCAACTCGGTTCCCGAATCATTGGGCACCTCAGACAAGATGAAAGGAGATACTTACGACCTATTGAAGAAGATGAATTATTACTGCAACACCGGAATAGTAAACTAGCAGATGCGGCCTTACTTGTTGGAGAAACTATTCCCGCTGCCCTTGCCCATGCAGGAACTAATTATCAAACTGTTTTAGGCAAATTTGCTGAGTTGGCATCTAAATTAGATTTTCATCATATGCAGAATCTAGTCGAATACTACCAACATCTTAAAGAACTTACTCCTGAAGATCATGAAAGAATATCAAGGTTTGAGGCAGTTTTTAGAAAAGTTGATCCAGAATTAGGAACACATACAAATCCATTTAATAAATCAGATAGGGAACCTTGGATAGATAGAAGATCAATGGGTCAGGAAAGACGTTCTCCCACCTGGGCTGATTTAGGAGATATGATCCGCGCTACAGAGCAGGATAATCGGGAATATGGGATGTTGATAAGTCGGAACTCAGAAAGTGATACTCCTAATTTGGAATATCTACGTGGGTCAGAGAGATCAGTATTCAACGGAGAGAGAAGAAGCTCTTTTAATCAGAATGTTTTCATACATGTACACCCCGGCACTACCCCAGAACAATCACTGAATTCCCCACTCATATCTACTGGTGATTTAGCGGCAACGATGATGCAGGATTATGGAGGAGGTTATTACAACGTTGTGAACACGAATGGAATCACTCTTCATGGTGGAAGTTTATCTGTAGAAAACAAGAAGGAATCATTACAGAATGCAGGAGTTGATTCTTCTGGAATGATTTATACAGTAGAAAGTGGTCAATATAAAGGCTCAAGAATTACTCCTAGAGAAACAGTCGAAGAACATTTGGATCTTATGCGCAGGTTAAAGGCATCTGAACAACCCTATATTTATAGCATTTATGATGTTGCTTCTGAAATTCGTTATTATTTTGTTCATATTCCATGGGGACATATTAACCCCGAGGTTAAGGTTGAAGATATTGTTTTTGGAGATGGATTACCCAAGTTATTACCAGAAACGGGAGATTTACCTGATACCCTTAGACCCGCAAATCTGCGTCAAGCAATAAGAAATACCAATAATGCATTTCACGAATCATTTACCAGAAGAAGAGGTTCATAACATTATAGGTTCTTTACAAAGGATTTAGGTTGAACTTTTTTAGGCAAGCTGTTTTCTTAATTGTAATTTACCTTTAGTATTTTTAAGAAATTTTTCTCTTCTTAAAGCTTGAGCCTTTTCTTTGTATGCTTCATAGTAAATTAATTCCAGAGGTCTTCTATTTTTAGTTGATTCTACATTTCCAGATTGATGATCTTTTAACCTTTTTCTCAAATCACTACTGTAACCTGTATAGTATTTTCCATCCTTTTCGCTTTTTAAGATGTAAATGTAATACATTTTATTGTCCTATCATTCGCTTACTTCAGCTCGTTACACTTCGCTGAAGAGTGCTTCGATAGGACTGATATTCTTAATAAATTGTACATTAAGTGCTTGCACTGATGAAGTGCAACTTAACGAAGCGAAGCGAGTTAAGTTAAACGAATATCAGTGCCCAGGAGAGGATTTGAACCTCCACGCCATTGCTGGCATAACGTTCTGAACGTTACGTGTATACCGTTTCACCACCTGGGCTTAAACTTTAAGTATTTTATCATTTAAATAGATTCTTCGCTTTCGCTCAGAATGACAAATAAGATAAATGGTATAATTTCCTGAAATGGCTGATAAAACTTATCCATTTAAGCAAAAGATTGTCACTTTTGGCGGGGGAACAGGGCATTTTTCTTTGCTTAGAGGGCTTGTTGAGCTTAATCAGCCGGAGATGATTACAGCTGTTGTTGGAACATGGGACTCCGGAGGATCCTCCGGAAGATTAAGAACTGAACTTGGGGTTATACCTCCGGGGGATATAAGACAGTGCCTCCTTGCTTTAATGGAAGACCCCAAACAGAGGCAAGTTGCCCAAAAGCTTTTTGACGATCGGATGATTGAAGTTAAAGGCCTATTAAAAGGGCACAGCATGGGTAATTTAATTGCTGCAAGACTTGAACAAATTTATAAAGGTCCTGACAGAGGGGTTGACGCAGAAAGGCTTCTTTTTAGAATAAAAGCAAGAATTCTACCAGTCTCTATTTCTGAGCTAAATTTAATAGCAAAACTAGAGGGTGGAGAGGAAGTTGAGGGTGAATCAAATATAGACTTGAGGAGCGGTAACAAGGATTTTAATCCTAAAATAAAAATTAATAGAATTTATTTCGAGACAAATGCTGATCCAAATCCTGAAGTTATTCAGTCCATAATTGAGGCAAATAAAATAATTTTTTCAGCAGGAGATCTATATACTAGCGTTTTGCCGCATCTTTTGGTGAGCGGGGTAAAAGAAGCAATAGAACAGTCAAGAGCAATTGTGATTTTAATATTGAATTTGATGACTAAAAAGGGGGAAACAGATTATTTTAAAGCCTCGGATTATTTAAAAGCTTTTACTTATTATATGGGGGATCAAGACAGGATAAACTTTATGATTGTAAATGCTGATAATTTGGATCCGGAAATTGTTAAAGTTTATAAAAAAGACAGGCAAAAGCCAGTGAAAGTAGATGCGGAGACTGTTAAAAAAATTGCTCCGGAAATTAAAATTATAAAGAAAGAAATGGCCGTGTATCATATAAGGGAACATTTATTCAGGCATGAGCCGGAAAGATTAGCAAAAGCCGTACTTGAAATTTAGGGGTTGAATTTTTTAAAGATTTCAGTTAGTGTAAATTAACTTTTGGAGCAGATGGATAATACTAAACCTCAGTATAATTTGTGGTTGGTTTTTAGCTGGTTTGGAACGGTCCTTACAACCCTAGTTTTGGCAAGCATAACAATAGTTTATATATCCCCAGAGAAAGTTGTAATACCCATAAATTATGATTTTACATTATATGCTGCCCTTCCCCAAACCAACAGTGAAACTTCCGAAAAAATTATAACATCGGATGCACGGGCAAAAATTGTAGAAAATTTTTTCTTAGGCTATAAATCTTCTCTTTTAATTTATAGTGAGTATTTTATTCAGGTTGCTGATAAATATTATTTGGATTGGAGGCTTTTACCTGCAATTTCTATGCAGGAGTCTAACGGTGGCAAAAAAATTATATCAAACTCTTATAATCCTTTCGGGTTTGGTATTTATGGGGATTCAGTTGTTAGGTTTTCATCATGGGAAGAGGGAATTGAAAGGGTTGGGAAGGCTTTAAGGGAAGATTATTTGAATAAGGGTCTGGATACACCGTATGAAATCATGACAAAATATACTCCACCTTCTTTAGCAAAAGGTGGAAGCTGGGCCAAAGGGGTCTCCAGCTTCATGGAAGAGCTAAAATAACTTGACCACGTTCAGTTTACTACGATTCGGTTTACACGAACGTAGTTTACATGAACGTGGTTGACATTTTAGCCAATATTTGATATACTATCGGTCTTAAACCTGTACCAATTGGTACGGGTTTATTCTTTTTATGAATAAAACAAATAAAATACTATTTTCTGTGCTTGCAATCCTAATTCTTCTCCTTATATCTACCACAAAACCCGTTTCTTTCGAAAAGGTAGAAAGGGAGGCATTGGATGAGACTATAAGTGCAGTAAGGGTTGATCCTAGAGCTGAAGTTTTAGCAGCTTATTTGGCAAAGCACAACTCACCTTTACAATTCAATGCTCAGGATTTTATTGATGCATCCAACACTTATAATTTGGACTGGAGGCTTGTTGCCGCAATCTCAGGTGTTGAATCAACTTTTGGTAAATTTATACCCGGAGGCTATAACGGCTGGGGATGGGGAGTTTATGGCAAAAATGCTCTATATTTCAAATCCTGGAGAGATGGAATTTTTACTGTTTCCAAAGGTTTGAGAGAAAATTATGTTAACAAGGGATTAACAACCCCTCATGCCATGAATAGAATTTATGCTGCTTCACCTCATTGGGGATGGAAAGTCACATATTTTATGAACGATATGCAAAATTTTTCTGACGAATCTGATTCTTTATCAAATGAACAGATTTCTGAAGTAGTTATTCCTAATACAAAAGTTGCGGTTACCTCAGCTCAAACAGAATTAAAGTAATAAGTTTAGGGTATAATTCCCCAATGCTTCCTTTTATTGCAGTTCTTGTGGGAAAAATAATTGCTTATCTTTCCAGATACCTTAAAATTGGCGGGGGAAGTGCTGCTCCTGGTCTATTCGCTTTGCGAATTGATCCTGAGCTTGTTGAAGGACTTTCCAAAAAAATACCACGTCATGTTGTTATAACAGGCACAAACGGAAAAACTACAACAGCCAGGATGCTTGCTCATTTCGCACAAGAAGCTGGATTAAAAGTTATAAGAAACCATACAGGATCAAACCTAGAGCGAGGCATTGCCTCAACTCTTATTTCCCGCTTTACCCTTTACCCTTTACCCTTTACCCTTTCATTTGATCTGGGCATCTGGGAGTTAGATGAAGCTGCTTTTAATTCTGTAGTCCACAAAATCAAGCCTGATATTGTGGTTTTTTTAAATGTTTTCAGGGACCAGTTGGATAGATATGGGGAAGTGGATAGTGTTATCAAAAGGTGGTGTGCAACTTTGAAATCATTGCCAAAGAGTACAACTGTTTTAGTTAATGGGGATGATGTAAATACTTTAAAACTGAAGGAGTGCTTCAAGGGAAAAACAGAGACTTTTGGTGCTGAAAATTATAAAATAATTGGTGAATCCATAGAAAAGGAAAAATCCAATCACAAGCTTGATTTTGAAGCTAAGAATATTAAATTAAGAGGTTTAGATGGAACGCGGTTTGAACTTTTCATAAATCATAAATCATTAATCGTAAATCTTCCTCTTCCCGGCATTTACCACATTTATGATGCGATTGCAGCCTTGTCTTGTGCATATCATCTAAATATGCCGATTCCCCGATTAACTGAATCGCTTAAAAACTTCCAGCCGGCCTTTGGTAGAGTCGAAAAGTTTAGCCTGCAACCTGGAAGGTTGAAGCGTAAAAATGACGGATACATCTTTTTGATTAAGAATCCTGCAGGGGCAACCCAGGTATTTGAAACTATTGCTCCACAACTTAAACCTAAAGACAGGCTGCTTATAGCTTTAAACGATAATTTGGCTGATGGAACAGATGTTTCCTGGATATGGGATGCGAATTTCGAAGAATTGAGAAATTCGTCCCGAGCGAAGTCGAGGGACTATTCAATAATTTGTTCCGGCACAAGGGCTTATGATTTGGCTGTGAGGCTAAAATATGCGGGATTTGATCGAAAATACATTCAAGTTGAACCGAGCCTGCAAAATGCCCTCAAGCAGGCCATAAAAGGCCTAAAAGGCACGCTTTACATCCTCCCAACCTATACTGCCATGCTTGAAATTCAAAAAATTTTGGCTAAAATAAGAGTTAAAGGAAATTACTGGGAGGAAAATTGATGAGAATTGATAATGAGCCACCTGTGAGTCCTAATCAAGAACAGCTAGGACGGAAAGAGACAAAATTTGCCAGACCATTTACTATGCGTATGAATAGAGATCATGAAGAAATATTAGCATTAACGTCTATTGGTACGTTTGCACTTGGAGGAGCTTTATATCTAGTGTTTTGGATATTTTCGGAATCCCCGACTTATCCTGACCTGAGAGGCATAGGGGTGGGAACCATGGCTCTGGCTGCACCTGGAGCACTCTATTTTGGCAGGAATCTAGTGTTTGATATTGTAAGAGATATTCGAAGAGGAATTCATTTTCTTCACTAAAACAGGTACCATGCAACTCATCATTGGCTATCTATACCCTGATTTAATGAATATTTATGGAGATACAGGGAATATTATTGCTCTAAAAAAGCGGGCTGAGTGGAGAGGGATTGATGTTGAAGTTAAGAATATCTCAATTGGAGATTGTATTCCCACTCGTCAAGTGGGAACGCAAATTGATTTATATTTTTTTGGAGGAGGACAGGATCAACAGCAGGAATTGGTAGCTAGGGATTTGGTAGTAAGTAGTAAGGGAAAAATAATAAAACAAGAAATAGAAAGGGGGGTGCCGCTTTTAGCAATTTGTGGGGGATACCAACTTTTAGGAGAATATTATAAGCCTCACAGAGGACCAAAACTGCCTGGAGTAGGTTTGTTTCCAGCATACACTGTGGCCAGCGATAGCCGCATGATAGGCAACATAATCATCCATACTACCATCTACAATCTACCACCTACCAATCTTGTTGGCTTTGAAAACCACTCCGGAAAAACATACTTGAGGCCCGGGGCACAGCCACTTGGCCAGGTAGTCAGTGGTTTTGGAAACAACGGTGAAGACAAAACAGAGGGATGCATTTACAAAAATGCCATAGGATGTTACATGCATGGAAGCTTGCTTCCCAAAAATCCCCACCTTACTGATTGGCTAATCCAGAAGGCTTTGGAAGTTAAATATGGTGAAGATATAGATCTACATAATTTGGATGATTCCCTAGAATCCCAAGCTCACAAGTTCGCCATCCAAAAATTTGCGTAGTATAATGTATACCACGCCGGGGTGGCGGAATGGTATACGCGCATGATTTAGGATCATGTGTCCGTAAGGACGTGCAGGTTCAACTCCTGTCCCCGGCACAACATCTTGTATGGAAGTTGAAGATATTGAACAACCGGTGTATAATACATACCTAATAACCCTATGAAATTTTCGCTTACTAATCTTGTAGATCCATTAGGACTACCTGTATCTCCCGAGGCTTTGTGGGAGCAGGCAGAAAATACAGTAAGAACTATAGGTGAGGCTGTGAAAGAAACAGCCCAACAAACGTTTGGACTTGACATGAGGGGAAACTTTAAAGATTTCCAGGAGGGAAGAGGTAAAACTCCCGATACAGTCAAAACGCCTGAGCTTTTAAAAGAAGAACAAAACGAAGCCTCCGAATTGAACAGAAAAAGAGAATTTTTTGCAAAGCTGACAGCTGATTTACAAAACATCCAATTTGCTGAACCTAAGGCAGAAATTGATGAGTTAACAGTTCAAGCTGCAACTATGGGAACAGAAGAAAGAAATGAGCTCTTAGGACACCAAGTGGGCTTAAGAAGAGAACATACGAGCAACGCTTACTCAATTGCCAACATAAGAAGTTCTTTAATGGATTTAAATAATAAACAGGAAGAAAAGGTAGTAAATATTCCAATTCCAAGTCCAGCTAAACAAGCAAATGCTTTAGAAACCCAATTTGAGGGTGCTAAAGGCCAATTAGGAAGTGGAACAGCTTCACTTTCTTCCGCAAGTGGAGCAGCAGTAGGTTAAACTTCTTGAATATCTATTCCATTTAAACTAAAATCTTTTTTGTGGGCGGTTAGCTCAGCTGGTAGAGCGTCTCATTGACGTTGAGAAGGTCACAGGTTCGATCCCTGTATCGCCCACCAATTATTATGATAATATTATTTTGTGACACCGCAAATAGAAAAACATTTATCTGCTAATATGAATCTTAGAAAAAGACAAATTATTCTTTATAACTTTTTGGGAGGATTGGCATGGGGATTTGGAACTGTTGTAGGAGCATCCATTGTTGTTGCAATTATTGGTTATTTTTTAGGCTTGTTTGGATTTTTTGATGTATTTAAACTGCCCGAACCCCTGCCATACAGATGAACACAAATCTTAAAGATCATAAACAGATTGGACAAAAACAGGAGCTGTTTTTCACAGATGAAACAGCACCCGGTGCTCCCTTTTGGCTTCCAAAAGGGATGGTTATTTTTAAAGAGCTTGAAAAATATATTAGAAAGTTAACTGAAGAAGCCGGATATTTGGAAACTTCCACACCAATTATGGTTAAAAGTGAAATATTTAAGCAATCCGGCCACTGGGAAAAATTTGGTGAACATAATATGTATAATCTGGAGTTTTCTGATGAAGCAGATGGTTCCAATCCGCAAACTTATACCCTAAAACCAATGAATTGCCCTGAATCCACAATACTTTATAGGTTTAGACCTAGATCGTACAGGGAATTACCCTTGAGATTATCTGAAATTGGAAGATTACATAGAAGAGAAAAATCCGGGGAAGTGAACGGACTTTTAAGGGTAAGGCAGCTTACCATGGATGATGCTCACATCTATGCTAGGGAGGACCAAATATTTGATGAGGTTTCAAATATTTTAGACATGATGATAGAATTTTACAAAAGTTTTGGTTTTGAATATGAATTCAGGCTTGCAACAAGGCCGGAAGTTAGAGCCGGATTTGATGAAAATTGGGACAGAGCTGAGAAAGAGCTGGCAGAAGCTATAAAGAAAAAGGGTATTAATGCTGGGGATAAAATGGGGGATGGGGCATTTTATGGCCCAAAAATTGATGTACATATTAAGGATTCCCAAGGAAGGGATTGGCAGCTTGCAACAGTCCAGCTGGATTTTCACCAACCTGAAGCATTCAAATTAGAATACGTTGATGAAAAGGGAGGGAAGCAAAGGCCAGTCATGATTCACAGGGCAATTTTTGGATCATTTGAAAGATTTATTGCAATTTTAACAGAACATTTTCAAGGTGCTTTTCCAATTTGGCTTTCACCTGTTCAAGTTGTTATCATCCCCATTACTGAAAGAAATAATGAATATGCCAAGAAAGTTGCTGGTGAACTGGGGGGCATAAGAGTTGATGTTGACGAAAGGGCAGAAACCATGCAAGCAAAAATAAGGGATGCGACAGAACAAAAAGTTCCTTACATGTTAATAGTTGGGGATAGAGAGGAACAGGTAAACCAAGTTTCAGTCAGAACCAGAGATGGAGAAAACTTGGCCGCTATGAAAGTTGAGGCATTTTTAAATAAAATAAAAAAAGACATTGAATCTAAGTTATAATTATGTTACTATCGATACGATTATGAGGAGGGCTCGTTAACTGGCCAAATTCTATCGCTTAAACGAGCATATTCAGTCGTCCAAGCTTAGGGTTATTGATCCTGAAGGAAATCAACTGGGGATCTTAACAAGAAATGAAGCATTGGCAAAAGCCAAGGAGCTTAATTTGGATTTGATAGAAATTGCCTCTCAAGCTGACCCTCCTGTTGCAAGAATTTTTAATTTCCAAAAATTCAGGTATGAGGAGGGTAAGAAGGAAAGGGGATCTAGGAAAAGTTCTGAGGGAGGATTAAAAGAGCTTTGGCTGTCCCCCAGAATTGCTGAGCATGATTTGTTAGTTAGATTAGACAGGACTAAAGAGTTTTTAAATGAAGGGTATAAAGTTAAGCTAACAGTTAAATTTAAGGGGAGGGAGATGGCTCACCCGGAACTGGGCCATAAAGTTTTACAGAATACCTTAAATTTGTTAGGAGATCAGGCAGCTGTTGAAAGAGAACCAAGGTTTGAAGGAAGAAGATTATCTTTGATAGTTACAAAATCAAGAGGAGGAAAAAAAGATGGGCAAGATGAAAACGAAAAAATCCATATTGAAAAGAATCAAAATAACGTCCAGGGGTAAAATCTTAAGAAGGCATCAATTAGGTGTTGGTACTCACACATCTAAAAAATCCAAAAGTGCTTTAGAAAGACATCATAAAGGCTATGAGTATTTTAAGGGAGAATCAAGAAAGTTTAAGGGCTTAATAGGAGGCTAAAACGTGGGCAGAGAAACAAAAACATTCAGACAAACAAAAAAGTCGGGTTCAGCTGATTATGCTAATAAGGCCTATGCCAGAACTAATAGGGCCGGAGGCTGGGGGAAGTTTGTAAATGTATTTAAAAAAGGAGGAAAAGTAAGGGGACATGGCTAGAATTAAGCGAGGTGTCACATCACATAGAAAGCATAAAAAACTGCATGAGCTGACAAAAGGCTTTAGGGGAGGCAGGGGAAAACTTGTCAGAGAGGCAAAATCAGCTCTTTTGCATGCGGGAGAATACGCTTTTGCAGGAAGAAAGTTGAGGAAAAGGGATATGAGAAGGCTTTGGATTATCCAACTTAATGCAGCAGTCAGAACAGAGGGTTTAAGCTATTCTAAATTTATCCACGGACTCCAAACTAAAAACATAAAGTTGGACCGCAAAATCCTGGCAGACTTGGCAGTAAACCACCCGGAGGATTTTAAAAAGGTAGTAGCTGAAGTCAAATAGAATTATGCAAGAGTCGGATTCTCCCGAAATATCACCCTTCGCATTGGCAGATATATTAATTCATGATTTTGAACAAAACCGGTTCGCACCTGATGGGGAAACAGACGTAGAGTCTAAATCAAGATCAACCAAACTTATTCAGATTGGCGAACGTTCAATTGAACTTCTAAAATCAAGCGGTTATGAAGATTTACTTGCTGAAGCCTTGACAACCAATGAAGAATTCTATAACAATTTGCTGATGAAGGTTTATACGGAGCGAGTATTAGAAAAACCACAAACAGATTCTGTTGTTAGTCATATCTTTAGTACGTTGGAAGAAGAACTAAGAGATGTTCCATTAACACCACCCGATCTTGGAACTTATTCACAACAATTACCTGCACCATTTGATACCGTTTTGGGCATTGTTTTGCTTTTGGATACAGCGTTTCAACAAGGTCGCTATGCTGTTATGCGAGATGCATCTAATAAACTGTTAGGCCAGTAATATGTTAGAATCAAGGCTGTGGAAGAGAAAATTTCCAAAATACAAAGAGAATATTTAGAAAAAATTCAAAAAGCTAAAAGTTTAAAGGAGCTGGATGAGGTTTTTTTGGAGCTTTTTGGGAAAAAGGGTGAAATTACTTCACTTCCAAAAGAATTCTCAAACCTTCAGAAGACCGAATTGTCCAGGGTCGGACCCTTGTTTAATTCTACAAAGAAGAATTTGGAAGATACTATTGAAAGGCGCCGCAAGGAAGTTAGGGAAGAAAATTATAAAAAATTATCCCAAGAAAAACTTACGCTCCCAGGGGACGCCTTGCGTGCGTGGAAGGCTAATAAAAGACAGGGACATTTACATTTATCCACTCAATTTAAAAAAGAAATTATAGACCTATTTGAAAAATTAGGTTTTGAACAATTTGATGCGCCCCATATTGAATTAGATAAATATAATTTTGAGGACTTAAATATCCCTAAAGACCACCCCTCCCGCGACATGTGGGATACATTATACCTGGATACTAGAAACTTGAAGCTAGAGCCTGGATCTCTACTTTTAAGAACTCATACATCCAACTTTTGGCCGCGTCTTATGGAAAAAGGGGGAACTCCGATAAGGGCCATGAGTTTTGACAGATGTTTCCGGTATGAGGCTTTGGATGCAAGGCATTCTCATACATTTAATCAATTTGAAATTGCTGTTGTGGGAAAGGTTGGGGAGGAAATTTCCATGACAAATTTAAAATATTTGTCAGATTATCTTTTGCAGGGGATTTTGGGAAAAGAAGCAAAATCGCGCTTCAGGCCTAAATATTATCCTTTTGTTGAACCAGGGGTAGGTATTGATTGCCTTTGTGTTTTTTGTCATGGAAAAGGATGCAAGATTTGCTCCGGGACCGGATGGTTTGAAATTGCAGGGGCTGGAATGATTCACCCAAATGTTTTTAAAGCAACCGGGCTTGATCCTAAAAAATATACAGGTTTGGCCTGGGGGTTCGGACCTGACAGGATGCTTATGATTAAGCATGAAATTGAAGATATAAGATACTTTTTGGAAGGAGATCTGAAGTTTTTGGAAAAATATTAGAACATGAAAGTTTCATTATCATGGCTTAAGGAACTTGTTGATCATAATTTGTCACCCAAAGAGCTTGCTGAAAAGCTCTCCTTAATGTCAATCGGAGTTAAACAAACAACTGATGACTTCTTGGAGCTTGATTTAACTTACAACAGAGGAGATTTACTTGCTTTAAGAGGGGTAGCAAGAGAAGTCGCTTCCATTACAAATTCCAAAGTAATTTTTGAGAATAATGAGACCCCAAAATTTGATTTGCCAGAATCTCCAGTTACAGTGGAAAATCCAAATCTCTGCCCTGTTTATTGCGTTGCCAAGATTGAAGGACTTAGGGTCGGAAACTCCGGCAATGAATGGGTTAAGAGGCTTGCTGATTGTGGAGTCAGATCTGTTAACAATATTGCTGATGTGACAAATCTGATTATGCTTGAATTTGGACAGCCAATGCATGCATTCGATGCTAGAGGCGTAAAAGATGAAACTATTATTGTTAGAACTGCTAGAAAGGGTGAGAGGATTACAACTTTGGATGGGAAAACAAGGGATTTGGAAACTACTGATTTATTAATTGCAGATCCATTAAATGCTTTAGGGATTGCCGGCGTGATGGGTGGTAAAGATAGTGAGGTTTCTGATTCTACAAACACAATATTACTTGAAGCTGCTATATTTGATCCTGTATCTATTAGGAAAACTGCCCAAAGACTTGGCTTGCATTCAGAGGCCTCTAAAAGATTCCAGCATGGACTTACAAAAACTAATCTTTTACAGGCACTATCTGCTGCTATAAAAATGTATGAAGAATTGGGTGGAAAATTGACAGCCATCACTTTAGTAGGAGACCCGAAAGATAAGCCAAAAACCGTTCAGCTTACCCAGAAAAAAATTAACTCTTTACTTGGTGTTGAAATTCCAGCGGAAGATGTGGAAAAATCCCTGAAGAGTTTAGGTTTGCACCCCAAGGGTGTAGGCACAAATTCCTGGGAGGTAACAGTTCCTTATTGGAGGCTAGATGTAAATATTGAGGAGGATTTGATAGAAGAAGTTGCAAGAATTTATGGGTATGAAAAAATTGAGGGGAAACCATTAATTGGTGATTTGCCAGAAAAGTTAGACCAAACTCTTCCGAATTTTATTTATGATCTTAAAAAGTCTTTGGCAGATGTAGGGTTAACAGAAGTCCAGACATATTCTTTTTACTCAACCCAGGTTTTAAATGCTTTAGGTTTTAATGAATCTAATAAAGAAAACATAATTAGAGTAGCTAATCCAATTTCTTCTGAAACTGAATATTTAAGGGAATTTATCTGGCCAAATTTAGTGGAGATAGTTGGAAGGAACATGAGGCAGGGATACAAGGATATTGGGATATTCGAGGTTGGGAAAATCTATATGCCGCAAAAAGTTGGCTTACCAAAAGAAAGTTACAGACTGGCAATTGCTTTAATGAATGGGACTGAAAATCCTGTTGAAGAACTGATTTCTATTTTCCAATATTTAGGCAGCAACCTTCCAGGTTGCAAGCTAAAACTTGAAGGTATGATTAAAGAGCTCGAAACAATTTTTCACCCAACCAGATTTGCGACAGTAGAAGCAGGTGGCTCGCCTCGCTTCGCGGGCGAAGCGGGAAAAGTAATAGGTGGCCTGACCGAAGTCCACCCGAGATTTTTAAATAATTTTGGAATAGAAGAAAGAGTGGCCGTATTGGAGATAGATATAGAAAATTTGATTTAATATGCCTGAACGTGGAAGTTTTCTTTACCGAATAAGTGCTGTAGCCATAGCTGCCGCAGAAATCTTAATACAAGCAACCCACCCTGCTCAAGCTTCAGAGTGTATTCCTTTACAAAGTATACCCATGGGAAGAACCATCCAAGTTGCCGGTCGTTATATCGACCTTCCTGAAGGAATTCGTGTTAGGGCAGTACTTTTTGAGTATTACCCTCAAGAAGATTATCCAGAACCTTGCATTAGAAAACCTGTTTATATGCTAGCGGGGGGAGACGGGATCGCGCCATATATTCTTGTGAGAATATCAGATGGAAAGTTTATAAATGAGCAACCAGAGGGAGAAGAAGATCCATTCGCTTTATTAAAAGAAATCCTTACTTTTCCAGAAAATTAGCTTCAATAACAGAAACTTTCAATTTATCCTCAAAGTGATCAA
>CAYLXC010000018.1:16330-19547 GCA_964387865.1 uncultured Gammaproteobacteria bacterium | reverse complement strand
CTTGCACCTGTGATACCCAGAATAATCCTTCTTGGTGACTGACGCTCTATAAGCCACTCTCTAAAAGCTATAATCTCCTCATCACTGAGAGGTGGCTGTAATCTTTCCATTTTAGATTCAAATGATATATAATCTATCGGTCTTTGTCAAACATGGATTTTAAAAGGTATCTTAATGAAACTGCCAAGATTCTGGATAAGGAGATCTCCAAGATTCTGGATGAGTGGGAGAAAGAAGTTGGTAAGATAAGCCCTAAACTTATTCCTTTGGCTCAAGCCTTTATTAAAGCATGTTCTGGTGGGAAAAGAATTAGGGGAACATTGGTGAGACTGGGATATGAGATGACACAGACTCACCTTCCAGGTGAAGTCACAGGTGTTACAGCTAGCTCACACCTGGAAGGTGGAATACTTAAAGTTGGAGCTGCTTATGAGATTTTTCATACCTCAATTCTTGTTCATGATGATATTATGGATGAGTCTCCCATAAGGCGCGGTAAACCCACACTCTTTAAAGCCCTCGGTGGAGATCACCGCGGCACATCTTTAGCAATAACTTTGGCGGATTTAGGTTTCTTTTTGGCAATCAAAATTATTTCCGAAAGCAAATTTCCAAACAAGGAAAAAAATGAAGCTTTAAGGTTATTTTCAAAAACAGTTGTTAATACTACAGTGGGACAAATTCTGGATATTCAAAAAGAAGATCCTATACTTACTTCTAGGCTTAAAACAGCACAATATACAATTTGCGGGCCGCTTGCACTTGGTGCAATCTTAGCCGGAGCAGATAAGAAGCTGTTAGGGCTTTTGGGGCTGTTTGGGGAGAATTTAGGAATGGCATTTCAAATTCATGATGATATTTTGGGAGTTTTTGGGGATGAGAAAAAGGTGGGCAAATCAGTTACTTCTGATATAGATGAGGGGAAAAATACTCTCCTTATAACTTATGCCTTAGAGCATACTGATTTAAATCAAAAGGAAATTTTAAATAAATATTATGGTAAAGGTAAACTAAGTAAGAGTGGTCTTTTGGAAATAAGAAAAATATTTAAGGAGTGCGGTTCTCTTAGATTTTCTAGACAAAAAGAGGTAGAATATGTAGAAGAGGCTAAAAAGGTTATTCCCAAGATAACAATAGATTATCGCTTATCAAGGATGCTAACCCAAATGGCCGATTTTTTAGTTGAAAGAGTAAGTTAGCTATGAAAGTTTTTTTAAAAGAGCTTAAGTTTCCATCAACAAAGCATACCTATTTGCAGGATATAACTTCTGATGTAGAAAAGGCGGTTAAAAAAAGTAAAGCAGGAAATGGTGTGGTATTTGTTAATACAAAACACACAACTTTGGGAGTAGTAATCCAGGAAATTGCCGAACCAAACTTGATAGATGATATAGTGCACCACACTCTCAAAAATGTGCCGGAAGATAAACGGTCAACCCATGCCCAAAAAGATTATTCGCACCCAACCTCGGATTATAGACACCGTTGTCAAGACAATCCCTACTGTGATGAAATAGATGAAGATTATAATGCTGCGGCACATATTCGTGCCTTATTATATTCTCATCCCTCAGTTATAATACCTTTTCAGGGAGGTAAGCTTCAGCTTGGGAAATACCAGCAAATTGCTTTATTTGAATTCGACGGAAGGGATGGAAAGGGAAAGAATCCCATAAGGCAGAGGATTGCTCAGATTTGGATTTATCCAACAGATGAGATAGAAGAGATATGAAAGTAAACAAAAACAATATACCAAATCATATTGCCATTATCATGGATGGTAACAGAAGGTGGGCAAGAAGCCGAAAATTGGCTGATATTAAAGGGCACGAGGCCGGGGCAGATACTTTGGAGGAGGTTGTGGATGCTGCTGAAAAATTGGGAATTAAGGCTGTTACAGTTTATGCGCTTTCCACAGAAAACATAAAAGAAAGGGCCAAAAGAGAAGTTTTTGGGCTTTTTAATTTAATGAGAAAAGGATATCATGAAAAATTAAAAAAAATGATGCAAAATGGGGTTTCAGTGACTGTTTTAGGGGAAATGCAAGGACTTCCAGATACTATAAAAAGACTTGTTAATGAAATAAAGAAAACTTATATTAAAAATGAATCAATAAAATTAAATATAGCCTTAAATTACGGGAGTAAAAAGGAGCTTATTAAAGCCATTAAACAAATAGTTAAAAAGGGGATTAATGTAAAAAGGATAAATGAAAAGCTCTTGGAAAAACATTTATATACAAACGGACAGCCTGATCCTGAACTTTTGATAAGAACAGGTGGAAGATCAAGGCTTTCAAATTTTTTACTTTGGCAAACAGCATATAGCGAATTTTACTTTACAAAAACATTATGGCCGGATTTTCGTGCGGAAGAATTAAAAAAAGCAATTTCTTGGTACCAAAGTCAAAAAAGAAATTTTGGGAAGTAGCTACTTTGCTACTTCTGACCATTTAATTGGGTTATCAAATATCAAATTTCTCAAAATTACCAGATCTTTTACTTGATGATTAATTATTTCGGCAGCGATTGTATTATCAGTTAAACTTCTACAAAATCTGATCGGTGCTGCTGCATTAAGACTTACCAGAGATCCATTTATGGTCAGTTGAGGGGCAGAGGTTGGACTGTTACAGCCAGCTCCTGCCGTATAAATCGTACCTTGAGAAATTAACACAGCGTCTATTCTTGTAACAGACGTATCTATAATCACATTTCCTTTAACTATGAACACAATACCACTAGTAGGGTTGCCATAAGTAAATTGAGTCATGGGTGAACCAAAAAGTAAAATACCATCAATAAAAACAATAGCTGTATTTGAACCTGAAATATTATTATTCATACCTAAATTCCCTGTAATATAAATTAGCTTCTTACCAGCGGAAAGTTGAGTAGAAAGACCACCTTCTCCTGTGTCTCCAGTAATTTTGAATTTATCTGAAGCAGGCAGTTTTGATTGATCATAATAGAGGGATTTTAAGGAGTCATAAGTTGGAATTTTGAATGAGCGAAAAGCGGCATTTGGATCAATTATGCAAACCCCGGCCAAAGATCCAAATTTAGAAGTTGGATCTTGCTGCCTGGCACTAACTAAGCCTTCAGCCCTGGGGGATGTGGTGCAACTTTGAGCCAAAGTATCGGGCAAATTGCCGGAAATAAGCACAAATGTTGCAAGAGCAAAGAGAAGCAACAGTATAAGTTTAAAATTCATGATC
>CAYLXC010000018.1:12312-16230 GCA_964387865.1 uncultured Gammaproteobacteria bacterium | reverse complement strand
CTACTTAGTGATATGAAGAAAGCCTACTATTCCTGTTTCATCACATGTATACCCATAATCCCCGGTGCCATATTTAAATTTTGCAGTAATGGTTATTGTTCCATTTGCAGGGAGATCATAGTAATGTAAACTATCCACAATTATTCTTCTTTTTACATTATCCATATTTCTAATTTCAATATCCATGTCTTCTTTTACCTTTAATACTAATGGATTTGGTTTACAGTCTTTAATTTCCAAAAATGAGGCTTGCTTTGCAAGATTGGAAACAACTTGAGCGTGAGCTTGTTTTGCAATTTTTGGGGCATCTGCATCAGGAGGATTTAGGATAAAATTTTCCTCATGATCTAAGTTTGAAGTAGAAACTTTTGGGGAGGAAGAATAAGATGGAGCGGATAATTTTGATTTTTGTTGATTTTGAATTGCAATTACCACAATCACTATAACAGCCAAAATGATTATAAATTTGTAATTTCCTTTCATGGTCCTCCGGGAGTAATAATCTTTTCATTAGAATGTACATCACCACCTGTAGTTTGTATCCAGGGAGGAAGACAAACAGGAGGGGTAATGAAAGTACGTGGTAAGCTATGTCGTGTTCCATTAAATGTTCGTACGTGATAAGGTCTAGAAGGATTAAATGTTAAAGTTGGACCAGGAGGTGGCTGGTAGTTAAAACCAGCAGGAGCTGAGGCCGAAGTTGGGGTGAGAAAGTTTAAAGCACCTTTATTGTAATAAGGAGGTAGAAAAGCTGCGTCTTTAGTATCAATATCTACAAACGTAACTCCACTGTTAGTCCAGGATATAGTAAAGCCTGATCCGCTGTATCCGGGATTAATACAGGTAAGAGATGTAGTTACAGTAGGAGCAGGTGGAGGAGGGGGCAGAGTGCAGGTAAAGGCAGGGCCTGAAGTAGCAGCTGCTGAACATCCTGATATATTACAGGAATGAACCCACCAGGTGTAAGCTGCTCCGGCGATGCTTGTAAAAGTGTGATTGGAAACTGTTTTGTCAATGCAGAAATCACCTCCAGGAGAAGTACAAGATCCATCCCATGGATCGGCCTGGTTGTTTACCCTCAATGCGTAAAAAGTTGCCCCGGGAGTATCTGCCCAATCAAGGGAAGCTGTTGTACCCGGGACAGGACAGCTTGCTGTCAGTCCTCCCGGAGGAGGAGGAGGCGCACCCACCACGAAAACGCTAACACTATTGCTATAGTTTGCACAACCGGGAAATCCTTGGCAGCCGAGCGTAAAGATGTAGGGAGGTGCCCTACCGGCCAGTGGCCCTACGATTTGAGAACCACTTGCTGGAGCAGAACCAGTCCACTCACCTGACTTTACAAGCACTCCATTATCATCCTCTATGCTTGTCCACGAGATTGTCACACTCGAGCCGGCTGGAACACTAATTGATCCACTACTCCCGTTTGCAAATATATTCACGTCGCATCTACACGCATTACGACACTCACCATAATCGCCGCGATCAAAATCGAAGTCATGATGTTGGGCGAAAGCACTTTTTGCCAAAAACGCTGAAGACACACTCAAACCAGCAACAAAAAGGAACACTATAAAAACAGCAAGCACATGTATTCTCGATGGTATATGTAAAAGAAACATGCTAATGTATCGTAAATGTTTCATCTGCCATTCGTAGATATTGGCTTATCCGCCATCCGCTATGTATCGTGAGCTTCCTAGTCCCTTCCTTCCTTGTATTGAAAAGGAAACCATAGTCACCATTAAATTTTTGATTTTGAGGGTTATCCGAAAGGTTGCTATATGCCAACTGCGCAAGCTTGTGGACCAAATCGCCAAATTTCGCTTTCTCTTTTGGGTCATCCAACGCATCTTTCAGATCCAACAATCCGGAAATGAAATTCATATCCTGCGCATTGGTATTGCGCTTAAAGTCTTCGAAGTGACCTTCAATATTGGCTTTACGGAAGAAGCCTTTGGCAGCTTGGAGGTATGCAGGATTTTTGCTAACACGAAAGGCTTGAAGATATTTATCCCAAGCGATTTGAATAGAATAGGTTCGTATAACCAAATCACCTTCTTGATAAAATACCGGATTTTCATCGGTGTCCAGGTCGTATTTATTTGCTAAAAAATCTTGGGCAATACGTTCTAGTCTATTTTTATATTTTGGATCTTCCGTTAGTTCGTACAGTATAGCCAATTCATCTCCGAGCGTCTCCCAACCGATAATAGCTTCCGTATGGAAAGAATACTGATAGATTCTCTCTTTAATCGAGAGGATAGCTTCCTTATACTCATTTTCCCCTGTTTGCTTGTAAAGGTAATAAAGGCCAGCGATATTTTGATGACAAACCCTTTCTAACTGGGTGCAGTTTTGGAGGATTAAACGAGCTATTCTCAAAGCCTTTTCTTTATACGCTTCTTCTCCTGTTTTTTGGAATAATGCGTAGTAAGCTTGGGCTACATAGCCAATAGAGCTGCCAGTCTCTTGCGGGTTGTGCCTACATGTGTTATCAACGCACAGGTATTCTTCATTGATACTTCCATCTTCCTGTAGTGACTTATCCAAAAAAAGAGCCGTTTGTTTGGCAATTCCCAAACCTGTGAGGACAGATCCTGGAGGAGAAGATTTTGGCACAACACCGTTGATAAAGGGAGCTTTGGAAAAAATACCGAAGCTTTGAAGAAGTAAAAAAAGAGCAAAGAAGCCAACAGCAATGGCGACACCTATTACAATGGTCTGCTTGGACATTAATTCCATTGTAGATAAATCGGAAAGGGTTTGTCAATAAGGTTTGTCAATACACTGTCATTATGATATTATTGATATGAAATCTCTATGTTGTCGCAACGAAAACTTTTGCTCCTCTTCCTTGCTCTTCTTCTTACATTCGATGCGTATCTTGTAATGAACAAACTATTCAAAATACGAGCATATAGTGCTCAAGAGGAAAGAATAGTAAAAGAAGCGCAGCAAATCTCCGATACCTGTAATGAAGTAAAACAATGTGACTCTTTATCTGAAAGTTGGAATACCTGCTCTAACCAAGCATTTAGAGAACTTGCCAGGAGCAATCCACTCTCGTACACATTGGCCGTGCTTGACAAACTGCAGACGATAAATCCTAAAGAACGCGATTGTCATTCGACGGCTCATACACTAGCCACCGCGGAAATTGCGAAAAATCCCAATTCTTGGCAGGAACTCCTCAAGCAGATCCCCGCATACTATTGCACGGGAGGATTTATCCATGGGGTGTTTGAAGGATTAAGTCGATATGATCCTACGTTTAGCCTAAACGAAAAAACCATACCACAAATGTGTGATATCGTAAAGGCAAACGTCATAGGGGATGAGAGCGATGGGGAATGTGGCCATATTACCGGCCATATTCTCCTTTCGGAGAAGGATGGAAATATCCAACAAGCAATGGAGGTTTGCGACAAAGTCCCCGATCATTTGCAATACGCATGTTATAAAGGGGTCTTTATGGAAAGTATAACCCGAGAAAATTTGGTGATGCATAATGGCGCTCAACGCATCCCTATTACGACCGAAACAACAGCTGCCCAAGAGAAACTTTGTAGAACCTATACCGGTTTAGCGGGAACTGCTTGCTGGCGAGAACTAGCACACATGTTTATCTCACTCACAAAGCTTGATCCAATAAAAACGTACGAACTTTGTGGCAAGGCTCCCAATCAAGAAGATAGATCTGAATGCTATTTCCATGCAGCAGGCTTTATTATAAGGGACTATGAATTAGACGCACAAACGAAACACTCTGTTTGTGATCCCATGAGAGGCCAAAATGGACTTTTTCGTACGTGCATCAGCGTGGTTGTAGATAATCTCATGAATGCTACGTCTTTAAACATTGATGAGGCAAATGCATTTTGTGAGGCGATCAATCAACCGGCGGATCAAAAG
>CAYLXC010000018.1:0-12212 GCA_964387865.1 uncultured Gammaproteobacteria bacterium | reverse complement strand
CTCGCTGCTTTCAACGCGTATATAAAATACAACGCACCTTCACAGAATTTACCAAAAGTTCTCCTTGCAGGTTTTGAGCCGTTTGATGGTAGAGATGAAAATGCTTCGTGGGAAGCAATTGAGAGCTGGAAAAATCGCAGGCATGATGGGCTGTCATATCGTACGCTCAAGCTTCCTGTTGACTATGAGAAATCAACGACATTATTAGAAAAGGCCCTTGGCGATTGGCAGCCAAACGTAATTTTACTGTTTTCCGAGCATCCCACAACTGAAACTATCAGAATTGAAACGACTGCAAGAGGTGATGATGGGACGAAGCTTGGAACACGTTTACCGAGTGAGAAGCTTAAGGAAGCCTATGGAAAGGCTGGCATAAACGCTGTACTATCCAACCATGCCGGCAATTTTGTATCCAATTACACGTTTTATTACCTTATAAACTATTTAGAGAATGAAAAACATAATGCTGTCATTGCGGGTGAAATCCATTTGCCACTGGTAAATCAATATGGTTTTTCAAAACAAGTTCTTGGCGATGTCGTTGCTATTACGGTAAAAGTGCTTCTCAATTAAAATGTGTCAAGGGGCCCTTTTGGGTCTTTGGAGCTTGACAAATGGGGATTTTGGTGTATATTTCTCCTATGCCTGAACAAGATAATTTAAGAGGTGAAGTACCCCTTTTTTCCCGCAGAGAATTTCTCACAAGATCTGCTCTTGCTGCAGCAGCACCACTTATACTTCCTGCTTTTCGAGGGAGACCTTTAGAGCTTGGAACAGAGGTTGACGTCCCAATTCTACCGGATGATTTGCTTAGGCACTGGCCAGCCCTTTTACTACAAATACCACCACAACAGAGTACAACCGAAGTTGATTTTAAAGCAGACTTTGGAGCGGTGGGAGATGGTAATTATAATGATATGCCTGCTTTTCAAGAACTTGCAAATGCAATTAATGCCGAAAGAATACCTCCTTATTCTGTTGTAAATATTCCTGAAGGAGTTTATAGAATGATTGGAGATGAACGTGTCACTATAAATAAGCCTGTTATTCTAAGAGGGGAAGGACCTTCCAAAACTACACTCCGGCCGGAATACACTTCACAAAATACATTCTTCTTAGTTGTTTCAGGAGCCAGGTCTTATGTGAGGCATTCCACTGGGATTTATGCAGGGACTCAAGATACCAATCGTTATCCAAATGTTCCTTTCTCTCCAATAGAAAATGAACCAAGCCGCGGCGATTTAAGTATAGCTGCTTCAAGACCCGGTCTTTTTTCTCAAGGAGATTATGGTTATGTGCTTTGTGATGATTATGGCCCTGAAATTGTACATGCACCAAACAATAGACGTTCAAAACATTTTCTTTTAAAACAACATGTGCAAATAGAATCAGTTGATGGGTCCGATATTACTTTCGATATTCCTCTTCGACAAAACTTCTCTGGTGCATCACCCAGATTATATCGTTGGGAACCTGTTAGGGGGTTTGGGTTAGAACACATGACAATTGATGATCGTTCAATAATAGCTGAGTCTAGAGCTCTTACAACCTTTACATCAGTACTTCTTGATGGGACAACTTATAGTTGGGTTTGGGATGTGCATTTTACCAATAATACATCCATTCCTCTCCATCTCTATCGGTCAAGAAAAACCATAGTTTGCGAATCACTTTTCAATGATGCCAAATACCAAGGTGAAGGTGGGAACGGGTACTTACCTCAGCTTCACTTATGTGATGATTGCCTTGTAGAGTACTCTACCTCGATTGGCGGAAGGCATGCACTGATTTGTAATGCCACCAGTTGGGGAAATGTTTTCCGCTACAATCGGGTTATCGGCACGCAAAATATTGAAACGCATGGTGAGTATAATTTAGAAAATCTTTATTTTAGAAATAGCGCAGGTCAATCCCGCTTGGAGATTGGCGGTGGAGGTTCAGGAACACATGCTCACGATGGACCTTACAACCAGTTTCGAGAAAATTTTGGCCTGGTGTTTAATATCCTTAAGAGAGCTGATGAAGCTAATAGCATAATTGATAATTGGTCTGTTAGAGGAATTCAAGATTCAGGAGTAAACACTTTAAAACAAGGTAATTCTCAGATCCCAAAAAATTGGCGAGCTTTCCCTTTCGAGCAATTTTGTGGACATGACCATACAGAAACAGCAGAAATAGCCAGACCCAATTAAAGTTTCCCAAAAATATTGCTTCAAAACTGAAGTAATTTTGCCATAAACTTGTTGTATCATATATTATTAAGCTATGATCTTTTACCAGCTAATGGTGTTTATTCTATTAGGCATTGTTGTCTTTATTCCAGTTCAAATTGATGTGAGAGTTAATTACATTATCTGGATTTTAGCCTTAATATTGCTTCCCGTTTTTGTAAAAAATTTCTTATCTGATATTAAATCAAAAAATCCAATTACTATCTTCTTCCTTTTATTTCTTTTAGCTTCAGCATTATCAACCATATTTTCAATTGATCAAAAAAGAAGCTTGCTTACTTTTTTTACCTATGTTTCATATTTTATTATTTTCACAAGTATCCGTACAATTTTTCCCTCTTTAAAAAGTAAGTACTTGCTTACTACTTCCTACATACTACTTACTACAATCTTATCCATAATTTCCCTTTACAAGACCCTTATTGGAAACTATGTAAACAGGGAAACAGAAGGTGTCAGCTTTATGTGGATGTACTACGGTCATAATCACTTATCAGCTCTTCTTATTTTTGCAGTCCCAATTTCTTTATATTTCTTGAAAGTAAACTGGGATAATCTTAAACTTCGTATTCTGTTACTTGTTACTTGTTACTTGTTACTTTTAAGTTTATTTTTTACTTTTGGTCTTAGTTCTATGATTTCACTCGCATTAACCTTTTTAATAGTAATATTGCTTTTTAGAAAATCACTAAATGTTAGAATCCCAATTATAGCAGTATTAATCACAGTTTCTTTATTTGCAATTTTCTCACTTACAGTTTTTTCTACAATTAAAGAAGCAAAAGGGATAGGTATTCGAAAAAATAGCCCAGGTTCAATGCAAGCACGTTTAATTTATTGGCAAAATGCTTTTGATAATTTTGTAAGTAGACCCCTTATCGGCTCTGGTTTAGATACATTTCGCATTATCAACAGGACCAGCAAGCGAAAACTTCCACTTGGTAGCTACTATGCTCACAATTATTTTCTCCAAATGCTTTCTGATGCAGGTATTTTAGGTTTTGCATCGACAATATTATTTATTTTTTCTGTGATCTGGGAATCATTTAAAAAGATAAAGATGAGGTTATTTTATTTAGCAATATGGACCGGGCTGTTTGCTTCCATAATTAACACTTTTTTTGATTTTGACTGGCAAATGCCGACTGTATTTTTAATATTTTGGCTATTTGCTGCAATCTTATGAATCTCGAAGCATTCCGCTCAAGTATTCTTTGGTTTTCTTTAGGGTTAGTTCTAAATAGAACTAAATATATTATTTTATCAATTATGGTTTTTCAGATGGGATTAACAAGCGTTGTAGTCTTCTACATAAGCATTCGTCTGGTAACAGAAATTGGATCAGCTATAAATCGTTTAATCGGTGGAAACTTCAACCGTTTGTTAAGGGATGAAGCAATTTTATCTGATAATGAAAGATATACTCAAACCATAAACGATTCCCTAAAAATTGCTTTATTTTTAGGATCTTTGGGTTTTTTTATAACTCTCTTACTTTCTGGCTTAATAGCGATGCTCCTTAAAGAGTCTCAGCTTTCAAATTCTATCAGGCTTTTTTCCGTTACCATACCTTTTACAGTTGCCACTAATCAGATCCTTCTGATTCTTTCAATGAGGGCTCGCTTTCGTGAAGTTGTATTTTTCCAATATATTCTGGAAACTATACTTGTTCTCTCTCTGGCATTTTTGACTATTCATGTTTGGCAGGCACCTTTATACACTATTTTGTTTTGGCAAGTTACTGCAAACATCTTTTTTCTTCCTCTTTCTTTGTTTTTTCTTAAAAAATCTATCCCTTTTTGGCATCCTCAAATAGAAAAGCCCAAAATTCAATTCAATTTTACCTTTCAAACTCTTTATACTCCTTTATCAGTTGGGCTAATAAATTTTTTAGATCTTTTAATAATTGGATATTTTCTAGGAAGCACAGGTTTAGGTTTATATATAGCAATGATCGTTGGTCCACATCTTATTTTTGCTGTGTGTACAAATATGTTTGGAATGTTTGCTCATACTATTGCCAACATTAAAGATACAAAAAGAATTCAATACATTTCTCAAAAAGTATTGCAGTATATTCTTATAGTAGCTACACCCTTAACACTTTTACTTATTTTATACCCAAGCCAAACTCTAGATAAAATTATACAAATACATGCTCCGGTCGACCCAATTGTCATTCAACTTCTAAGTCTCACTTTTTATGCAAAAATTTTCTCCTGGATGGCAGAAAGAATACTTATAACATTAAAATTTAGTAGACAAAATGGATTAATAAATATTATTCTATCTATTACTACTTTGCTTCTTTTAATTATTGTAACCCCAAGATTTGGCATCAGGGGAGTAGCTTCAATCCTTCTAGTTATGGCAATTTCTGAGGTCTTGATAAAATTCTTCTTAAACTTAAGAAAAACTCAAATTAGCTTCATCTCATTCCAGAGTCTCAAAGTGCTATTTCTAGCGCTCGTAATATATATAGTTACGAAATCTTTTATGTTTAGTTTTTTTAATTTCCTTATCTTATTTGCAATATTTTACTTAACAGGCATAATTTTTTTAAAGATTTTTGAAAAGACAGATCTTGAAATATTGCTTAGAAAATATCATCCAACAACAAATAATCTTCAGAAAGATGATTAAAAGAGGCTTAATCTTCCATAAAGCTCTTTTACAACTTGCACGAGCTTTGTAGCATCCCCTCGTTTCTTTCTAACGCGCCATTCTAGCACTCCAATTGCTCTCCTAAGTGCAGTTTTCAAGAAATCTTCCGAGTCCCATTGAACCATACCTCCGAGCAGGTAATATAAATTAATCAGCCTTTCAGTACGACCAGAGTTTTCGTAAAGTAAGAATCCAGCCAAATCCCAGTTTGGATCTCCTATCAAAGAGTGATGAAAGCCAGTAAGTGTATAAACCTTCAGTTTCTTATCAACAAACAACATTTTCTTCATTAAGCTTCCGTGAAGAAGAACTGGGATAATATTGGTTGATTCAAAATATAGGAAATGAGAAATTTTTTTAATAAAAAGCTTAGATAAAATTCGTTTATTTTGCAAAAAAATAAGCTCTTTATCTAAATTCTCAGTTATAAATTTTTGCCAGGTTTTTGTTCGTCCAACTAAATCATCGTGGAAAAACCCAAATCCCTTCAATTCAATTTTATGTAAGGTAAGCAAAACTTGAGCTAATGAAGTTAATACCCTGTTATAGTCATAAATATGAAGACTCTTTGAGGTCAGTGGTTCACCCTCTACTTTTTCTATCAAAAAAAAAGTGTCTCCTAGTTTCTTATAAAGGATTATTTGGGGTACAGGTACTCCATGCTTTCTGCACAATTTGATAATAGCTTTCTCTGTCAAAATTTTTTGCTCATTCTTGGCTACCCGAACACTTAGATATCCTTTATCTGTGCTCACTATAAAAAAAAAGTCCTCTTTATCCCAAGAAATATTTTCCATAGTTATAAGCTTTACTCCTAAGCTTTTAATTATTTTTCCAATAAGATTGGTTTCCATATAGTTTGGAAAAACTTATCCTTTTGGCGGATATATTCTCTTTGTGAGTGAGCGTACTTTCTTTTAAGCTCTACATATTTTTCTATAATCTTCGGATGCGTCTTAAGGAATGTAGATATTCTGTTTTCAATTTTTGCCCTCTTCCCTCGCACTAAACCAACCTCAACTTCCATATCCTGGTAAAAATCTATAAAACGAACATACTCTTCTTTTAGAGTTTCTACCCTTCTGAAGTAATTAATTAGATTCTTTATGACAATAAGCCATTTGTTGTCTGGAACAAAAATACGAAGGTCTATATCTCCCTTTCCCTCAATCTCAAGCGCTGTAGAACCTTTAATGTACGTCTTCAGTCCAAAAGGAGCTAGTATTCTGTCAAGTTTTTTCTTATATCTTTGGGCAACCTGCTTTTGTTTAGGATCAAAAGGCTTAAGATATACAGGATCTTCCGGAATTCTTAGAATGTCTTTCTCAGTAAAAATTCTAATTCCCATGTTTGCTATTTAATATGAGTGATTATAGCACTATAATTAACAATCGCATGACTATTACTGTTGCCTTAATTACCAGAAATAGACAAAATTATCTTAAAAGGTGTTTAAACTCTTTAGTAAATCAGACTAAAAACCCTCTGGAGGTTATAGTTGTTGATAATGGTTCAAAAGATCAGACTAAAAGAGTAGTTAATACGTTTAAAGATAAATTACCTCTAAGGTATACCTATGAAAAAAAGATTGGAATCCCATATGCTCGTAACCGGGCATTGGAGGAAGCAAGGGGTAAAATATTAGCTTTTTTAGATGATGATTGCGAAGCAGATAAACATTGGCTGGAAGAAATGTTAAAAGCCCACAGAAATTATCCTGATATAGCAGCCGTACAAGGGCAATCACTGGCAATTCCAAAGGGGAGCTTGGTTAGTATATTGTCTCAAACTTACCATCACCAGTGGCTTTTAAGCAACATGTCTTCCAATAATTTACTGAGAGTTATTGATACTAAAAATATTTCTTTTAAGATAAATAAATTAAGAAAAAATAAACTTTATTTCGACTTATGGTATAAGAGGGGCTCAGATGTAGATCTGGCTCGGCAACTTATCCTCCATAAGGAGAAAATATTTTTTTATAGCAAAGCTAAGATATATTTTCGAGCAAGATCAGATATTATTAGTTTCTTGAAGCAAAGATTTGAAATTGGCAGAGCCCATACTCGTTTAGCTATTAAATGGTCCCTCACCAAACTGCCTTATAGCCATCCTTTTGAATTAAAAAAGTCAAACAGAATTAAAAATTTTCTAAATCTGTTAAGTCAGGCTCGCATCAATAAATGGCCAGAACTCTTATTTATTAACTTTTTAGAAAAGTTTGTATTTCGCTTTGGCAAAACTATTGAAAAGTCACAAGCACTTTATGATTTATTGGGCTATAGTGATCAAAACATATCCAAAAAAAATAAAAATTTAAATTTTCCAACAGTGACAGTTTTAATTAATACTCGGAATAGGAGCAGTTTTCTTAGGAAATGCCTCTCCTCCTTGACCAAGCAAACTATTAAACCGACAAAAATTTTAATTGTTGATAATAATTCATCTGATGAGACTAAAGCAGTAGCTTCTTCTTTCAAACAACTGCCTATTTTATATATAAATGAAAAGAAAATCGGCTTACCTCATGCTCGTAATACTGGTTTGAAATATGTCAAAAGCAAAATAGTGGCTTTTTTAGATGATGATTGCGAAGCAGATAAACATTGGCTGGAAGAAATGTTAACTTGGCATGTGAACAACCCTTTGGCCGGAGGGATTCAGGGAAGATCTATAAGTAATCCTAGAAATAATAAATATGCTATCTTATCTCAATTTCTTCGAGATATTTGGTATGGAGAAAGTATCACATTTGATAACAAATTAAGTATAGCTGACACTAAAAATCTATCAGTTAAAGCTCATCTTATAAAAATAAAAAAATATAACTTAAGATTCAGAGACGAGCTATTTATTGCCGGCGGAGAAGATATTGATTTCGGCAGACAAATTATTGCCATAGGGAAAAGCATTTTTTATAACTGCGCCGCTGTTGTTTATCATTCAGAACCCCAGACTTTTCTTGAATTTTTAATCCCCAGATATCAAAAAGGCTATGGATACAGTATTTTAAAAAATTTATGGAGAAATTATCCCTATTTAGACATTGGATTATACACTAATAAAAAGCTAATGATGTTATTTCACCCCTGGTTAAAATTGAAATCTTTACAAATTTTAGAAATAATATTCTTGTATTTTATTCAAAAAGCAGCTTTTCGATTAGGAGCATGGAGGGGTAAAAAATTTCTGGAAAAACTAAGTTTTAAAAAACAATATTAGATCTCGACCATTTTTTGCCAGTACGCGAGTTATTTCTTGATTGAAATTGTTTAATAAAGTCAAAAAGATTGAGTGAAGAAAAACTGCATTTCCTATTAGATACCTTTTCCAAAGCCTTTTTGGCTCCTGTAAAAATCTAAATAGCCATTCTAATCCCACATTCTGAATCCATTTTGGTGCTCTTGGTAAGGCGCCTGCCATTACATCAAATAAAGCTCCCACTACCCAAAATGCCTTTGCATCAACTTTATCTAAATTATCATAAACCCATTTTTCTTGCCTTGGAGTGCCCATACCAACAATTAAAATAGTGGGTTTTAGAAAGTTAATTTCCTTTATAATTTTCTCTTCATCAACTGAGTTGAAATAACCATTATGAAATCCACATATATTGAGATGGGGAAACTTTTGCTTTATTTTTTTTATAAATAATTTCAAAGATTTTTCTTTGGTACCCAAAAGATAGATTGACCAATTTTTTCTTTGAACAATATCAAAGACATCTTCTATAAAATCAGGAGTAGGAGATCTTTCAGGCAATGGTTGCCCCAATATTCTAGAAGCCAAAACAGGTCCTATGCCGCCAGAATAAACCATTGAAGCTCTTTTTAAAATTTCTCGATATTCGATATTGTGTGAGGCGGTATTTAGACAATGAGCATTCACATACATGAATGTTTGCTTTTCAAAAGATTCAATTTTATAAGCAATTTGCTGGGGTATTTCTTTTCTTGTTATTGCCCAAATAGGTATTTCTAGAATATTTCTTATTAAGTAGTTATTCTTCAACATATTATGTTATTATTATTTTTATTATCTTGAGTTTCCAGATTCTGTTGCCACAGGAGAGACAGTGGCTTCTAACTTTATTGCTACTTTTTTGGTTACCCAAATCCTCTTTTTTAAATCATATTCTGCTGTTATTCTAATTCCCTGATTAACTTTTAAGTCCTTTTCAGTGGCGGGAATCTCTTTTTTAGCCTGATCAAGAAAAACGATTTTAGTATTTTTATCAACTACAAAATTTGCATTAATTCCAAATCCTCCTAAGCTAGTTATCAGTTGTGGTCCTTCTGGAGCATTTCTAATTTCCTTTAAGGTGGCTGCTGAAAAGCTGTATGTAACTTTTACTGCTGCTACCTTCTCATTTGAAGGATCAATTGGTAGAGGACTTTCTTGTTTTTGCGTTTCCTGGGGCTGTGATTTTTGCAAAGGAACTGGCTTAAAAAATGCCCAGGCTATAAGTACGGCTGAGGCTATAGTAACTATAACTGCAACTAAAATATATGGAAATTTAGGCATTGGTTTTATTACACTAGGTTTTTCGGGATTTGTCAAGGGGGATGGGATTGGCGCAGGTGTTTCCATATTTATTCTGTAACCATTATAACACCTTATTTCTTGCCCAATCCAACATCATGAGGGCCAACTATCAGGATATAGATATTTTCCTCTTCAACTTGAAAACTAAATCTGTAATGTAGATCAATTCTTGCTTCAAACACATTTGCACTTTCCATCTTGCTGGTTCTCAGTGAAGGATGGCGGTAATCTTCAAGTAAATAATTAAATTGTTTATCTGCTTTCTTTTGAATTTGTGCAGGTAATTTTTTATAACCTTTCTCTGCTTTTTTAGAGAACGTTATAATCATGCTGATGTTTTTAGAGAGTTAAGGAATTGGTTAAGTTCTTTTTTATTGCGGATAACAGTGCCTTTCCCCTGCTTAATCTCCTCCAGGGCTTTTCTGTCTGACCACTCCCACCACTCATCAGATCCATATAATGGTTCTTCCTCAAGTAATTTGGATTTGATGGTTTTAATCTCCCTGGTTAGCTCATCTAACCTGGAAAGGATTTTTTCAAATGTTTTGGCAGGAACTATAATTGTCTGCATAATGAAATCAATTATACCATCTTTGGAAATGTTTTGGGTTATTCGCAACTATTTTATGGTAAGAGATTAAGAACGAAGGTATCCCACCCGTAATCGTCTCTAAGTCTATCAGAACTTCCAAGAATACCTTCGTGAGTAGTACGGATAAATTCGTGCTTTATCATTTAAAAATTTCCTTTTCCAAACTTTTGGCAAGCTTTAAGAAAAACTTTTCCATATCTTTAGGATTAAACGGCACAAGCATTTTGGGATAGTCTTGCTTTAATTCTCCCAACTTTGCAAATTGACTCCCAAGCGTAACCCTGTCAATATCCCAATCAAACTTTGCTTTGGCATCAGAAATCAATCTATTAAGAGAATAATCATAACTTTTCATAATGAAATAAAGATCTATGAAGTCTCTAACTTGTGTCCGCATAAATATAGTATGGACTTTATTTGTAGCAATATCATAAATACTATCTACATCAAGATTTCCATATTTAATACCTTTTTCTATTCTGGGAAATGGGTAGTAATTAAAATCTACCTTTAGCTTACGATTATTTTTAAATACGAGTAGATAGCTAACCAATCCTAAAAATTGACTTTTTTTAATCTCTTTTACGCCTAATTTGATTGAGATTTTTTGTAAAAAAGCATCAACTAATTTTTGATCAACCTCAAGTTTTTCGGTAAATAAATCTATGTCTTCTGAAAGCCTATGCTTCAGATAAAACTCCGACAAAGCAGTACCTCCGGTGAGATAGAAACGCTTTGTTATTTGTAGCTCTTTTTGGATAAGCTCCAAAAAGTTAAGTTGTTGGGAAGTAAGTATTGTTTTCCCCATAAGATGTACTCCAGATATCTTCTTTTGTAAGGGTCAAGTTCATCCTTAATCTTTGGCCAGGCTTTTTTTACCTCTTTCCTATCTAGCTTTTCACCATCCAAGCCATAGTTAATAAGTTGAGTTAGCCTCCAAAGTTTGTATTCTTTTGGATTTTCCTTTTTAAATCTTTTTTCATCAACTGACCAGTTGTACATAGGCTAATTATACTATATTTTGATACAATATGGGGCCTATATGTTTAAACTTAATGCAAAACAGTTAAGGAAGGGTACCCTTCGACTTCGCTCAGGGCAAGCAGGGGAAACGAGAGTTAGGCAGGAAATATACATTGTTTTGGATAATGTATTAGATACTTATAATATTGGGTCCATATTCAGGCTTGCTGATGCTGTTGCTGCCAAAAAAGTTTACCTTTGCGGACAAACAGAAACTCCCCCCAACCACAGAATTAAGAAAGCCTCTATAAACACAACTGAATGGGTAGAATGGGGCTACGCCCAGTCAGCTGTTAAAGTGATTTACGATTTACGATTTACGATTAACGACATACAAATTGTTGCAATAGAACAGAGTACAAAAAGTGTTCAATATGATAAGTTTGAGTATAAATTACCTATCTGTTTGATAGTGGGGAATGAGACAACAGGAGTTTCTAAAGAAGTTTTGGGAATTTCGGATGGAATAGTTGAAATTCCCATGTTTGGAGTGAATAAAAGCTTGAATGTCATGGTGTCATTAGGGATAGTTATGTATAAAGTAGTAGGGCAAATCAAGAGATGAAAATTGTATTAGTATTGCTGTTTTTAATTCTACCTTTGTTTAACATTCATCCGGTCCAAGCTCATTCTATAGAGGGTGTAACTGTAATCCATATGGAGGATGATAGATTTGATCCTCAAGGGGTAACCATCAAACAATATGGGGTGGTGGTTTTTGAAAATATTGATACAAAAGATCATTGGCCGGCCTCAAATATCCACCCTTCTCATGGAATTTATCCCGAATTTGACCCTAAGAAACCAATTAAGGCAGGGGAAAGTTGGCAATTTAAATTTGAAAAGAGTGGTAAGTGGAAATTTCATGATCATTTATATCCTTCTCTTAAGGGGACAATAACAGTAGAAGGGAATTCTGAAGGTGTATCTGAGAGATTTAATCTGACCAGATTGATTGATAAGTTGAAAGACCTTTGGTTGAAAATTTATTTTAAACTTTTTCCGAAAACTTTTGAAAATGAGTTTTCCAAACTTAATATGCAGACATTTGAATCAGAAGACGAAATAAGGAAATATCTTAAGATTTTTGGGACTGAGAAATTTAGGGATAAGCTGATTTCAGATTCAGGAGGTGGATCTAAATTTGATTGCCATCA
>CAYLXC010000017.1:0-20145 GCA_964387865.1 uncultured Gammaproteobacteria bacterium | reverse complement strand
AAAGGTCCTTTAAACTCAATTTCTTTAAGATCTATTTGCTCATCTGGAACCCACTTGTTTTTTCCACCTTTAACTAAATCAAAAGCAACTGATGCAATATCACGTCCATCAGGGTAAAAAAGTTTTTCAAGTGGTGGAGTCGGAGGACAAGTTACAGGAGCAAAACCCATACGATGAACCTTAACTTCTCTCTTTCCTTGTAATTTTTCCAAAACTTCAGAGACAATCTCACTTCCGGCCCCACAAGTTGTCCAATCATTATCCACAACAATTAACCTACCAGTTTTATTAACGGATGCAACGATTGTATCAATATCTAATGGCGATAACCAAATTGGGTCTATAACCTCTGCCTTAATTCCTATAGATTCAAGATAACGTGCGGCTCTCTGGCATTCGAGCTGCATATAGGAAATGCCAACAAGGGTAATATCTTTGCCTTTAACAGTCACTCTTGCTTTGCCTGGAGCAACTATATATAACTTCTCTGGAACATAGCCCTTCTGAAAATGTAGAATACGATGTTCAATATAGATTACAGGATTATTGTCTCTTATGGCTTCAATAAGACAACCCTTAGCATCGTATGGGGTTGTGGGCGCAACCACTTTTAAGCCCGGGACATGCATAAAAAAGGAATATAAACCTTGGGAATGTTGTGCGCCCTGACCCCAGCTTTTTCCTATCATTGAACGTACAACTAAAGGTATATTTACTTGTCCTCCATACATATAATGGCTTTTGGCGGCAATGTTAACAAGCTGATTCATTGCAAGAAGAATAAAATCCATGCGGATATGAATATGGATTGGTCGCAGGCCTGCAAGCGCCATACCTATCGCTGCGCCTGTCATTGCATCTTCAGAAAGTGGAGTACCAAAAACTCTTTCTGCGCCATATTTTTTCAAAAGTCCCCTGGTTGTGCCCTGAATAGCTTTAGGATCATCTACATCCAAGCCAAATACGATCACGGATTTGTCACGATCCATCTCCTGATCGCTTGCCTCGCGTATTGCTTCTACGAAAGAAAGGTTTCGTTTCATATTAGTTTTTAAAAACATTAGTAAATAATTCAGAACCTTTGGGAAACGGACTTTTTTCGGCATATTCAAAAGCCTCAACAATTTCTTTTTCTACTTCTTTTTCAATCTTTTGACGTTTTTTTGGCTTAATAAGTAAGGCTAGTTTTTGGAGAGGATCATTTTTTAACCAAGGCACTGCCTCCTCCCTTGTCCTATATCCTAAATGATAATCCTCATTTGGACCTACATGCTCCTTAAGCCGGTAAGTTGTGCATTCAAAAAAAATTGGACCTAATTTTCCAGATCGTAAAGCCGCAGCAGCATTACCAACATGTTGGTATATTTTAAAAAGATCGTTACCAACGATTCGCTCTGAAGGTATTCCGTATGATTTGACTCTTTCCCAAATTTTTGGATTTGCCTGCCTTTGAATTTGGTGGGTATGAATGGCATAAAAGTTATTTTCACACACAAATATAATAGGAAGGTTTTTAAGTGCAGCAAAATTTATACTTTCATGAAAAACTCCTTCATCAACAGCTCCATCACCAAAAAAACTTACCACCACCGAGTTGCTTCTCTTAATTTTTAAAGCATATGCATACCCAACAGCTTGCGGAATAGTTGTTCCCACAACAGCTGATCCACCCATGACTCCTGCTGATACATCTATAAGATGCATTGATCCGCCTTTGCCTTTGGCGCATCCCGTTGCCTTCCCGTAAAGTTCAGCAATCATTTTCTTTAAATTTCCACCTTTGGCGAGATAAAGCGCATGCCCTCTATAGGTACCAAAAACTATATCTTTAGGTTCTAGAGCTTGGCAAACACCTACTGAAACAGCTTCTTGTCCAATTGAAAGGTGAACAGGACTTTTAATTCTATCAGTAGGATAGACTCTTATAATTTCTTCTTCCACACGCCTGATTCTATATAAGGATCTGTAGATTTTACTGTTCATTTTTCTGGCTTTTTGCCTGCTCCCTCCAGTAAGAAAGTAACTCAGTAATGCTTTCTTCAAAAGAGTATACGGGTTTCCAACCAGTTTTCTTAATGAATTTTTTAACAGAGGGGATCTGAAGTGTTACATCAGATGGACGAAGTAAGTTAGGATCTAGGATAGTTGGAATAGGAACTTTAGCCATTGAGATGAGTTTTTTTAAGAATTCACCTACTGTCATAGTAGTTGTTCCACCAATATTGTAAACTTCTCCAGGCTCACAGTATAATATTGCTTCCCAGTATGCTCTCATGGCATCTCTTACGTCGATAAAAGTACGAACAGAATTCAAATTTCCATGAACCAATTTTTCCTGCAAACCAACTTCGATCATTGCTACTTGTTTTGCAAAAGCAGAGGCGAATAAATCCGCCCTTCTTGGATTTAAATACGCAAACATACGTGTGCGAATAATGGGCATTTTATAACTTGTAAAATAACTCCATCCTAATAAGTCTTGTGTTGTTTTTGATACAGCATAGGGGCTTGCCGGTTTAAGTGGTGTATCTTCTTTAATAGGTACATATTTAGGGTCTACTTGTCCATAGACTTCTGATGTAGAACAAAGTTGGATAATGGGACTATCGCCATTTAATCTAATTGCTTCAAAAAGATTAGCTGTACCAATAATATTGTTATGCAATACCGCAATGGGAGTAATAAATGATGCCCTTACGTTTGCATGAGCTGCCAAATGAAAAATGACATCAGGTTCAACCTTTTTAAGTACCCTAAGCAACGAGCCAAAATCCATTAAGTCTGCTTCATGGACGGTAACTTTTTTGCGGACTAAACTTAAATTATTTGTTGTGGTGGAGTGCCAGCGGGAGATTCCATGAACTTCAACCTTTGGGTGATTATTTACTATATATTCAGCTAAGTAACTTCCGCCTGAGCCACTTATTCCTGTTATTAGTACTTTTTTCATATTATTTTTTTGATCATTTGAAAAAAGAATAATCTTCCTCCGGTTCATAAAAAATGATTTGGGATCCTTCATGCTCAAACTTGAAAGGGACATAAATAAGTTTATTAAATTCCTTTCTAATTTTAGCTTGATGAGATGGGGGAACAAAAAGTAACAAAAATCCTCCACCCCCTGCCCCAATCAACTTACCTCCTAATGCTCCGCAAGATAAGGCTCTCTTATAAAGCTTATCTATCTTTGAGTTAGAAACTGAGGAACTAAGTGAACGCTTGATTTCCCAGGCCTCATTTAAAAGTTTCCCAAAGTCTTTGATATCTTGCTTACTATTTACAAGCGTAAAAGCTTTTTCTACTAATTTTTGCAATAAATCTAATTGCCTCTTCTGTTTATTGATATCAGTTACATAACTTTTGGCAATATCAGAAGCAGTTCGTGCAATACCTGTATAAAAGAGTACTAAATTATCTTGCAATTCTTCTATCCTCTTTGAGGAGACAGTCATAGGTTTGAGTGTTATTTCGCCATACTTATGAAAAGTAATCAGATTAAATCCTCCGTATGCTGCCAATACCTGATCTTGGGAGCCTACAGTTTCTTTAAGAACCTTTTGTTCTAAGTAAATGCTCTCCTTAGCCAGTTTCCGTTTATTGGGCATATGTCCACCTAAAGCATATAGTGCATGTAATAATCCCACTGTGAAAGCAGAGCTAGAACCCAATCCTGATCTGGCTGGTAAATCCCCATCATGATGTAATTCTAAACCTTGTTTTACTTTGAGAAAACGTAAGATTTCTCGTACAGAAGGATGATGAATCTCATCAATAGATTGACAGCTTTCAATCTTGGAGTAAGCTATTCTATATTTGTGATCAAAAAAGGGTGGTAGATACCTTGCGTTGAGATAGCAGTATTTGTTAATTGTTGTTGCCAAAACTGACCCGCCATTCTTACGATACCAAGCCGGATAGTCCGTACCTCCTCCAAAAAAAGAAATTCGAAAGGGAGTTCTGCTTATAACCATAACTTACCTTTTTTGCCTATTTTTGTACCAAAAAAATGATGTTCTACCAACTCACATAATATGTGTTCAATGGCTATATGAGATTCCTGAATGTATTGAGTCATCGTACTAGGGACACAAATGGCTACATCGGCTATTTTTCGTAGTTTACCATTCTTGCCGGTTAGGGCTACTGTGCGTATCTTAGCTGACTTGGCTGCTTTAGCAGCGGCAAGTATATTTGGAGAATTACCGCTAGTTGAAATACTAATTAAAAGGTCACTTGGCTTGCCTAATACGTGAACTTGACGTTTAAAGATGTTTTCAAAACCCAGGTCATTAGCATGTGCTGTTAGAATAGATGTATCAGTAGTTAAAGCAATAGCAGAAAGACCGGGCCTCTCAAATTTTTTGTTTAAAATGCAAACAAAATCGCTGGCCATATGTTGAGAATCGGCTGCACTACCACCATTTCCGCAAATCATTATTTTACCGCCGGATTGGAATGTGTCAATTATCAATTGAGTAGCCAGTAACATTGATTCCAGGCACTTCTCAGCTACTTTTTTTTTAACATCTGCGCTTTCCAATAAACGCTTTCGGATTTGATCACGATACTTCCTACTAATTTCAGTCATGAATTTATAGTAAGAATTTATCCTAGTAGTGGGTAAATGTCAATGTACTGTTGTACGCTTGTAATTAAGAAGATCTACCTGAACCTAGACTGCCCAAAAGAAGAGGAAGACCATTTTGATTCAGTTTTTAATGCCTCTATAATAACTGCTGCATTTTTACTGCTGAATTTTTTAGTTGCATATGCTCTTGCATTAGAAGAGCATTTTTTTAATGCCTTCGGATTTAAATAAAAGTATTCAATTGCATTTTTTATATCTATTGCTGTTGGGTTTATAACCTTACCTACTCTCTCATTTACAACTTCAGGCAATGCCCCACGGTTCGACGCAATAACCGGTGTAGAACAAAACAGAGCACCTGCAGCTACTCTACCAAATCCTTCCTCATGCAAAGAAGGCATAACTACTAAGTCAGCTGCGCTATAATGAAGAGGAAGAAGCTCGGGGGGAATCGTTTCCTTATACACCACATTTTTATACTTTTTAGCTGTTTTTAAAACAACCTCCTTAAGAGGACCTTCCCCATATATTACAAAGGTAATTTTTTTGCTAGCTAGTGGGATTGCATCCATTAACACTTTTATTCCTTTTTCCTCAACCAATCTCCCAAAAAAAGAAACCACAAATTTGCCAGAAAAACCCAATTTTCCCTTTGCCACTATTTTATTTTGATGAATAAAGAATTTGCTATTTTCCCAGTTTGTGTAGACTATAATATTCCTACTGTCCACACCAAGTGTCTCGATATCTTTTTTTGTTTGGGCAGAGATAGCAATGATCTTATCCGCTGATTTAAAAATCCAGCTAGAAATTTGTCTATATAATCCAAACTTCGGAAAATTATATACAGATTGAGCTGATATAACATATCTTTTCTTAAAAATTTTCGTCCAAAAAGTAGCAGCAAATCCGGCAATAATCCCTTGAGCATTAACTACCTTAATATCTGGGTATCTTAAAAGTGCCAATGGAGTGACAATAAAAAGTAAAGGCTCTAAAAATAAGAATTCTAACAATGGTATCCCAAGTAACTTATAGAATACTCCTTGTACCACTGGTAGCCTGACGATTTTCAAATTATTTGAAGTTTCTATCCATTTCCCAAGCGCTGGGGTATTTAAAGGCTGATATGTTAAAACAGTTACTTCCCAATCTTTTTTAATTAACTCATCTATTAAATCTTTTAAATGAGTTTCTAAACCACCTATATTAGGCAAAAAACCAATAGATAGGATGAGAATATTTTTCATAAGAAAGATTTAACATTTCTTTTGTACCACTCAAAGGTTTTAATAAGACCTTCTTCTAAAGAGGTTTGGGGATACCAACCTAAAAGATTTTTTGCTTTATCTATAGATACATATTGTTTCGGTATTTCATTAATCCTAACATTGGGAGTAGATTCTATTTCTACCTCAATTTCTTTTTTAGTCAATCTAAAAATTTTTTTAACAAGGTCTAAAATTTTGACAGGATTACCTGTTCCAAAGTTTAAAACACGTATTCTCTTCTTATTAGGCAATTCTTTCTCAACCAGCATAAGATAAGCTTCTATTGCATCATCAACATAAAGAAAATCCCTAACAGAACCTATATCCCAAATTTTAAGCTGTTCCCCCTTAAGAATAGCCTTCATTGTCTTTGGAATAAGCCTGGAAAAGTTTAAGTCCCCTGGTCCATAAATATTTACAAATCTGGGAATTTCAACAGGCAAGTTGTAACTGTCAGCATATGCTTGAGCCAAAAGATCTGCACAAGCTTTGGAAGTCTCATAAGGCCTTGAAGGTTTCGGAAAGTATTCCTCCCTATAAGGCAAATTTGGATTGTCCCCATATACATGCACCGTTGAGGCAATAATTATTTTGTCAACGTTATTTTGTCTTGCTGCCTCTAAAATATTCCATGTACCCTTTATATTAACTTCGAAAGTATTTATAGGGGTTGATTTACCAATTTCAACAATAGGTTGAGCGGCTAAATGAAATATAGTGTCGATATTGTAATTTTTTATAATTTTATTTTGAAGCTTAAAATCTTCAATTTTTCCAATCTGCTGTGAAGTTATTTTTTTAATTAAACTCTGAGGTATAATTTGACTTTTTAAAAGATTTTTAGTTTTTGAAAGTGTAATAATATTTGCATCCTTTTCAACTAACTTCTTTACTAAATGTGAACCAATAAACCCAGAAGCTCCTGTGATTAAAACTTTTCTATTTTGCCAAAAGTACATTTTTTACTCCTACTCTTATGGTTGTTATACCATAAATTAAAAGTACCCCCAAACACATTACAGGATGAGCAAACCAAACGAAGTCTCTAATTTTTAAAAAACCCCTTATTGCATCAGCTAAAGGTAAAATTAGTGTAATAGAATAAACAACAAAACCTATTAAAGCAAGTTTATCCCTCTTTGGGTTATATATACTATACCTTCTTTTAGAATGTTCTTCAAAATGGTATTTTTCTATAAAATATCTTCTCCTTCTTAAAAAAGAAATAAAATTTATATCAGTCAGATGGATAATTGTATCTTTAACAAAAGCATAAGTTGTATAACCCTTTTTTGATAAATCTACATGTATATCAATATGAAAGAAATAACCAGGACGAGAATTTGCTTTTTTAAAAAGTTTCCGTCGAAGTACTGACCCATTTCCACCTAGAGCAGGCAGATTTTGTGGGTCTAATTTAACTTTGTAAAAAGTTTCTTCCTCCTTAATTAATCTGGCTCTTAGATGAAAATTATTGTAAATATACCCTTGATGAGCACTTTTGTTAAATAAAATTGTCACTGGATCGGTCCCTCCAAAAAGAGCAGAGTATCTGTCTATCAAATTCATCTTTGTATCATAATGAAATCTTAAAACGCCGCTTCCGAAAATATTTTTATCTAAGATTAGCGGCCTGATCATATTTTTTAACCAGTTTTTATGAGGTAAAATATTATCATGATCTATCATCACCAAAATTTCATTTTTTGCTGCATTTACTGCAATGCCCTTGTTATATTCTGCATTTTGTTTACGTTCGGGAATCTTAATAACTTTAGCACCGAAATTTCTTGCAATCTGTAAAGTTTGATCTTCTGATCCTCCATCCGCAATGACAACCTCCAAAGTTTTCGGATAGTGTTGTTCTCTTACAGATGCAAGGCATTTAGACAAAGTTCTTTCCGAATTACGGGTTGCTATTGCAAATGAAACTGATGGCCATTTAAATTCTCCTCTTTTACTTTTCATTTAGGAGATTTTATGTCATAATCTTAAACTATGCAAACTAAACTTGTAAATAAATGGGTCTTGATTTGGCTTTTTTTAGGTATTCCACTTTTATCTGCATTTGTGCTTAGAAAATCTTTCAATCTAGGACTTTATGGGGATGATTGGCAGCATTTATATAATATGTGGAGAGACTTCTTTGTATATAATACAAAGTCCTTTTTTGATATAAGATCATATCTAAACCCGTATTGGCCTAATTATTTTTATTTGGGAATTATTAACCATTTTTGGGGATTTTATCCGCCCGCCTATTTTATAGCCTCATATCTTTTGCGGGTTTTTGCAAATATTTCTCTTTACTTTTTAACTTTTGAGCTAACAAAAAGTAAATTGGCAAGTATACTTGCCACAATTTTTTTTCTATTTTCTGCTGCCGGTTTACAAACAACCGACTGGGTATTCAATATGAATACCTATGCAGGTATTGGTTTTTTAAGTATCGCTTCAGTTTTTTATTTAAAAATCAGGAAACTTAATACATTTCGTTCCTGGTATTACATTGCATTTATCTTAACATTTGCGACTGCACTGGTGATTGTACCAACAAGAATGCATGGTGCAATGCCTTTCTTAATAACGATGGATTTATTCTTAACTTTCTTTGCGGAAAGAAAACAGTTGAAAATCACAAGATACACAGTCTTAAGAATTGTTTTAGCTATACTCGTTTTTGCTATACTTTCGCATTATAAAAGTTTTGGTGAGGGTTCATATACAAGTGGAAGACTTAACGATAGTATTAAGATTATACAGCAGTATACTCAAAGAGGATATAATGATATTTGGTTCTATTTCTTAGGAATTTTAGGTCATCTGGTTTTACCAGATAATGCCAGTGTATTAATTCCTTTAAAAACCTTTGCAGGTGTTATCATTGTTGTCAACTCTATATCCATCATCCTAGGATTGATTGTCTCTTGGGCTTTATTAAAAACATGGAAGTTGACACCTCACCTACCAATTATTGTCTTTAACATTATTTGGACACTAATCTTGAAATGGATTGTCTCTTTAAACACTAGTCCATCTAGCGATGTCCTATTCGCAATAGCCCTTGGCGGTCAACTTCTATTTTGGGCCATCTGGATTTACTATTTAACCAAAAACACATACCCTAACTTGTCTTCTACCCTTATAGTGTCTTTGATCTGGATAATCTTTCTAACAATTATTTATTGGCTGTTTACCCCTTACTATATTATCGAAACCACAGGACGCTATATGATGATGGGTGCAGCAGGATTTGCCATATTTCTGGGAAGCTTGCTCAGTATACTTGTTTCTGAAAAATTAAGAACCCTTTTAGGCTTCTACCTACTAGTGCCTATGGTGATGTTTACAGCATGGATTGGATTAAACTTACAAGCCAGTCAAAGATATTTAGGGATGATGGAACAAACTCGCAATAGAGAGCTGACTGAACGAACTTGGAATACTTTGGTTAAAACAGTGCCTATACTAGATCCAGAGGGACCAAGCGTATTTTATTTTACTACAGATAACCCTGTATCTTTATATGGTGTTTTGACATTCGGATTTTATATGCGGGCGGGTATGACTTATAGAATCCCTGTAGAACATGACACTCCTTTACCCTGCACTGATTATTCAGAACTTTTGGCTTATGTTAAGGATGGTTCACCCTTACAAAAAATCCATGGCAGAAAAGCAGAACCTGTACCATTATCTAGAATTTTTGCTTTTGATTTTAGAAATGGACAATTAGTACCCATTACAGAACAGGTCCGAAAGAAATTGGTTGAAGATCTTAAATTGTAATTTACTTTGTTAATTTTTCAGAATATTCTTTAAGTGAGTTAATATCATGCTGAACTAACATCCAAAAACTAGAATTGGCAGGAAAGTTATCACGAAGTTCATCAAGAGGCTTTGCAAAACTTTTAAACTTACTTTGAATCTCATCTTTTTGTTCCTCAGTACCATACTTGATTAAATACTCGGTTAATATTCCAGCATAAAATGCCAACCTTTCACTAGCTTGTTCTAAATCACCAAGTCTTTTATTTTTTACAACAAAGCCTAGCTCTGACATTCGTAGTTCTAATAAGGATTTGTAGTAAGTGTACCGTGCCTCATTATTAAAATTAAGCTTCTCTCTAATTTTTTCCCAAAGTCTTTTAGCCGGATAATAAAAATCTCCAGGGTTTACGATTTGTTTAGGTAAGTTTAATTCATCAAACTTTTTTGCATGAACTAAATCGTTATCTAAAAAAAGACTTAATACTAAAAAAAATAAAACAAATAGAATCTTCATAAAGATAGCATATTATGACATATTTTGTCTTAGGACAGAAGTGGCCTTATTTTTAACTCCACCCATAATTTTATAAGATCTCTAAGTGTTGCAAATACCACAGGCAATCTTGCATTTTTTGAATAACCTGTGGATCTAGGATGATACTTTACCTCAGCCTCTAAAATTTTAAATCCTGCCTGATGTGTCCTTGCAACTATTTCTCCTAAATAAAATACTCCTTTCGATTTTGTTTTTATATGATTAAATAAATCTCTTTTATAAATATGAACCCAATTGTAATCTTTATAATTTAATCCGAAAAGCAGTTTCATGCTAATCGTTAACGTATTGGAAAGAATCCGTCTGTAAGGATTGTAGTCTATTCTTTCTCTCCGATAAGTCAAAATTAAATCAGCATAGGGCGCTCGCTTAAGACCAGATGTAATCTCTCTTAAAAATACCTGGCCGTCTGCCGGTAGGTAAGTGATATATCCTTCGGTAGAATGCTGTATCCCTGTGATTATAGATACGCCGAGCCCTAGGTTTGACCTATGTTTTATTAACTTAAAATTATATTTCTTTTTTAAAACTTTTAAAATGTCAGATGTTTTATCCCAACTACCATCATCCACAACTAACACCTCGAAATTGTCGATTATTTTTTTTAAGGAAGGTCTACTTAGATCTTGATAAATCTCAGAAACGGTTTGCCTAATTCCTCCTTCCTCATTAAAGGTAGGGACTATAATTGAAAGATTAATTTTGGAAAGATTAACCATGAAAAAAAGCTTTTATTTGGCTACAGATATATTTAATCTCGGAATTAGTCAGCTCCGGAAACATCGGCAAAGACAAAATTTCGGAAGCTAATTTTTCTGCAATTGGAAAATCTCCCATTTTATAACCTAACTCTCTGTAGGCAGGTTGTAAATGTATAGGTATTGGATAATGCATTTGAGTAGAAATTCCCTTACCAGCTAAGAATTTAGCTAATTTGTCCCTTTCTTTTATCCTGACAACATAAAGGTGGAAAACATGGTTATAGTTAGAGCGGATCTTCGGTAATACCAAAGGCAAGCCTTTCAATAGTTTGTTATATAATTTGGCATTTTCCACTCTTTTCCTATTCCATTTACTTAAAATCTTTAGTTTAACTCTTAATATTGCCGCCTGAATATTATCAAGCCTGCTGTTCTCACCTAAAGTAAGATGTATATATTTTTCTCTCTGTCCATAGTTTCGGAGCATCTTAATAACTTCTGCAATTTTTTTATTACTAGTAACTACTATCCCCCCATCACCAAAAGCTCCTAAATTTTTTCCAGGATAAAACGAAAAAGCAGCTACATCTCCAAAACTTCCAGCCATCTTGTTTTTAAAACTTGCCCCATGTGCTTGACAGGCATCTTCTATAACATTGAGTTTATATTTTTTTGCAAGCTTTAAAACTTTTTCCATGTTGGCAACTTGACCGAATAGATGTACCGGCATAATAGCCTTAGTTTTTTTAGTTATAGCTTTTTCACACTTTTCAACATCAATATTAAATGTATTTTCATAACAATCCACTAGGACTGGTTTTGCTCCTGTAAAGGAAATTGATGAAGAAGAAGCAATAAAACTATTCGCAGGAGTGATTACCTCATCCCCTGGACCAATATCCAAAGCTCTCATACTAAGTTCTAAAGCGGATAGCCCACTACCTACTCCTATCGCATATTTCACCCTACAAAACTTTGCAAACTCTTTCTCAAATCTTTCGCATTCCTCACCTAAAATAAACTGTGAGGATCCCAATACCCCTCCAATTGCATCATCCACTTCTATTTTAATTTCTTTATACTGCCTCTTAAGATCCACAAAAGCTATATTCTTCATTTAATTTTCCAAAAATCCCTATAAGGATTATGTTTGCCTTCTTCAATTTCACAGATAACATCCTCTACTTTTTTTAAAAATCTGGCCGGATTACCAACCCAAACCTCACCTTCCGGGATATCTTTTGTTACCACAGACCCTGCACCAATTATTGCTCTTCTCCCTATCTTAATATGCGGCAAAACAGTCACATTACCTCCAATAACTGCCTCATCCTCAACTAAAGCTCCACCGAAGTGAGTACGGGGCGAAGGATTTGTTGGATGCGGGTCATCTGTAAAAACAACATGCGGTCCAACAAAAACTCTTTTACCCAACCTCACAAGCTCCAAAAAACATCCGGCATGAATCCTGCATCCGTCTTCGATAATATTACCTGGATTCAATGTTGTGCCGTGCCATAAAGCCACGTCATTACCTATAATATTCTCTTCTCTTATCAAAACATTTGGTCCTGTCTGGAAATTGTCTCCTATTTTAACCCCAGCATAAACGATAGTGTATGGTCTGAATATTGCATTTTTACCAATTGTTGTTATAGTTTTTGAATTTAAATCTTTTGAAAAACCCAAAATCACTCCTTCATCTATCCTAGAATTTACACCTAAATTTACATTAGGGTAACTAATTCCTACTTCAACTTTATTTATCTTTTTAACCACACCATCTCTCCCTTTTTTTCTAAAGATTTCTGAGCCGCAACCAAAGCAATAACAGTATCCAATCCTTCTTCCGCAAAACCATGGGGTCTTCTTTTTTGCCTTATACTTTGAATAAAATCTATCACAACTTCTTTAAGCGGCTCCTTTTCTTCCAATTTAGGGACAACCATATCACCAACCCTTAAAATCACATTTAATTTTGCAAAGTTTGGATCAGAATCAACAGTTGCCGACTTATCATAAATCTTAAGCTTTGCATCTGATGACACATCGTCAAAAACTGCCATTTTTTTTGAACCAATTACCACCAATTGTCTCACTTTTAAAGGATCCAGCCAAGATGAGTGTAAATTGAATATAACTCCGTTTTTATACTCAAAGGTTATAAAAACCACATCATCCATCCCCTTAATAAGAAGATCCCTGCCACGCGCAAGCACCGAGGTAGGTATTGAGTTTAACAGATAATTTGCAGTGTAAATAAAATGAGGAGATAAATCCCACATTGCCGAAACATCCTTTCGGATAGGACCCAATGCATTATATAACCCATACATATAGTATATTTCCCCAAGCTCTCCCTTTTTTATAAGCTCCTTAAGCTTTAAGATTCCAGGATTAAATTTAAAAGTGTGATCCACAGCCAAAACCTTTCCCGTTTTTTTGGAAAGGTCTACCAGTTCTTTTGCCCCCTCAACAGTTGTAGTCAGTGGCTTTTCCACCAGAACATGTTTCTCGGCATTTAATGCTTTTTTTACAATTTCAAAGTGGGTTTGGGCAGGGGTAACTATAATTACACAATCAACTTTAGGGTCGGAAAGAATTTGTTTAATGCTTGTTGTAATCTTTATTGATAGATAAAGTCTTTGCATTTTTTTTAGGGCATCTTTATTTTTATCACAACACCATAAAAACCTGGTACCATCAAGCTCAGACAATATCCTGGCATAATTGGGGCCCCAATATCCGACCCCTATCAATGCAAATCCCAATTTTTTGCTCATTATACTTTGTGAGAATACTTTAATTTGAAAAAATAGTCAATTATTTTTGACAGCCTTAATAAAAATATTAACTCCGCTTTTTTGAGGCAATAGCTCATTTATTTTATCTATCCAATTCACAAAGTTGAATGCTATATCAATAATCAGAGGTTTTCTAGCTTGTTTAAATTTAGATATTTTATCAGCAATTTTGGGTGAGATTTTGACATCATAAAGAAGACGGGCCGCTGCATTAACCAGATAATGATTAAAAGGCAAGCACCAGAAAGTTAATTCTTCTGCTATTTCTACTTTAAAACCTGACTTTTCAAATTTTTTCTTAAGGCTCTCAAGATCGTATAATCTTAAATGACCGCTCCAAATACCTGAAAAGAAGCCATTTTTGATGTGGCTTGAAAAAAGATGATATAACAACCAATTAATGGGATCCCAAAAGAAAGGGTAATTAATACTTGGTGTTGAAATAACCAATATCCCTCCTGGTTTCAAGATTCTGAAAACTTCTTTTAGTACTCTTTGATCATTTTCTAAATGCTCTAAAACTTCTGACATTACAGCTTTATCAAAACTTTCATTTTTAAATGGCATTCTATGTAAGTCACCAAATACAAACTTAATGTTTTTGGAGGATAGGGATTCTCTGGCTTCTTCCATGGCCTTTTGATCATTGTCTAAACCAGTCAAAAGAAGAGAAACCCCTAAATTAGACAGTAAAAATAAGTAGTAACCAGTTCCACAACCTAAATCTATTAGCTTTTCTCCATTTTTAGGATTTAACTCCTCAATGATTCTTCGGGCGCGCCGCTTTAAAGACATGTCTCCTACATTAGATAGGAGCTCCTCTAATCTATTTTGAATAGGTTTTGATAATTGTTTTGACATTTGCCTCAGAATATCTTCTTTCCGCAAATTTTCGACCCTTTTTGGAAAGACTTAAAAGTTTCTTTGGATTATTGTAAAAATATTTTACAGCACCTTTAATACCTTGGGGAGTAGCATCAATAAACTTTCCTACGGTCTCATCCATCGCTTCTGTAATAGCTCCCCTCTTTGATGCAATAACCGGCGTCCCGCAAGCAAGCGATTCAATAATAACCCTGCCAAATCCTTCCTCTGATGTTGATGGAACAAGCACTAAATCTGCTCCTGAGTAATAATTGGACAAACTATTTTGATCAATCTTACCTAAAAAATTTAAGTTTCTTCTACTCTTTGCAAATTCGGTAATTTGATCATGCATTGGCCCGGAACCAATAATTACCAATTTAATGTTTTTATTCCATAGTTTTGATGACTCTAACAGTTCATCAATACCTTTTCCTGAAACTAATCTACCAACAAATAGAACTGTAAATCTTCTCTCCCACTTTAGTTTATTTTTCGCATCAGCAACTGGTTTAAACTTATCTAAATCAACCCAATAAGTAAAAACTCCTGTTTTACCACTTTCTATACCCAATGCCTTAACCTCTTCATTGGATTTTTCTGATATGCTTAAGATAAAGTCTGCGTTTTCAAAAAGTAATTTTACAAAATCGTGGTATAGGCCTTTTTTTGGAAAAGTATATAAACTGTGCAAAGAGATGATAGTTTTAATTCTAAAAATCTTACCCCAAATAACAGCTGCAACTGCCGCAGATAATCCGTGTGCATGTAAAATATCTGGACTATAAAAAAAAATTATAAAAGGGGTTACTATAAATAATCCCGGTACAAGATACATAAATTCTAAAGTGGGTTTACGAACTAATTTTTCAAAAAAACCTCTGATCCAAGGGATTCTTAAAATTGTTAGATGGTGAAAATTTTCCCAAATTTTCCAATGTGTTTCTGTTGATAAAGGTTGATAGGCCAAAACAAAAACCTTCCAATTTCTTTTAATTAAAGAGTCAATTAGGTCTTTCAAGTGAGTTTCTACTCCTCCTACATTGGGGAATAAATGAACTGTCAGTTGCAAGACTTTCACTTCTCTTTAATCCTTCCAATAAGATAACCTAATCCTCCTCCTATAAGTTCAACAAGAAGCATATAAATCATGGCAATTGATAAAATTGGATGGAGAATTAAACTGAACCAACTTTTATAAAAAAGTGGTCTTAAAAAATATACAGTTTTTGGACTTACCAGGGGAATCCGGTGTTTTTCCAAATATTTATGGGAATTTAATCCATAATAAAATTTCTTTTTAAACAGCCTCCAAAGTGAGATCCCCTGTTCATGATGGTAAAGCCTTTCATTACTTCTGCCAATTTTATGTCCTGCCTCTCTTACTCTATCTGGCAGATCCCAATCTTCTGGGCCGGTGATTGATTCATCATACCCCCCTACTGAAAGGAAAACTTTTTTTGAAAAAAACCTAGCGGCATCAGTTATTGGATCTCCTCTTTCATTATAAAAGGATCTCTCATATGCTTTAACTCTACCCCAAAAATTTGTGGCAATTGATTGCTCAGGAATCACCACTCCTGCAATATCCTCTTTCTCTGCGACCTCAACACATGATGCCACAACCTTACTTGTAAGCTCCATATCTGCATCCAAAAATAGAAGATATTTACCACGCGCTTTTTTTGCACCAAAATTTCTCTGAGCAGATCTTTCCGGACCAAAATTATATACGGATGCTCCATTTTTTTTGGCTAAATCTTTAGTTATATCAGTTGAATTGTTATCAACTAAAATAACTTCTATATTTTTATATGTTTGTCTATTTATACTATCCAGTAACCTACCTATAACATCCGCTTCATTTCTGGAAGTGATAATAACTGATACTAGGGCTTGCTTATTCATGATTTAAAATAATAACATATTAGCTATGCTTAATGACAAAAAAAGGCAATTACCTAAATTTGAAATCCATGAGTTCCAAAAGAAAAGTACTAAATATTGCATTTGTATACCTGTTTTAAACGAGGGAATTAATATAAAAAAGCAACTTGAAAGAATGCTCTCCTATTCCAATATGGCAGATATAATAATTGCAGATTGGGGATCAACGGATGGATCAACAAACAAAAATTTTTTAAAGAAAATGAATGTTAGGACACTACTTACCCTAAAAAGTCCTGGTAAACAAGGTACACAACTTAGAATGGCTTTTTCTTATGCGCTAAATCAAGGTTATGAAGGTATTATTCAACTAGATGGTAACAATAAAGATGGAGTTGAAGCAATACCAGAGTTTGTTAAGGCTTTAGATGAAGGTTTTGATTATATACAAGGCTCAAGATTTATAGAGGGAGGCGAAGCAATTAATACTCCTCCCATGCGTTATGTCGCCGTAAGGCTTCTTGCAGCACCTATTTTAAGTTTAGGCGCAAGGTTTTGGTATACAGATGTTACAAATGGATTCAGAGGATATAGCAAAAAATATCTATTGCACCCCAAGGTACAACCTTTTAGAAATATATTTGTATACTATGAACTAAATATGTATCTTACTGTCAGGACAAATCAACTAGGTTTAAAAACCAAGGAAATTCCAGTTGAGAGAAAATATGCAAAAGGGAAAGTACATACCAAAATTAGTTTTTTTAAAGGAAATTTAAATTTTTTACTTTCTCAAATCAAAGCTGCAACGGGATATTATAATCCAAAAAGCTAACTCCTAATTCAATAGTCGGATAAATAGAAATATGTCGATCCTTTTCAAGTCTTGGTTCTAATTCTGACATAAAATTAAAGAGTAGCTAATCTTTCTATTGGGGGGACAAAAGGAGTTCGTCTAAAAGATCTTATTCGAGACATTATTGTCTCCATATTCTTTAATGCTTCCTCAATACCTTCCCTGCGCATTTCCTGATATAACATTAGGTGGGCAAGGCCAGCCTCTGTTGGCGGACACATCTCGTATCCACTATAGATAATTGTCCTTGCCAAATTAGGTGTAAATGCTGAAACAGGTACAACACCCCACACATCTTCCTGTCTCTCTCCTTTTTTGACACTTTTTTCATACTGTATTCTTTCCACCTCACTAAAGGTGGTATTAACAGGTAAGTAAGCAACCAATTCAGGACGAGAGTGTTCACTATCATCGTATTTTGTATCTGCGACCAAAGCCAACATAAATAATTCATCAGAATTAAAATGGTTACCAGATTCTAAACCTGTCTCTTCTACAATCTCTTCAAGAATTGCCTCTGTGGAAGTTTGACCAGGTTTTGGTCCTCCTCCAGGAGAATATAGTCTACCTGGATAAACTGGGGTTTCTATGCCGCGTCTTGTTAGAGGAATTAAACCATAGGTCCTATCATCTCTATCAGCCCCATCATTTGTAACCATCAAAACGCTAACACCTATTCCTGCATATGGTAAAGCTAAGCCAGCATCTCTGAAACCCCTTGTATATTCTGGATTAGCACATGCAAGCCATTCTGTATAACTAATTGGATAGATAGGCACTATTGTTTTTCCGTCTTCTTCATAGATTCCCCTTTGAGCGAGAGTTACTGTCCTACCATCCCACATCCTGCGTGTTTTACCTTCACTTGAAACTTCGAATAAAGCAAGCTGGCCAGTAGAATTATCACCTTGATCATCTAGCTGAATTTCGTATTCTCTGCCAGGATTAGCTTCTAACAAGACTGATCTTCTTTCTTCTAATCTTTGGATAAAATCGGCTTCTCTTATTATTCTTGCCTGATTAGGTTCTTCTAAATCTCTAGGTACTTCTAGAAAATTTACTTTGGAAGCACGTGTGTTTAGCCACTCCATTGTATGCCAGTCAGGAGTTCTCATTTGAGTATTTATATGACCCTTTAACGCTCCTGTAACTCGTTCTCTTAATTCAGGATTTACACTGCTCATTGAGGAGTATTATAGGATTCTATTATTAAAAAGTCAAATTAATCCCTTTTGTTGAAGCTCTCTTTGTGCTCGGGAAAATCTATCCTCTGCTTTTTGGGTATTACTCCACTCTATTAATTCCTTAAGTCCTTCTTCCAAACTTACCTTTGGTTTCCATCCTAATATTTTTTTTGCTTTTGTAATATCTGCAAAACAATGCCGTATATCATTTTTTCTAAAATTTTTATTAACTTGAATTAATCCTTTCTTTCCCAGTAATTTGGATACAGTCTTTGCAATTTCCAAAATAGTTGTCCCCTTTCCTGAACCAATATTAAACATTTGATAATTTGCCTTATCATTATCCATAGCCAAGATAAGTGCATCCACTACATCATGAACAGATACAAAATCTCTTGTTTGCAATCCATCTTCATAAACAACTGCACTTTTATTATTTTTTAACCTGCTTATGAAAATTGCTGTTACTCCTGTGTATGGATTTGATAAGCTTTGCCTTGGCCCATAGATATTAAAACCTCGAAGTACAACTGATGGAATGTTATAAATTTTACTTATTAAAAGCAACATATCCTGTTGTGCTGTTTTACTGAATCCATAAATACTGTTGGGATAATCAAGTGCGTTTTCATCTGTGGGTACAGTTCTCACAATTTTTCCACAAGTGGGACAATAAAGATTCCAATCTTTTCTTTTAAGTTGCTTCTCAACTCTAAGCGGAGGTCTGACTATTCCACAAACATCACACTTATAATTCCCCTCGCCATATCCGGTCATACTAGATATGGTTATAACTTTTTTAACTTTGTGGTTTCTATTAATAAGAAGATCCAATAGATTAGACATTCCACCAATATTGGCATCTACAAAGCGTTTTATTTGATAATTGGACTGGCTAACACCAACTGCAGAAGCTAAATGATAAACATAATCTATATCTTTTAATGATTTTTTAAATATATTGTAGTTTCTTACATCCCCCTTAATAAATTGAGCTTTTCTATTTAAATATTTCGGTTTTTTATTAAAATGAACTTGCTCTTCAAGATTATCTAAAATTCTCACCTTCTTACCATCGGAAATTAATCTATCAACTAAGAATGAACCAATAAAGCCTGCTCCACCAGTTACTAAAATATTTTTGTACCTTCTCATCTTTTTTTATGATGAAGAGCATATCTGATAAGCTCTTCCAAAATTTTTTCAATATTATATGTAAAATCCCATTTTGGATAGTGCATTTTAAATTTAGATACATCGGATATATACCAAATATGATCCCCGATTCTGTTTTTTGGATTGTATCTTATTTTTATTTTTATTTTTTTGCCCAATATATCTTTAATTTTCCCCAGTGCCTCCACAATAGATATATTTGAATATCTGGATCCGCCAATATTATAAACTTCTCCCAACCTTGGTTTCAGATAAAAATGGTAAAAAGAATTAACAACATCAAATGCGTGGATATTATCTCTCACTTGTTTACCTTTATAACCGAATATTGTGTATTTTAGACCTTGAACAACTGAGCTGACAAGATAAGCTAAAAATCCATGAAGTTGAGCAGATGAGTGTGCAGGTCCTGTAAGACAACCACCCCTAAAAACTCCTGTTTTTAAATTAAAATATCTGCCGTATTCTTGAACCATTAAATCGGCGG
>CAYLXC010000016.1:18827-21172 GCA_964387865.1 uncultured Gammaproteobacteria bacterium | reverse complement strand
AGTTCCCTAAATAAATCTCCAGATTGAAAAGATGAAAGGAGTACTAATAATGGATCAGTTAGATATGATCTGATATAGTAAGCTTTTACTCTTTCTTCTAAAAGTGCTTGTTGCAAAGCTAGCTTATCTTCCCTTACATCAAGTTCTTTTTGTTTAAGTTTTATTCCAGCTGTTAAATTATTAATGCTTGCTTGGATTTGAGCAAGTTGTCTTTCTAATCCTTCAAGTTGTCCTTCTAAAGGTTTTGTAGCTTTAACAGAAAGTTCCCTTTGTTTATTTAGCTCATCTATTTGCTTTTGAAGATCTTCTATTTCATCAGCGAAGATAGGGTTTAGGGTATAGGGTATAGGGAATAGAAAGACAAAAATAAAGAGTAATAGAATTGGCAGAAAGAATTTTTTCATGTAAAATGGGCTGCAATAGATTTTAACATGATATGTTGAATTCGTACAAAGAATTAATAGTCTGGCAAAAAGCATTTAAATTATGCATAAAAGTGTTTCGCATAACTTCTAATTTTCCCAAATCAGAATTGTATGGTTTAGTATCTCAGATGCGAAGATGTTCAGTTTCTATCCCTTCCAATATAGCAGAAGGTTATACTCGTGGATATAGACAGGAATATTTACAATTTTTAAGAACTGCATTTGCTTCTGGTGCTGAGCTGGAAACTCAACTTTTGCTTGCAAAAGAACTGAATCTTATTACCTTAGAAGAATTTAAAGATGTTAATAGATTATTAACAGAAGTTATGAAGATGCTTAATGTACTAATTAGTAAGCTTAATCATTCTAAACCCTAACCCCTAATCCCTAATCCCTAATCCCTACCATATTTTTGCCTCTTACCCCACCATTATGCTAAGCTGAAAGTAATGTCCAAAGTATATTAATGATTTTAAGGATATTACATCCTAAAAATTTACCTATTTTATGGATATTAATACCATAGAATTTGACTGATTGAAATAAATGTGCTATGATTAATTTATGATGATTCCACGTATTTATGATGATATAGGAAAGTTGCTTGAAGCTGGTAAAGTCTTGGTTATCTATGGCCCTAGAAGGGTTGGCAAGAGTACTCTATTAAAAAACTATTTAAGTAAAACTGATTCTAAGTACCGGTTTGATGTTGGAGATAATATTAAGGTTCAGGAAATTTTAAGTTCCCAGGATTTTTCTCAAATCATCCCCTATGCAGAGGAATACGAACTGCTGGTTATTGATGAAGCACAGCAAATCAAAAATATTGGGATGGGTTTAAAAATTATTGTTGACCAACTGCCAAAAATAAAAGTTGTTGCTACAGGATCATCATCATTCGATCTTGCAAACCAGATAGGAGAACCATTGGTGGGAAGGAAGAAAACAAAAATCCTGTACCCAGTCTCTCATTTAGAGCTTTTAAAAAAAAATACTGAATTTGAGTTAAAAGAAAAAGCTGAAGAGTTTTTAATATACGGCTGTTATCCAGAGATCCTGACTGCCAAATTCAAGTCAGACAAAATACAACTGCTTGAAGAAATCTCAAATTCCTACCTTTTAAAAGATATTCTCACTTTAGAAAAGGTAAAAAGTTCAAAAATACTATTAGATCTTCTGCGGCTTTTAGCATTCCAAGTAGGCAACGAGGTTTCCTTAAATGAGTTAGCCGCAACTGTTGGTTTAGATGTAAAAACAGTTGCCCGTTATCTTGATCTTTTTGAAAAATCCTTTGTTTTGTATAACTTACGGGGTTTTAGCAGAAACTTGCGTAAAGAAGTTAATACCAAAAGTAAGTACTATTTTTTTGATAATGGTATCCGTAATGCCATTATCTCTAATTTTAATGATTTAGATACCCGTGATGATGTAGGAAAACTTTGGGAAAATTTTTTAGTAGTTGAAAGAATTAAAAAACAAGCATATAAAAATATCTTCGCTAATAATTATTTTTGGAGGACTTGGGATCAAAAAGAGATTGATTGGATAGAAGAAAGAGAGGGTAAATTATTTGGTTATGAGTTTAAATACTCCCCTACTAAAACAAAGATTCCAAAGGAATTTTTAGAAACCTATCCTAATTCTAAAATTAAAGTGATTACAAAAGAAAATTACCTTGAGTTTCTTACATAAGTGCTTCAACCTTCGAAGAAGAGGTGTGTAGACTCTTTTCCAAAACCGTGCTAAGCTGAAAATAATGTCCAAAGTTATTTTTCTCTTGCTTTCACTTCTTTCTATATTAATTGTTTTAAATGTAAGTTTTGTAGACACATCTAATGCACAAGAAGACAGGGGTGATGGAAGAAGTGATTGTTTTATTGAAAGTCAGAGTAATCAATGCATGTATATTGACTTTGCAGG
>CAYLXC010000016.1:15971-18727 GCA_964387865.1 uncultured Gammaproteobacteria bacterium | reverse complement strand
GATGCAGGTAGTTGCCAGGTCTCAGTAGATGCTCAAGCTGCAAATTTCTGGTCATCAAAGCCAATATGTGTAGGTCGTGGTCCTTTCACAGCAGGTGGTTCTGTCATAGTCCCCTCAACGACGGAAAAATTTTCCGACTATCAATTAATTTTTACTTTGTACCGAGGGGCTTTTGTAGTAAAAAGCGTAACTGTCTCATTTACTAATTCCGGCCCCTCAAGCTTAAGTGGTGCGACATCTTGCGATGAAGGTAACAAAGATAATCCTGGGATAAGAACCGCCATAGGCTGTATTCATACCTCTCCTAAAGGTTTTGTGAAGGATTTTTTAACATTTGCAGTTGGGATAGCTGGAGGGTTAGCATTTTTAATGATGCTTTTGGGAGCGTTTCAAATGCTAACATCTGCTGGAAATCCTGAAACTTTACAGGCAGGAAGAGAAAGATTTACCAATGCAGTCATTGGCCTTATGATAATAATTTTTGCTGTACTTCTTTTACAAATTATCGGCTTTGGTATACTAAGGATACCGGGATTTGATGCGTAGTAGAGTAGATTTAAGATTTAAGAAATATGATTTATGAAAAATGGCAAAATACAATCATTCACAGACTTAAATGTCTGGAAAGAAGGTCATAAACTTGTAGTAATGATATATAAAATAACTAGTCATTTTCCGAAAGAAGAGACTTATTCGCTAATTGATCAAATGAGGAGAGCTTCCTCATCAATTACAGCAAATATTGCTGAAGGATTTGGGAGACACACTTATAAAGAAAAATTACAATTTTATTATCAGTCACAAGGTTCATTAACTGAACTTAAAAATTTTATTTTAATAGCTAAAGACGTTGATTACTTAACGGGTAACGACTTTAATGATTTAGTTGAACAATCCAATCTAACTCACCAACTGCTACAAGGATTTATTCAAAAAACCAAATCATTCATAAATCGTAAATCATGAATCATAAATCACTCAAATTGGCCTTAACTTTGCCTTTCTTTGAGCAAATTGAAAATCCTAAAGATTTAGTCTTTTCAGGGGATTTGGCAAATTTGGGTGCAATTTTAACAGGTCTTTTGGGTATTTCATTTTATATTGCAGGATTTTTGGCATTTTATTTTCTTATCTGGGGAGCTTTCCAATATATTATTGCATCAGGAGATAAGGAACAACTTCAAAAAGCAAGAGCCAGAATTACATGGGCCCTGGTTGGACTTGTTGTTATTTTTGTGGCATATTTTGTTGCAAAGTTTGCATGGGAGATTTTCCCGCCAATAAAAGGAGGTGTACTATTTTGGTGAAAGGATTAATTGCTCAAATTGATATTGGCAAGGATTTTGGTTACGGCTATCTAAAAAATTTAGGCCAGGGAACCAGCTTATTAGTCACTCCTATATTTTCCATTGCCACATTTTTAGTGATACTATATTTTTTGCTGGGAGCATTTAAATATCTTAAAGCCGGAGGAAGCAAAGAAGAGGTTGAAGCAGCAAGGCAAATGATCACCCATGCAATAGTAGGCTTTTTTCTTTTAATGCTTGCTTTCTTGATATTACAATTTATTTTAAGTAGTCTATTTAATATAACCGATTTTAAAATAATTGGATAGAAAATACATGGAAAGTAAAATTCTAGCTGCTGATCCCAATTCTGTATTTGGTACTGTTAGTCCACCTCCTGCTTTGGATAACTTAATTAAACGGGATCCCACAGGAGCCGGAGGACTTGGTTTGTTTTTAAGTAACTTAATTGCTTTAATTTATGCAATTGCTGCTGTTGTCTTAATTTTCATGCTTATTTGGGGGGCTTTTGACTGGTTAACATCCGGAGGTGATAAGGAAAAATTGCAGGGGGCTCAAAGGAAAATAATTAATTCAATTATCGGCATAATTCTATTTGCAATTGCATTTGCAGTAATACAGGTTCTTGGAACATTTACAGGTTTTGAATTCTTTTCAACGGGACCTAGATTACCATTCTTTTAAATTGAAGGGTTGACAAGCAATATGGTATCTGCATATTATTAATTTACAAATGAAAAAATTAGCAGGGATTGCATCACTATTAAGTTTACTTAGCCCATCAACGGTTTTCGCACAGCCTACAATTAAGATTAATCCACCTCCTCAAGGATATAGTGATATTGGAGCATTTATTACTAACTTTTTAACATTGGCTTTTGCTATTGCGCTCTTAATAGTCTTAGTGATGCTTATTTGGGGATCATTTGAATGGATTACATCAGGTGGAGACAAGGAAGCTGTCGCGAAAGCGAGAAGCAGAATTATAAATGCCTTAATAGGTCTTGCTATTTTGGCAATAGCTTTTGCACTAACTCGTTTAGCAGGTCAATTCCTAGGCTTTAATCTTCTAGATATTACTATACCAACCCCTCCACCACGCACTACCCCCTGATACTTAAATCATTGGCATTGATCTTTATATCTTTTTAGTGCTACTTTTAAAGTATGTTCAAAAAGTTTATGGTTTATCGTTTATGGTTTATCGTTTTCGTACTATTAACCATATACTATTTACCACATACTTCTCCTGTTTTTGCCCAGTGTAATCCTTTGATCCCCGGAGATTGTCCTGCAGGATTAAATGAAATAGAGGCTGTTTTCAGAAATGTAATTTCTGTTGTTGTGGGTTTGGGATTTATGGTGCTTTTGGTAATGCTTGTTTGGGCAGGATTTAAATATTTAACTTCTGCTGGTGAACCAAAGGCAGTTTCAGCAGCCCACCAAACT
>CAYLXC010000016.1:0-15871 GCA_964387865.1 uncultured Gammaproteobacteria bacterium | reverse complement strand
TAAATATTTAACTTCTGCTGGTGAACCAAAGGCAGTTTCAGCAGCCCACCAAACTATCACGTGGGCACTTTTAGGAATAGTTTTCATGGCAGTAGCATGGCTTGTATTGCAGCTTATTTCTCTTTTTACAGGAGTTAATGTTACATTTTTTGATATCAGGACTTTGTGCGGGGATCCAAATGATAAAGCAAATGCAGCTAAATGGTTCTGTGGCAACCTGTAAAGACTTGCTTTTTTGAACTAAACGCTATACCCTTAAAATATGCCCATCCCATTTAGAATTAAGTATCAAGTATTAGGTATTAAGGGTCTATTTTTGAAATTTTGCCTTGCATTCATACTACTTACTACATACTACATACTACATACTACTCCTGTCTTTGCCCAAGAATCTACCCAGACTTCAGACGCTACCCCATCTTCATTCGTAAGTCTTCCCACTTCCATTTCCCCTACTTCCCCTGCTTATACTGATCTAATAGTTCACAACATGTTTCATACTTTTTCATGTTTAACAGTTGGAGGATCTATAATTGGCCAGCCTTGTTTGACTTATCAAATCCAAAAAGATGCTCAAGGAGCTATCCAATCAGTACCAGTTTTATCTCAAGTCAATTTAGGAGGGGGGGCTTTAGGAGCAGCTACATCTTTAATTGGAGCTTTATATATGAATCCGCCTGTAAGAACAATTGATTACTTAGCATCTGTTGGACAGGGGTTGGGAATTGTCAAAGAAGCTCATGCGCAAGGGGTTTTTGGCTCAGGACAGGCTGTATTAAATCCTGTGCTTTCACTTTGGCAAGTATCAAGAAATATAGCATATTTGGCAATGATTATAATTTTCGTAATTATAGGCCTCATGGTAATGTTTAGACAAAGGGTTAATCCTCAAACAGTTATTACAGCCCAAGCTGCTTTGCCAGGACTTGTGATTGGCTTAGTACTTATTACATTCAGCTATTTTTTCGCAGCGCTTATTTCAGATTTATCTTTTATAGGAATAAATCTGGTAGGCTATTATTTTAGCGCTGCAAACCCAAGTTCTACTCCAGTGCTTACTCAAGATATTGCCACACAAAATGTAGGATCAATCTTTAGTAAGTATGTAGGAATGATTACTAGTGGAGATATATCTGCAGTTATAAATTCATTTTTGCATAGCTTAGAGGGAGGAGTCCAATTCTGGGTAAGATTTCTAGCCGGAATAATTGGTTTCCAGACAGGATCTTCAATAGGAGGCCCCGTAGGTGCTCTCGGGGGAGTTGGGATTTGTGCTGCTGCAACAGGAGTTACTGGTGGAGTTATTGCTCCAATCGTCCCTTTCTGCGGAATATTAGGCCAATTTACAGCTGGTGCTCTCTTAGGTACAGTCTTGGGGGGAATAGCTTTTGGAGCTCCAGGTGAAACATTTGGCCAAGTCCTTTATTTCGTTGCGATAGCAATCTTAATCTACACCATGTTCAAACTATTACTGAGGTTAATTAATAGTTTCTTAAGTATCCTCTTCTTAACTATTACAGCTCCGTTCCACTTCTTAGCTGCATCCTTACCCGGAAGGCAAGGGATAGCAACCGCTTGGATTCTAAATATGCTTTGTAACATTTTAGCATTTCCTGCTGTATTTGCTGTTTTCTATTTTGTGGCCTACCTTTTTGGACCTAATACAGCTCCTGGAAATTTATTTGGGATAACAGCTCAATTAACCCCCACTGTTAGCAATCAAACGCTCCCTCTATTCGGTGGTTTAGACTTACACTTTATTAGGATTTTACTAGCTTTTGGGGCTCTAGTTGCAACACCCGCAATCCCTGATATTATCTGCAGGACGATCGGTAGAGTTGGGGTAGCTGGACAACTTATTGGACAAGAAATTCAAGGTGGTACTAGAGCAGGACAGGGTTATGCTGGCAGAATTGGGACCGGCATAGGACAGTTAAGGGGATTAGGGTCACAACTTGAAGGATTGGGACCAAGAAGTACAATAAGTTCCAGTGCAGCCGGACCTGTAATATTAAGGCAACCTGGTCTGTTAGGAGCAATCAGGGGAACTCCCGGTATAGCAACACCTGTCCCTGTAACACCACCTCCAGGCGGCGGAGGCGCAGGAGGTGCTGGTGGAGGCGGAGCAGCCCCTCCTCCTTGCCTACCTCCTTACGTAAAGATATCTACCCCCTTTGGGCCTAGGGCAATTAAACATATCTGCAAAAATGATATCGTCTGGACAACAAACTCTGTAGGTCATAGGGCTCAAGCACGTGTCAAGCAGATTGTTAAAAGAAAAGTCCATGAAGATCATAAAATTCTATGGCTGGTTTTGGCTGATGGGAGGCAATTGTATTCGTCACCAGGCCATCCTAATGCCAAGGGAGAGGATTTAGCTACACTAGTGAGGGGTGATTATCTTGATAATTCACAAATAATAAGTATAGAATTGTTAGCTTATGAAGGCGAGTATACCTATGATATTCTACCCGAAGGTGAACCAGGTGCGTACTTTGCAAATGGAATCCTTATTGGTAGTACTCTAAAATTAGAAACCAGTAATGTGACTGAACTCTACCAACAAGATTATTTGGGTACTTAGGCTACCAAGGGAACATAGGTATGTTCGGGCATTCGTTTAGGAAGCCGGATATTATGACTTGGTATTAATTTTCTCCATGTTTCATCCCATATGCTGGAGCCCACTTCATAAGAATTCGGCGTTACAATGAGTCTAATAATTTCCTGTATTTCCGGATAAGCCTCCCACCCCCCTTCTTCTCTTGCACCATGTTCCAGAGTTGGTTTTTTATCAGAAATTAGCCATCTAATAAATCTCAGTGCAAATTTTTCATTCTCATCAAATCCTGCACCAGAAGATGTAGCCTGTCTTTCTTCTCCAAATAGTTTCTCTGTACCATTTATGATAGGACTAAATCTGCCCAGTGTTTTGGTCATAAAATGCTCTACAATTTTTTCTCTAAACTCTTTGCTCATATTATTCGATCCTTCACTTAGGAGTTTCACCAAATCTTTCGGCTGTGGCATAGCATATGTTTGGAATAATTCCCATAGACTATTTGCATCCACTAAAGGTTTCTCCAGTTGTCCCCATCCTTTACCTTTTTCCAAATCCACCCCTCCTTCTGAGACAGACCTTATATATGCCATGATTTTGATTCTATTCGCATATGATACTAAGGCAGGATTATCTACGGACTCCAACCCATTTGCAGCTGTGTTTATATTCCAAGCCAAATCCTCGATATCGTCAAAAGCCATCTCATCAGCCAAACTACCCAAGGAGAAAGGCATGGCATGAATTAGATCAACTTCCCGGGGGGTAGTTCTTCTTAAGTTGGTAAACCAGAAGGCTTTAAGGTGAAGCAACCTTTTCATTGCCCAATTTGAACCCTGAAACCCATAATCGATCCTACGTGCAGAAAAAGGCAACATCCTGGGGTCTTTTATTTGCTCCGTAGGCAATCCATGTGTAGCCTCAAAGTAAACCAATCGTTCAAGCTCTGCGTCTAGGTATCGGGAATCTTCAACTAATTGTGTGTACTCATCAATCTCATCTTGAGTAGTAGTACCCTCTATTATTTGCCTATCTTTAAGTCCTAATCTTCCTAAAGTTCTGCTGATAATTGGCAACAAGCCCTTAGCTGCCATATCTCGGATACCCTCACTGTTATACTGGCTCATGGAAGATTTATAATCCGCAAGATAATTATTCTTGACAGGCTTTAAGTTCTCCATTTTGATAATATCTGCAAATTTAACTCCCCCAATCACGGCTCGATAACCGTTCTTATTCAAATTATGAATTGCATCTTTAAGTCCCTGTAACTCCCCATTTGTTAATCCCGTATCCTCAAAATCCTCTGCCAACTCCATATTGAACTGTGGAGAAACTTTTCCTATTTTTCTGTATTCCTCTGCTACGCTTTCTTTGTATATTTCTCTAGCCTTCGTTACGTCCATCGCAGCCTTAAAACAAGATTCAATCCAAATTCTACTCCTCCATCTGATGAAAGCCTGAGTGTCTTGTATAAAGTACTCTCTCCCATTCATTGTTATCCTCTCGTGGACCTTAGCTTTTTCCAAAATTGCGAATTTGTAAACCATAACTACCTCCTTTAAGCTTATAAAATCCCCATTTTCCATTACTATAGAGGGGTCTCCCAATTCTGCCGATTCACCAAATATATCTAAAACTTGATTAGCATTTGTAACTGCAGAATTAGCTCTATGCTTGGCATTTTGTAATCTGCTATATTCCGCAGCTCTTGCTTCCCTAGCCTCTCTCAATTCATCCAATTGTGCAGGAGTGATCACATCGCCCTTTTGCCTAATTTGATCTAGAACATAATCATAATAATCATTTTTATAGCTACTCCTTTGCATAATTGCCAGGTGTTGTTCTATCTTTTTATATGTTTCCAGAGGTAGAATTCTGTAGGATTTAAATTGACCTGGATTTTCTAAATCCGGTACTAATAAAAGATTGTCAGTTCCCTGTAATTGTAAATATTGTTCAAGAGTCAAATACTTCTTATTAGCTTTGATGAGGTCTTGGACCATCTGATTGTCTTCATAGGACTCGTTAATTTCATTTATGGGAATTAAGCCTTTTCGCTGAAAATTCCTCATAAACTCTTCCCATGACCGTGCTTTTGTTAATCTCTCCCTGTAAACACTTTTCTCTAAGGGGGTTCTACCTTTGAGTTCATACTCCATCAGCAGTGCCGCAATCTTTCCCTGAATATTACCTCTAAGGTACTTATGTGTTGTGTCATCATCTTTCATCTGACCCTTCCACCCCTGAGGTCTATGATGAAACCTGAATTGGGGATCCTTAAGTAGGTGAAGAGCAATCCCTACCCAGCCATCACTCATAGCAGGAATTCTCGTCAATTTTTCAGCTCCTCTACTCTGCATCTGCTTTGCCAAATAATCAGCAACAAAACCCACCTGTAAATTCTGCCCACCCCATTCTAGAAGGTGGAAGTCTACTTTGTTGGTAACTGAATCTTTAATCTCATCAACTATAGCTTGGGCTTCACTCTGAGAAACCCTCTCGGTAACCTGAATAAGCTTTACCCTGTTTTGAATGGCCTCAACCAAAGCTTGAGTTCTTATTTGAATTGCCTGAATATCAAAGTCATTTATACTTTTCATAATATCTTCGGCAGCTTGGTCTGCACCTAATTCTATTTCTTGCCTATTTTTTCCCAGCAGGGTTACTTTGTAATAGGATTCACGTCTATACAATGGCTCCGCTTCTGCGTCTAGAGCCTGTCTTTGCTCTCTGACTTTAATCTCTCTCTCTAGAAGATGTACATTCCATTCGCCTGAAACCCTTTCTGGTAAGGAGACTCTAGGTTGACCTCTGCGTTCACGATCGAGATTCTCTAGAGAATCTAATACCTGGTTAAGAGCTCTTTCCACAAACCTCACTCTAATCGTTGAGAATGATTGCCTTAATGCGGGACTTACTCCTCTTCTCTCAAGTTTATCCCAGCGAATGGGATCTTCAACGTAATCAGGCCTGTTAGGATCTAACAAAGCCTTAAAGAAAGCTATTACTTCAGTTTCTACTTCAGGATAAGACTTTTGCACAGTACGACCCGATAACCCTTCCATCATCTCAAGTTGCGAGATTTCTTGGTGGGGAGATATGCTGTTAGCCCATTGAATATACTTTTGCTCCATCACAGTTTCCAAATCACCAAATACTCCCATTTTTCTAGCCTCATGGAAATACCAACTCAATCCTTTTTCCTCTCTTTCTAAAACTGCTGTATCAAAGGTGGGATCTTTTAACTTTTCCAATAGTTTCTGATCCCCAAAGAGTTTAATCTGGTCTGCAAAAGTGGTTTCTCTGGGGACATCCCCGGGTTCTTCACCTATTAGTAACTTTCTCTCTAGGTCTTGTTCCAAAGGATCTTGGTCAATAGACCTCTTTTCTATCTCTTCCTCTCTCTCTTGTAATCTTTCCCGTTCCAGGTTTGATGTTGCAATACTAATAGCATGCAGTTGCCTATCCCTATCAAGGAAGAAATCAGATCCCTCAGATCCAATTACTCCCGCTGTTTTCTGCCTAAGCTCAACCCTTTGCTTCTCATAATCCTGTTTCCTATTCTGGAACTCATCCCATTCTTCTTCAGAATAAAGGTCCCTGTATTCATTATCGGCAAAAGTGTTGTTATATTGATTCAAGAACAACTCCGTGGTATCAAGCTTATCTAATAATCCCTGAAGATTCTCCCCTAATTCTGGATGGTCCGGTTGCGCCTCTGCAACCTTTGTGATCATATTCTGATCGTATTCTCTGAGAGCCTTTCTCTGAATGGATATTTTCCAACTCAAGTTAAGCAATTTGTTATCTTCAGCAACACTCTTAAGAATATCCACAGCCCTTTGAAACCTTGCTGAGTATGTTTCTCGCTTCTCAGGTTCCATATTGTGAATACTTAGCATGATCCCCACAACTGCATCAGGATCCTTCCCTTCAGGATCTGTTTCAGAGTCTAACTCTGCTTCAGTATCTGCAAGCTGACCTCTAAGAGATTCTAAAGGGTTTTTACCACCCCAGCTAAGCTGCGATATTTCAGCAGCTGCTTGTGGAACTCCTGGGGGAGCTTTCACTCCCTCTGTTGAATTTTCTGCCATAATTCTTTCTATGTGTGCCATTTATTCTTTTCTTTAGGAAATTTTATGGCTTATATCCAGCATAGAACTTCCTAAAACCTGTGTCAATTTGAGGTGAATTGTTTACCCTCTGATTTTTATTTGTTTTAAATTGTCCAAATTTTAAAATGTCCAAAACTGATGGTTGTCCCCCATATCTCGGATCCTTTGTGAGTACCCAATTTTTAGTATCTGAATCCCAATGCATGCCTCTTTCACCAAAAATAGACCTAACTCCTTTTGCAAATATTCTTACACATCTTTGAAATTCATCAAAAAAATCCCCACCCCTTTTGGTATTTTCCTCAACCTCTTTATATACTTCCTCCATATATTCTGGTTTCATACCCCTATCTTAGTAGGAATAATAAAGTTTAGCTTGATATTAAACTGATAAAATCCTGACGGAATAGAGGGCAAAAAGGCTAGATTATGAAATCCAGATAATTCTCAGTATCAATAATTTGAAACTGCGAACCCGGATAATTTTCCAGAAACTCTTTTGGTTTTTTGAATTTATCTTTTTTATGATATTTAAATTCATAAGCAAATAGCTTTCCTTCTCTTTCTTCCACCCAATCTATCTCTTTTTGATCCCATGTTCTCCAAAAGAAATTGTTGGCAAAAATATCTTTATAAGACTGCTTTTTTATCCGTTCAACCACTAGAAAGTTTTCCCATAATTTTCCCACATCATCACGTATGTTTAGGGGGTTGAAATTCGAAATAAGGGCATTCCTTATACCGTTATCATAAAAATAATATTTACTTTTACTGCTGATTTCTTTTCTTAGATTTCTGCTGTAACCCCGAAGATTGATTAAGACGAATGATTTTTCCAAAAGATCAAGATATCTGACTACTGTTTTAGGATCAACCGGTAGATTTTGAGCAAGTTCTGAGAGCGACACTTCGTTGCCTATTTGAAAAGCAAGAAGCCGGAGCAAATCTAAAAGTATTTTTGATCCTTTAACATCTTCAAGAGCGAGAATATCTTTCAAAAGATACGAGTTAATCAGAGAACGGAGATACTTGATTTTCCCCTCTTGGGATCTTGTGGTTAATATTTTAGGATAAGATCCGAAAATTAGATAATCTTCTTTTTTCTGTGAGAGTTCATACCTATTTAACTCCTTCACTAATTCCACCTGAGCAATGGGATAAAGTAAAAGAGTAGTACTACGGCCGGTTAAAGGCTCACCCACTTTGTTGGAGAGATCAAAAGAGGCTGAACCCGTGGCTATAATCTTGATGCCGGGGATGGAATCAACAAGCAGTTTTAAACCCTCTCCTATATTAGGAATATACTGCGCTTCATCAATAACAATTAGATCGTAGCCTTCTGCATACCGCTGAAACGTTTCTACCCGTTGAGAAACAAAAATTTCCTGTACTCCCAGGTCTCCGCCATTTTCTAACTTATACCTGAAGACCGTTTTTGCTAAGAAGTTTCCCAGAAGGACAGTTTTACCTACCCGTCTTGGGCCGTAAATGATGAGAACCTCGTTTGATTTAAGGTATTTGCTAAGATCATCATAGATTCTGGGGATCATAAAGATAATATAGCTTAATTCCCTAAAATTGTCAAATTATGAGGAATTAAACTCCTGAAAATTAACTAATTATTCTCCTTAATCCGCTCCTGTCATTTTCCCCGGGTATGGCTTACTTCCAGCATAGAACTTCCATAAGTTAGCTGTCAAATCCTTCCAGGATTGTTTATCGTAACGCCTAATTAGCTCTCTGTTTATCGATTATCGTTTCCGATATACGATGAACGATATACGATTAACCAGTTCCTTGCTTGATATTAAACTGATAAAATCCTGACGGATTTGAGGCTAAATTACTTTAGATTCTCAAGAAATTGTCTGGGAGCAACTATTTTTATTCCTTCATAAACTTTTAAATCCAACAAATCTTCATCCCCTGTAATTATATAATCCGCTTTTGCTTCAACCGCACAAGATAGAAATTTATCGTCTTTTACATCACGGCTAATTAGTTGCGAAAGCTGCATTCCTGCAGTTATATCGCTTCTTTCAATGAGCTTATCCATAAAATCTGCTCTTTTTCTTGGACTCATTTTTGTACGTTTGACGATTCTGTTACGATTTATGACCTCCCCTACTTCTTCAAGTATTACAGGAGAACTTACAAGGATAATTTTCTGAGAGCGAATAGCATTTAAAATTTGAGACGAAGGCGAATCTTTAATACCGAATAAACCGCTGACTAAAACATTAGTATCCACAACTACCCGCAGATCATTTATCATGCACCTTTTGTTGTCTTTGGGCTCTTACTGCCTTGACTTCTTCATCAATAACTGCTTCCAGTTCTTCCTGCTCTTTTACAGACATTCTATTCCTAACTTTATCAGTGAGGATAAATAATTTATCCCAATCGTCTTTCGAACTAAAGCGTTTTCTTGGATCTTTCAAATTTTCATATTCCCGCTCACTTATTACAACTACTCCTGCTCTGTTATGCTTTTGCACAAGAACGGTCTGATTAGCATACATCACCCTCCCAACGATATCTGAAAGGTTTTTTCTAAATTCGTCTAAAGATACTACAGCATTCATGCTTCCCAGCATAGCACAGAATATGTATCTTGTCAATATTATAGAGAATATTAATATTCTGCCATATTTCTCTCTATAAAACTAGAGTCAGGAGTCTAGGAAAACATATACTTGACTCTAGACTCTAGTAACTTGTCAGTCTTTATGCTTGATTAAAAAATGATAAAATCCTGATAGAATCGAAGCTAAATTTGGAAACCAAAGACTACGGAAGCGTTTGTGTAGTCAAACGAAACTACATTTCCCTTAAGCAACTTAAGTGATTCCATCAGTCTGTTTAGTTTCCTGATATCCTGTTTCGTTCCTTTCGTCTTTACCTCCCACGCCTCTTTCTTATTCAAAATAAAATCTATTTCCGCTCCGCTTTTACGCTGGTAGTAGTTTAGTTCTCCTCTGTAGCGTAGCTGATTATAAACTGTATTTTCAAAAATACCTCCGAAGGATATATTCACAAGATTATTCACCAAACCACTATCGCAAAGATATACTTTCTTAGCAGCCCTTATCTCAACATCTTTATTTGTGGAAAAGGGAGAAATAAGCGAAATAAAATATGTTCCTTCCAAAAAGGCCAGGTACTCATTTATGGTTACTCTTGTTACTCCCAACTCCTGAGATAATTTTTGCACATCAATTTTGCTTCCTATTCTGCTCATAAGCAAAAGCATCAGATCTCTAACTACCTGGTTATTTCTAAAACCCCCAAGACTGAGTACTTCTTTATTGAAATAGGTGGTAAAAATCTCATTTAAACCCTGGCGTTTTTCCTCTATAGACTGCTTTGTAACTACCCCCGGAAACCCACCAAACTCTATATATTCTTTATACAAAGGAATAAACCTCAGATAACTCACCTCATTAATCTGCTTTGAGATTGTTAGATTACTTCCTTTCAATTCCAAAAATTCTTCAAAATCAAGCGGGAATAACTCATATATTATCTTTCTGCCTGCTAAAGATTCTGAGAAAAGATTTTTAAGATAGAAACTGCTTGAGCCTGTTAAAAAAAATTTGACCTGATAATGATCGATTAAATATTTAACAACAGATGGGAGATTACGGACAAATTGAATCTCATCCAAAAATATATACCCTTTTTTTGAGAAATCTATACCCAATACTTCCAGGCTATACTTAATATTCTCATAGTTTGTTTCTTCGAAAAGTTTTTGATTGATTGGATTTTCCAAATCAAGAAAAATTTTGTTATCGCTTTTAATGGTATCAAAAACCTGCTGGTAGAGGGTTGTTTTACCCACCCTGCGCATCCCGGTAACAACCAAAGCTTCTGGTGTATCTAAATTACGGATAATATCCTTGTATAGTTGCCTTTGCATAACTATTACTATACAAAAAGTATGACTTTTTGTCAAGTATGAATGCATATGCCATATATTCCTTTCCCTCTCGATAAACTCAGGTCATGACTTAGGAAAGTTCTAAGGCTACTTTTATCCAGCATAGAACTCCCATAAGTTAGCTGTCAAATCCTTATCTGGGTGCTTTCTCACAGTCTGTACAAATACTACAGTCCCCCACCAGCACATTTTCCCTTTTGCAGGATTCACAGCTTCCAAGATGGTAATCACCTTTTTCTGGACTTAAGAATGATGAGGAGGAATAAAACCTAGATCCAACTGTAAAAATCCCACCCAAAGCCATTACACTTTTGCTTCCTCTGATTCCCCCTCCTGCACAACCACTTATTTGTCTTAAATCCTCAATAACACCCATGTATTTATCCCTCCAGTCTAATCCCCTACTTGTGGATAAATAGAGGCTTTTTGGTCTGCTCCCCCTTATATACTCCGCTATTTTATAAATAGTTTCCTCTATGGTATTTGAAACCTCAACTTGGGATATAAAATCTGCTAATTTTTCTGCATTTTGGAAAATAAATGATTCAAGCTGAGTCATGTACTCCTCACACTCTTTTGGTAAAACAGATATATCCTCTCCTCTTAAATGTCTTTCCAAATCTCTTTCTATAATTTTCAAGGCAGGATCATTTGGATTTTCCTCTTTTAAAAGATAAATGAAATTTTTGGGGTTACTTAATTCAGAATCTGCATCCAGCTTTACTGCCTGGCCTACCAGTCTTTTAATTGTTTCTCTGCTGTCAGCACAAACCAAATCAACCCTGCTTACACCCATTTTTTCAAACACATTTATACAGTTTTCAAGCTTATAACTTAAAACAAAAGTTAATTGATTTAACTCTTCACCTTCTTTAGCTTGAAAAAAAACTATTTGTGTTTTTTTATAGTCAGGGTATTTACCATTCCAACCTGAAGGACTAACCTGCACGGCTGACCCGTCTTTATCAGCCTCCATGACTTTTTTATTAAGATCTACGCTTCCTCTTGCTGTTGCTCCGTCTCTCTCTTGCCAGTCCAAATGGTTTATCACGGGCTCACCATTATATTTATTAACAATTCCTTTTTCAGTTCTTTTAACACTTCCTACCAAAAGTGGAGCTTCCTTTGGATATTCATTAGCATGAGCTCTAATTTCAACAGTCAGCTCTGCAACAGCTTCTTCTAACTTTCCCTCATTTACTGTGTTTATAAAGTTGACCATTTGATTGTGAAGTAAAAAACCTGCTTTTTCTAAGGGTGAATTCTTTGGCAGGAAGGGTGATATTTCTATCCTGTGGACCGCTGGAACAGGGAAAAATCGGTCCACAGGATACTCATTAAGTAATTCCCCGCTCTCATGCCTATTCGGATCTGGCTGGATTAAAACTTCATATTGCTTAAATGAGGATATTAAACGCTCTGGTGCTTCAACTGTCATATTGCTCCTGGATCGGGACTAAAATTGTGGTCGGTCTCCTGGCTTGAGAAAGGGTATAGGGTGTAGGGTTTAGGGTTTAGTTAAAAACAATAAAATTCTTTTTGTTTCTTTCTATACCCTAGTCCCTATAACCTAATCCCTACCTTTCACAGTTGCGGCACAGCCATGAAGTAGAACAAAGTTCACTTCATGGTCCTGAAGTCAATTTGTTGTACTTCAGGACTCAGGTCTTACACCTGATTCCCTTTTTTATACCTTGGTCCGCCAAAAAGCGAACTGGTACACCACATCTTAAGAATAACATAGAAATTTCAAATTTCAAATATCAAATAATTGGGAATTGGTATTTATTAAACTAGTTACTCACAGACTGGTTCAGATTGTGCATATAAGACCTATTTTGTACCCCTAGACTATAGTATTTTCACGTTATATAAAGTGCGTACTAGTTATGCAACCACATCCTATCCCACAAAATGTAACTTCTTTCCAATTTCACCTAATAGGGGATATGACTTTAAAGCAATTTTTATACCTTGCAACTGGTGCCGGAATTGCTTATTTTCTTTTTGTATTCTTGGCAGCATCGTACCCTATTGTTGCCTGGCCTTTGATAATTATTTCAGCATCAGTTGGTATTGCATTTGCTTTTTTACCTTTTGGTTCAAGACCCCTTGATTACTGGTTTGTCTCATTTATTAAGGCTATATATTCTCCAACAAAAAGAGTCTGGAAGAAAAATGGTAGAACTTTTGAGGAGGCTCCATTTTTTGGGAATCGTTTTATGATGTATAAAGAAGCGGTGCAACCAAAGCCTCAGTTTCAGGAAGAAAAAATGTTAATAGCTCATCCTGTCCCCCAGACTGCTCCACCTTTGCCTCCGCTCCCACAAAGCAAATCTACTCCTCCTGAACTTCCAACAAAAGATGAGCTTGGGAAAACTGTGGATTTGGCGCGCCAAGCTCAAAACTTAAAATTTAGAATTATCCAGTCAGAAAGAGCCTTACATCAAATTAAGACAGAGGCTCAAAAACCGCATGCCATCCCTATAAACTACACCCAGCAAGTAAATAGAATTATGGCTGATTTACAAACTCTGGTTGATCAGGCATCAGAAATAAGATCACAGCTGGATGAGGTAACAAAAACTGAAGCTGAAAAAGCAATCGCTCCTGTTTTGCCAGTGCAACTAAAAGAGAAAATAAAGGTAATAATCCCTCCTACAGCCAAACGTACCCAGCTTGCTTTAACTACTTTCCCAAATGTTATAAATGGAGTTGTGAAAGATAAAAGTGGAAATTATTTGGAATCGGTTGTTGCTGTCATTTATGATAAAGAAGGATTACCTGTAAGAGCTTTAAAAACAAACAAACTTGGCCAATTTAGCGGTTCAACTCCGCTTTCAAATGGCACATATACTTTGGAGCTTGAAAAGGATGGCTTTACATTTGATGTTTTACAGGTTGAGTTAAACGGGGAGGTATTGCCACCTCTCTTGATTACGGCAAAATAAAAAAATGAATACAACACAGGAACACCTACAAATATCAGATATTAAAGATGACATCATTTTATTAAAGGATGGCGGCGGAGCTTTAGTTTTACAAGTTTCTGCAGTAAACTTTGGTTTGCTTTCTGAAAGAGAACAGATTGCCATAATTACCTCATTTGCCCAGATGTTAAATTCCCTAAACTATAGTATTCAGATTTTGATTTTTTCAGAAAGGCTAAATATTTCATCTTATCTAACTCTATTGGATAAGGCACAAAAAGCACAAACAAATCTACTTTTGTCAAAAATGATTACAACTTACAGACAGTTTATCCAGACAACCATTAAAGAAAATGAGGTTTTGGATAAAAAATTTTATTTGATTATTCCACTTTTTGCACTAGAACTTGGGCTTAGAGCTTCAAAATTAACTCTGGAGCAAAAAATTAAAACCGTACTTCTTCCCAGAAAAGACCAGATTATAAGACAGCTCGGGAGAGTTGGGCTAAAAGCCACTCAGTTAGATAATCAAAAGCTTCTTGAGTTATTTTACGATATTTATAATGGCCAGTTTGTAGAAAATATTCCCCTCGAGATTGCTAAAGGCGGAGGGATAGAGGTCAGTTTGAAACAGCCTGCACCAACTGCCCAGCAGCCAGTTCAACCACAACCATTTCAGCAACAACCCGTTCAGAGAAATCAACCTGTCTCTAATCCGCCAATTAGAACAGCGCAACCATCCAGAACTCATCCTTTTATAGTGGAGGAGCTGGATAGTAGTATTTAGGGGGAGTATGAAGTTACCAAATTTTTTCAAAAAACAACAAAATGTCGACTCAAATGACAATGTTCCTCAGCTAACAATTGAAGATGTAATTGCACCATCTGAAGTTGAAGTTGATTTTAATGAATTAAGAGTAGACAACAGATACTTCAGAACGTATTTTGTATCAAATTATCCCCGCTTTGTTGAGGCAAACTGGCTTGAACCTTTAATCTCATTTGATCACTCACTTTTAATTTCCATGTTTATTTATCCATCTCAATCTGCGGGAGTTTTGGATGAGTTAAAAAGAAAGATTGCGGAAATGGAGGCAACGATTCAAACTGATGTAGAAAGAGGTAAAGCAATAGACCCAGCTGTCGAGGTTGCATTAGAAGATGCAAGAGGTTTGCAGGATCAGCTTGTTAAAGGGGTTGAAAGATTTTACCAACTTTCACTTTATGTTACTGTTCCCTCATCATCCAAAGAGGAGCTTAGAAATACCTCCAAATTAGTTGAATCAACCCTGGCATCCCTCTCAATAACTGCAAGACCAACTACTTTAAAAATGGAGGATGGATTTAAATCCACACTACCATTAGGTCAAGATCTTTTAAATTTAACCCATAATATGGACACAACATCTTTGGCAACCACTTTTCCTTTTGCTTCATCTGAGTTAACTGCAAATGAGGGAATTATGTATGGAATTAATGAGCATAATGATTCCTTGATTTTATTTGACAGATTTACTTTAGAGAATGCAAATTCTGTAATTTTTGCAAAGAGCGGTGCCGGTAAATCATATTTGGTTAAACTTGAGGCTTTGCGTTCTTTAATGTTTGGAACAGAAATTATTGTAATTGATCCTGAGCAGGAGTATATGCCGCTTTGTCAGGCAGTTGGAGGAGAATATATTAATTTTTCAGCCTCATCACCTGTTAAAATAAACCCATTTGATATATCAGCAGATTTAACTTCAGGCGAAAATGAGTTAGGGAGAAAAATCCTAACACTTACTGCTTTTTTGAAGTTGGTTTTAGGAAATTTAACTTCTCAGGAAGCAGCCATACTGGATAGGGCCTTAAAACAAACTTACCATCTTAAGGGAATTACTGATGATCCCAAAACACAAAGAAACCCTGCTTTAGGCCCACCCTTAATGGAAGATTTATATAAAGTTTTGATGGGTATGGAGGAACAACCGGCTATGGAACTTGCAGCAAGGCTTGAGAGATTTATAAAAGGGTCTTTGGCAGGAATCTTTTCTTCTCAATCCAATATAAATATTAATAATTCATTCACCACTTTTTCTGTTCGTGATTTGCCGGATCAACTTAGACCTTTAGCAATTCATATGATATTGGATTTTGTCTGGACAAGAATAAGAGGAAAACTTAAAAAAAGGATCATGATTGTAGATGAGGCATGGTATTTGATGAGAACCCAAGATTCTGCTGATTTTTTGGTGGATATGGCAAAAAGAGCAAGAAAATATTATTTGGGACTTACAACAATTACTCAGGATGTTGAGGATTTTATGCAATCTGAGAGAGG
>CAYLXC010000015.1:5460-22055 GCA_964387865.1 uncultured Gammaproteobacteria bacterium | reverse complement strand
ACTCTTCCTGGCACGGATGGTCAATCAAAGATGGGAAAGTCTTTAGGAAATGCCATATTTTTAACTGATTCTCCTGAAGAAGTAGAAAAAAAAGTTATGAATATGTATACAGATCCAAAAAGAATACACTCAACAGATCCCGGTACAGTTGAAGGAAACCCGGTTTTTATCTATCTAGATGCATTTGGTACAGAAGGTGACAAGGCACAAGTAACAAGATACAAAGAACAATACAGAAAGGGCCAAGTTGGGGATATTGAGGTAAAAAAGTACCTGGTCAAAGTTTTGAATAATTTCCTCTCTCCAATAAGAAAAAGAAGAGGAGAATATGAAAAACAACCGGATTTGGTAGAAAAAATCTTAAAAGAAGGGACAGAAAAAGCAAGAAAAGAAGCTAAAAAAACTTTGGAAGCAGTTAAAAAGGCAATGAAGATTAATTATTTTTTATGATACTTTTGGGAGCAAAAGTATCGCAAGATATTATGGTTTCCCTTGATGAATTTAGCAAAGTTGAGCTCAAAGTTGGTACAATAATTGAAGCTGAAGATGTAGAGAGCAGCGAGAAGCTGATTAAACTAAAAGTTGATCTGGGGGAAGAGAAACCCAGACAGATACTTGCTGGTGTGAAACAATGGTACAAACCTAAAGATTTTGTGGGTAAACAAGTTGTTGTGGTGGCCAATTTAGAGCCGCGCACTATGATGGGTTTAGAATCAGAAGGCATGGTGCTTGCAGCTGACACAGAAAATGGTCCTGTTTTCTTAACAGTCCCCAAAAAGATCCCTCCAGGTACAAAAGTACGCTAAGTTATGCTACAATCTGCATCATGGCTAATGGGAAGAAAAGATTTAAATTAAATAAACAAATTAGCTCCTTTTTAAAAGGCTTGGCAGTTTATGTTTTGATTGCTTTGGCAGCTTTGATATTTTTCTATCAGATTTCCGGTGCTCCAACTGCCGGAAATGAAGTTCCAATTTCACAAATTATAAACGATATCAAGGAGAAAAAAGTTGAAAAAATTACCCTGGAAGGGGATAAAGTTACAGCAAAAATTAAGGATTCTGATGAAAAAATTATATCCAGAAAAGAAGCAGGAGAATCAATTTATAAAATTTTGGAATCATCTGGTGTTGACCCTAAATCTGTCACAATTGAGATTAAAGATTTATCCATCCAGCAGGCTTGGGTTGGAGTACTTTCTGCAATTTTGCCAATTCTTCTTTTAGTAGGTCTTATGTTTTTGCTTTTCAGAAATGCCCGTGAAGGAGCCCAGGGTATTTTTTCCTTTGCCCAATCCCGTGCCCGCCTTTTTACCAAAGACCAGCCACAAATCAAATTCTCAGATGTAGCTGGTGCAGATGAGGCCAAAAAAGAGCTGGAAGAGATAGTAGATTTTCTAAAAAGTCCGCAAAAATATAAAGAAATTGGGGCAAGAATTCCAAAAGGTGTGCTTTTGGTGGGTCCGCCCGGATGTGGGAAAACCCTTATTTCTCGTGCTGTGGCTGGAGAAGCAGGAGTTCCGTTTTTCTCAATTGCGGGTTCGGAATTTATGGAAATGCTTGTTGGAGTGGGAGCCGCTCGTGTAAGGGACATGTTTGCACAAGCCAAGAAAAATGCCCCTGCCATAATTTTTATTGATGAGATTGAATCAATTGGAAGGATGAGAGGTTTGGGTATTACCGGAGGTCATGATGAGCGTGAACAAACTTTAAATCAAATACTAGTTGAAATGGACGGGTTTACCCCCCATGATCTTGTAATAGTCCTTGGGGCCTCGAATAGACCTGATCTTTTGGACCCTGCATTAATCAGACCGGGCAGGTTTGACAGAAGAGTTGTTATGAGCATGCCGGATTTGGCTGAGAGAAAAGACATAATTGCCCTTCATATGAGGGGAAAACCGTTTACAAAAGATGTTGATACTGAGCGGCTTGCAAGAAGAACTGTTGGATTTTCAGGTGCGGATTTGGCAAACATGTTAAATGAAGCAGCAATTTTAGCAGCAAGAGAAGGTAAAAAAGCAATTGATCCTCGTGATTTAGAGGAGGCAGCAACCAAGGTAAAACTTGGGCCTCAAAGAAAAAGGATGCAAACTGAAAGAGATAGAAAACTTGCAGCTTATCATGAGGCAGGACATGCTGTTGTTGGACATATCTTGCCCAATGTTGATCCGGTTCATAGAATTACCATAGTTTCAAGGGGGATGAGTGGGGGGCACACAATGTTTCCTCCAACAGAAGATAGGTTTAATGAGACAAGATCCCGTTTGCTTGAACAAATTGCAACAGCTTTAGGTGGTAGGGCAGCAGAGGAGATGATTTTCAAAGATATTTCAACAGGTGCTGCAAATGATTTAGAAATTTCAACAGCAATTGCCAAAGATATGGTCATGGAATATGGAATGTCCTCTTTAGGCCCAATTAATGTAAAACCTCGGTCCATGTTTGGCCTTTGGGCAAGGATGGGGGATGAAGGCGGTCAAATATCAGAATCATTGCAGTCAAAAATTGATGCAGAAGTAAAAAAGATTATTGATACAGCCTACATTCAGGCTGAAAATATTTTAAAGAAAAATAAAACAAACTTGGATAAAGTAGCAAAAGCTCTTTTGGAAAAAGAGACTTTGGATACTGAAGAGTTTGAAAAATTAGTAGGGAAAAAGAAGACGTGAAAATCAACATAGCTTTAGCCCTTATTGCATGGATTTTTCTTTCCTCATGTAGTTCAGTTTATGCCCAAGATAATGATATAGGTATCTCTTTAATCCATCCCGCCACGCCCTTTTATTTTTTAAAAACCATTAGGGAAAATCTGGAATTAAAGTTTGCACTAACTCCCCGTACTAAGTTTTTTAGACAGCTTGAGTTTGCAACAAGAAGGTTAAGGGAAACAAAGGCTCTTATATCCAAAAACGAAGATCTTATCCCGCCAACTTTAGAAAAATATAGCTCACATATTAAAACTTTACCTGATAAGGATTTAGAAGATGAAGAAATCCAAATTAGAATAAAGGAAAGTCTGGTTGTTCATCTTGAAACTTTACAAAAAATTTATGATCAAGTTTCGAATTTAAGAGCAAAAATAGCCATAAGAGCTTCTTTAAATAGGATAATTCAAAGAGCGGATGTTCCTGTCTTTGCAAAACTTCCAATATGCACCTTTTTTGCCAAAGAAGCCTCATCCGCTGCTTTAAATCAGACAGAAAAAGTAGTATTAGAAGAGCGGGCAATAAAGTGTCATCAAAGCCTAAGTTACTTAAAATAATGGCCAAATTTATATTTGAAGATATCACTTCTTATTTCTCCTACAAAAATTAAATGGAGATTTATACCAATATATTTCAGAGAAAGTTTAATTCTTCCATCTCTGGATAATCTTCTTACAGAAACAGGTATTTTAAATGAATTCAAATATGCAAAACTGCCAAACTTACTTGCTCTTTTAACATAATCATGATCTTCTGCCAAAATTATTGATTCATCAAAGCCGCCAATCATTGTATTAATGTCCCTTTTTACAAAGATGCAAAATCCCGGTATTTGAGGCTGAAATTTTTGAGTTAATTTCATATATTGATTGGCAAATTGGTGCAAGAGCCGGTCAATTTTTAAGTTTGATCTTGGTTTTGCAAAACAGGAAGCTATATCTAATTTACGCTCAACTATTTCCTCAAGGGTTTTTTCCAAAAAATATGGAGGAAGTACTACATCTGCATCTAGAAATAGAAATAGTGGTTGCGTTGCTATTTTTGCCCCATTATTTCTTCCGATTGCAGGCAAACCACCGTTAACAATTTTAACATTAAATTCCCTTGCTATTTTTCTTGTATTATCTGTAGAGAATGCATCGGAGACTATTATCTCTTTTGGTTGCATAGTTTGATTTTTAATAGAATTTAGCAGTTTTGGCAGGAATTTCTCCTCATTCAATGTCGGTATAATGATGCTAAGGGGTAACTTCATATAGTAAGATTATATAAAATTTTTTGTAAAATAGTAAGTGAATATAATTCAATCTGATAAGATTAATAAAGATGATGCAAAAATTATTAAGATTTTTTCTAAATTTTGTGGCCATTTACTTAATTTTGGATGGTTTAATACATCTTACGAGTATTAGATTACAATCAGTTATAAACGTTTGGCCAAATTCAGCTATTGCTTATGCAACTCTTTTGGATACAATTTATGCCTCATTCGTTTTCTTAGTAGCACTTTTGATATTTGTTGCCCAAAATGATTTAAAAAAATACAAGAAATTAATTCTTGCATCTGCAATTTGGGCTTTTATGTATGGATTTCTGCTTGCATTTTTGGTCTTAAATAAAGATTTTACTGAAGATTTTTCAACTTTCCCTTCTTTGCATGTTTGGTTTCCTTTCTACAATCACTATCTTTTGTTTGAAGCATCATTAGCTTTTGTTTATGGAATATTGGTAATTTTTAGCTTTAAGGGTGGTAAGAATGAATAAAGAGCCTAAAGTATCTGTTGTCATTCCTGCTTATAATGAGGAGAAATATATAGAGAATTCCTTATTTTCTCTACTTAAATCAGAACAAAAGACAAATATAGATTATGAAGTAGTTTTGGTTGATAATAATTCAACAGATAAAACAGTAGAGCTTGCACAAAAGTTTAAGAGTGGAATGAATTTGAGGATTGTACATGAGCAAAAAGTGGGCAGAGGAGCTGCAAGGGCAAAAGGTTTCAATGAGGCTATAGGAGATATAATTCTTTCTGCGGATGCTGATACAATTTTTTATGAAGATTGGATAGAAACTTTGGTTTCTGAAATAAAAATTGATGTGGTAGCAGTTACTACCCCTTGTAAGATTTTGGATTGTTCGCCTATTACCAATTTGATATTTAACATACTTCATCCAAAAATAATGTTCCTTTATAAATTATTTTTAGGTCATTACTGGTTATCCGGTTTTAGCTTTGGGATCTCAAAGTCAATTTATGTAAAAGCAGGGGGATTTGATACAAAGCTACAAACCTTGGAAGATTTGGATTTAAGTTTTAGAGTGGCAAAATTGGGAAAAATTAAATTTATCAAAAAAGCGGTTATATTTTCCGGCAGAAGATTTAAAAATGGTTTGATAAGTGGATTTTATGATTATCTTCATACATTTATACAAGGATTTATTTTAAAGAAGAAAAATATTTATTTAGATAATCTAAGATAGAACTATTCAATCTCCTAACAAAACAAGCTATATTTAATATATGAAGATTATAATCTATATAGTGGTTTTAGTGTTTTTATTTATTACAACTATTTTAATTGGAGAAATACTTTTTAAAAATTTATACCCCTTTCCTAAACAAATAAAATATGGTGTTACATTTTCTACAAAATATGCAGCAAATCTAGAGTTGGACTGGAAAGATACTTATGTAAAAATACTTGATGATTTAAAAGTTAGAAACTTAAGAATCCCTGCATATTGGGATGTTTTGGAAGGGAAAATGGGTAATTTGGATTTTTCTCAAATAGATTTTATGCTTTTTGAGGCCAAGAAGCGTGATGCTAAAGTAATTTTAGTTTTGGGGATAAAGCAGCCACGTTGGCCTGAGTGTCATCCTCCTTCTTGGGCAAACAATTTGAGCATTGCTAATCGCCAACAAAAGATTTTGCTATTTATTAGTAAAGTTTTGGAAAGATATAAAAATAATTCAGAAATAGTTGCATTTCAAGTTGAAAATGAACCGTTTCTTGAATCTTTTGGAATGGGGTGTGATAAACCCGATGAAAATTTTCTAAGACAAGAGGTTGATCTGACTAGAAATTTAACTAATAAAACAATCATTCTGACAGATTCGGGGGAGCTTGGCCCTTGGATTAAAACTATGTCTCTTTCAGATATTTTTGGAACTACATTGTATAGAGATGTATACAACTCCTATATTGGGTATACAACTTTTCCGCTTCTTCCGTATTTTTACAATTTAAAATCTTATACTGTTAGGAATTTATTTGCGAAAGATAATGAAAAAACTATAATTATTGAGCTTCAAGGGGAGCCTTGGTCACCAGATAACAATCTTTTACAAATGCTACTAGATAAACAAATTCGCTTATTCCCTTTGAAAAGATTTAAACAAAATGTGAATTTTGGTAAAAGTACTGGATTTGATGAGATTTATCTTTGGGGAGTAGAGTGGTGGTATTGGATGGAAATGGAAGGTTATCCTGAGTATCTAGATTATGCAAAAACTTTGTTTAGGTAGTTTTTAATAAATTCACAATAAAGATAGTTTTTCTGTTAAGATTCTTCTATGAAATGTCTAGTTCTAATTGATGGTAATGCGCTGCTTCATAGGGCTTATCATGCAACCCCCCCCTTTACAACTTCCAAAGGTGAGCTTGTTAATGCGGTTTATGGTTTCTCCGCTATGCTTTTAAAGGTCTTAAGTGAGCTAAAACCGGATTATTTGGCAATTTGTTGGGATGAGAAGGGTCCGACCTTTAGACATCAAACTTATACCCAATATAAAGCCACCAGGGGGCCTGCAGATGAAGCATTAAGCAACCAATATGAACGTGTTTATGAAGTTTCAAAGGTATTTAATATTCCGGAATTCAAATTGTCCGGATATGAAGCAGATGATCTAATTGCAACCTTGGCATATCAGGCTCAAAAAAATAAAAATTTGCAAGTGATCGCTGTAACAGGAGATCGGGACATTATGCAATTAATTAATGGTAATTTAAAGGTTTTTATGCCTAAGAAAACTTTACAGGATGTTGGGTTATACGGGGAAGAGGAATTTGCGGTAAAATACGGGTTTGAACCCAGACAATTAGTGGATTATAAAGCTTTGGCAGGGGATGCATCAGATAATATTCCGGGAGTATCCGGAATAGGGGATGTAACAGCAACAAAACTTATTCATAAGTTTGGATCAATTGAGGAAATTTATAAGGACCTGCTTCGCTCGCGTTCAGAAGATAGTATAACGCTCGCTCGCAGAACCTTGCCTTTTTCTAGCGAAAAAGGTAAGAGTGAGAATTTCGTAATTCCAGAAAGATTGAAGAAATTATTACTGGAAGGCTATGAATCGGCAGTAATGAGCAAGAAATTGGCAACTTTGGATGCAAAAGCCCCAATTAAGCTGAACTTGGAGAAGTGTGTGGTTCATGATTTTGATAGAGAAATGGTGGTTAAACTATTTGGGGAGTTGGAATTTAAGAGTCTGATGAGTAGGATTCCAGGTTCTTCTGTCATTCCTGCTCGCTTCGCGAAGCGAGCGAATGCAGGAATCCAATTAATTGAATCTGGTTCGGAATTGGATCCCCGCCTGCGCGGGGATGACAATGAAAAATCCAAAATAATTCAGAACCAGATAACCTCTGATTTAGATAAATCTGTCCAGCCGGTTTTAGAAAAAATGTCTAAAACAGGGATATTAGTAAATCTTAAGTTTTTGGGTGGCTTTGGGAAAGACCTAAAAGGTAAATTAGCTAAAATTGAACAAGAAATTTACTCAAAAGTAGGACATGAGTTTAATCTGAATAGCCCAAAGCAATTGCAAATTGTCCTTTTTGATGAATTAAAATTACCTGTTTTTAGAAAAACAAAAACAGGAAGATCAACTGATGAGGAGACTTTGCATGAACTTTCCGCAGCTCATCCTGTTGTACCCTTACTTTTAGAATACCGCCAGCTTTTTAAGCTAGTTTCAACATATATTGATGCCTTGCCTAAATCAGTAGCGAAGGACGGAAGAATACATTCAACTTTTAATGTAGAAGGTTCGGCAACAGGCAGAATTTCATCCCAAAATCCAAATTTACAAAATATTCCAATTAAGGGCGAGCTTGGCGGGGAAATAAGAAAAGCTTTTATTGCGCCAAAAGGGAAATTGTTTCTTGGTGCAGACTATTCACAAATTGAGCTTAGAATTATGGCACATCTTGCGGATGATCCCGCCTTGAAACAGGCCTTCAAAGACGGGTTAGATATCCATGCTATAACTGCTGCAAAGATTTTTAAAGTACCTGCTGGTAAAGTTACAAAAGGGCAAAGAATGGTTGGGAAAACCATGAATTTTGCAACTTTATATGGCCAGGGGCCGCATGCTTTGTCACGTCAGCTAGGGGTGGAGTACGAGATGGCAAGGCAATATATTGAAGAATATTTTGAAGGATTTCCGCGTGTTAGGGATTGGATGGCGAAAACTTTGGAATTTGGATATGAAAATGGATATGTTGAAACTTTGTGGGGAAGAAGGCGCTATATACCGGAGCTAAAAGCTGATAACAGGATGATAAAAGCAGCAGGGGAACGGGCAGCCATAAACCATCCTGTCCAGGGAACAGCCGCGGATATGATTAAGAAAGCCATGGTGGATATCTCCAATGTCATTCCCGCGAAAGCGGGAATCCATACAAATAATAGATCCCGGATCAAGTCCGGGATGACAGATGGGTGTTCCTTAATTCTCCAGGTTCACGATGAGCTTTTGTTCGAATGCAGCCCAAAGGAAGTAAAAGAGATAGCAAAAATGGTTAAAGATAAAATGGAAAATGCCCTAAAATTATCAGTTCCTGTAGTAGTAGATTTAAAAATAGGTCCCAACTGGGGGGAAATGAAGGAAATCAGAATCTGATATGTATGAGGCTTTGTTAGAAAAAAGAAGAGGTCTTTTCGGTCTATTTAGGGAGACTGTCAATCTTGGTTTGGTTACAGATGAAAATTCAACATTTACAATGACTAATAGAGATGGTTTTGAAGAGTCTGTGAGAGTCCATGCTGGTGAGGGTTTGAGTATTGCCATGTTACACGGTCCATTAGAGGTGAAAACAGCCTGGGATTTTAGAAGATTTAGGCCATCAATTGTAATTCCGTTGAGTATTGGCTTAAGGAGCAAAGTTGATTTATCAAGCAATAAAGTATATGTAGCATCTTATAATAGTGACTTAAGGCTAATTTTTAGACGAACTACACAGTAATCTTTCTATTTTTTTGATCCTAGAACCTTTATAAAAATATAACGATCGAAATATATTTGTCCATGGTATAATATCTACATGAACAAGCTTGTTCCTTTTAAGAAATTTTCTAATAAAGCAGTACAGGTTCCTTCTGGAGCTTCTGTAATAATGGATAAAAATAATGTACCGATACAGTTCATATTTAATAGGGATACCTTCATTGCTTTTTTAGAATATATTGATATCGAGTTTGAAAAGAATATCCCCAACCCGGACATAGCTTACAACAATCCAGCTGGTAAATTAATTGATCTGATTGAAGAAAGACTTCCCCTAAACCCAAAATTTGTTAAGGATTTAAAAAAGTCAATAAATGAAGGAAAAAAATCTAAGACATACTCACTTGACGAAGTTATTCGCTCTTTAAATGTATAAGTTAGAGTTTACTTCACGGGGAAAGAAGACATTAAGCAAATTAGATAAAAATACACAGTTAAGGATTACCAAGAAACTTAAGTATTTTATTTCGCAACCAGAGCCAATAACAGCTTCCAAGCCATTGATTAACCTACCTCCGGCAACCCACAGATTCAGATTTGGAGACTACAGGATTGCTTTCTATGTGGAGAAAGATACAATCTATGTCGACCGCATTGGTCACAGAAAAGAAGTTTATTATTTAGAAATAAAGTTGGCCTAAACTGGGGAGAAAACCTGATTGGCCGGATAAACTGATAGAGAATTTCATAGCCTCTTTGCCTATAGGGAAATAACTGGACAAAAACTTCGTGTCTTCACCACAGTTTCGGCGACGCAAGCACGACTCGACTCGCTTCGCTCGTCGAAGCGGGCCGTAGCATATTTGTCCATTTTAGCTATTGACTTCATATATATAAAATGAGAAAATCATATATATAAGGACCTGCTTCGGACTTCAGTAAAAAGAAAATTATACTTCGTCCTCGCAGAACCTGTCCTTTTTGAAAGGATTCAAAAACGTGACCGATATTGTTTCTGCATTTCAACTTGGTTCTAGTACTGTTGTAACCCTGCCTAAAAAACTGGGGATTAAACCAGGCCAAAAATTGGAGATTAAGAAGACTAAAAAAGGAGTAAGGTTGGAAAAAAAGGAAAGTTTATGGGAAGTTTTGGAAAGATTAGATAAAAATAGTGCCTGGACAGATCAAGATTTTATGGATTACCAAAAAAGAAGAAAGTTAGGGATCGAAGCGATTAAAAAGATGAAAAAGATATGGTAGTCATAGACACCAGTATATTAATAGATTATTTAAGGAGACCACACGAAAATTCCCCTTTTAAAGAATTCACTAGACTAAACCAAGAAGAAAGACTGGCAATATCAATATTAACAATTCAGGAATTATATGCAGGTAAAAGTAGTAAAGAAGTTAAAAAAGAGAGTTTTTTTCTGGATATTGTGAGTAAAATGGAAGTTTTGCCCTACAGCTACCAGACTGCTCAACTTGCAGGAGAGATAACCAGAGATTATAACAAAAACTTTGAATTTCCAGATGCAGCTATTGCAGCCACAGTTATTCTAAATAAAGCTAATCTTTTTACTTTAAATAAGAAAGATTTTAAAGGGATTAAAGGTTTAAAATTAATTTAACAACAGGCCCAAATTGGGGCGAAATGAAGCCAGATTAAAATACCATTTTCTTAACAATCTTTTGTTCTGTTGTAAACTTAACGAATCCTGACTTTTCCAAAATATAAAATACAATCCAAAGCAGGGGATAAATAAAAAGATTTAGAAGTGAAACAAATGATAGTAAGGTAAGAAATAGTAGAATAGCTAAAACGGCAGGAATGACTCCCAAATATGGCTTTAAAACATTTTGTAGCTGATCTTTTAGTGTTTGTTTAATCAGATTTTGAGGAAGGATTTGTTCACTTTTATTTGAAGTATGTGTTTCTTGGGTTTCAGTTTCAGATGGAGCAGCAATTCTTATGGCTGTGTCAATTATAGAATCGGGTATTTCAAAACCATTTTCCTGTATGGTTTTATTCACAGATAAAAAGAAAGATAATGAGATTACTAAAACTAAAAAAGTAGAGAGGTGCCTAATTGTTGGTCCAAGTATAGCGCTTGGTTCAAAAGTAAGATATGTTTTCAGACTGTTTACAAGTATGAAGTATGAAAGAAGAAGGCTTATTAAAGTCCCAACCATAAGTATAAGATTTAGCGGTGGAGTGGTGAGTGCTAAGGGTATAAGTATAGCAATTAATATAATAGGTGCAACAATTTTAAAATCTTGTACAAATGTGGCAAAAAGCGTAAATAAAAGGCTTGTTAGTAAAATTAGGCAAGCTAGAATTATAAACTCAATTAAAGTGTTAAAGGAAAGGGAAAATATAATATCATAGGATGCAAACAGGGGATTTAATCTATATGTGAGGAATCCAAAAACTATTAAAAAAAAGGGAGCAAATATGAGTTTTTTGACTATGGGCATGGTAGAATTAATCATATCATGAAAACTCTGATTACCCATATAAATCCGCACCTTGATGATATTTGCGCAATCTGGCTTTTCAAAAAATTCCACAATTATTTTAAAGATGCCGAAATAAAGTTCCTTTCCGCCGCAAAGGAAGGTGTAACTTATGAGGGGAAAAAAGTTGATTCTGATCCGGAAGTAGTTCATTTTGGAATTGGAAGGGGTAAATTTGATGAGCACAAAGGTGATACTTTAGAATCTGCATCATCCCTTGTTTGGCAGTATATTAAAGAGAGCGGAATGTCACCAAAAGATGAAATAGAATTCAAAGCCTTGGAGGAGTTGGTTTATTGGAACACTTTAATTGATACAGGCAAGGCTCCTAATTATGAATTTAGTGAATTTAGTGTGCAATCTTTTATTCGCCCTCTGGATGGTGATGAAGAAAGTTCAAAGAAGGCTATTGAGCTGGGTGAAGAAATATTAGACAGAATATTGGAAGTTTTAAAAAGAAGGCAGCAAAGCATAAAGGATTGGGAGGGAAGGCAGGAATTTCAGACAAGATATGGTTTAACAATTGCGGTTTCATCTGAGACAGTTGATAGGGCCTTTTGCAAAACCAAACAAGGGGATTTATTCTTAATGTATGATCCAAAATTTAAGTCAATTCAATTTTACTCCGATTCAAAGGATTTAATGAATCTTTATGAAAAATTGAAAAAGGAAGATCCGGAAGCTTCATGGTTTCTACATCATTCACACCATATGGTAATTTGCGGATCTTCATCAGCTCCAGACTCAAAGCCTACAAAACTTTCCCTGAATCAGTTGATTGAAGTGGTAAAGTTTGTTTAGTCGCTCCTGCTACATGGTGATATACTGGATTTATGACCATAGGATTATTAGTAAATATCCTTATTAGGCTATCTATTCTTTACTTTTTAGGAGAAGTTTTGCTTTTTCCTGATGATCCAAGATTTGCCGGAAAAGCTATTCCTATTAGAAATTTCATCATTGTCATTACATTAGGTTTACTCTTTCCATTTTTTTATTTTATCCGTAAAAAATGGAAGCATTATCCTTTCTGGATGGATAATCTATATCTTTCCATTTTTTGGCTGGATATGGCCGGAAATTCTCTTAATTTATATGACAGTTTCTTTTACTTTGATCTTATTCCTCATTTTCACTCAACTGCAGCTTTGGCAACAATGCTTTTGGGAGCATTCGGATTTTCTTTTTGGGGCGGGGTTGGTCTTGCAAACATAATTCATGTAATCTTAGAAGCTCAAGAATATTACACGGATGTACTCTTGGGTACACATAATGTCAGAGGAACTTTTGATGTTGTAAATGATTTGGTAGTAGGGGTAGTTGGTACCATACTTTATGGAATACTGTTTATTTGGTTTACCAAATGGCGCAAAAAATGAAGTTAAAAAAGTACTTACCCTTATTTTTGGTGGCAGTAATTTTTCTGATTATTATTTTTCAAAAACAGCTCTCAACTCATCTTAAAATAGCCCTTTTTATAACAGAGGAATTCCCACAAATTCCCCTTAAGCCGTTAGGTCTTTTAACAAGATCTCCAATCAGAAGATTGGTAGAACTGAGATCTATAAATGGCAAGATTGTGGGAGATTTATTCATTTCCGAAGGCAGGGATAAAAAGTCAGCTTTGATTTTGGCAACAGGTGTTAAACTTCAAGATAAAGACAAAGTAATACTTTTGCATCTTGCAGATACTTTATCAAGATTAGGTTATGTTGTTTTTTGGCCAAGGCTTGAGACTTTAGATCAGGGAATATCATTACCCGAAGAACCGGAAACTTTTATTGAAAGTTTCAAATATCTTGAAAATCTGAAGGAAGTGGATAAGGAAAAAATTTCATTTGTTGGGTTTTCTGTTGGATCATCAACAGCATTAGTTGCATCATCAGACCCTCAGATTTCTGACAAGGTGCATGGATTAGTATTTTTTGGCGGATACTTTGATGTATTTGATTATCTTTTAAGTTTAGCTACTCAAAAAATGGTATTAAATGGGCAAGTAATTCATTGGAATCCATCCCAGGATGCTACTAACCATACAAAAGCCTTACTTGAAGCAAAAGGGGCTGAAGATATTATCAAAATTTTTGATCAAAATACCTCTGATGAGATGAAGGCAATCATCTTCCAAGCACCACAAGCTGAATTAAACAGATTAAAAAAATATCACCCAAAAGTACACATTGACAAATTTAGTGCTGAAATTTTTATTCTTCATGATAAATCAGATTCTTTAGTTCCATATGTTGAGTCAGTCAAGCTAGATCAGGCTCTATCAAAGAGAGGTCATAAAATCTTTCTTTTAACAGATCTTTTTGAACATGTTCAACCAAACAAACCATTCACAAATGAAAGCATATTGGAGCTTTCAAAATTATATGGATTTTTATATAAGGTATTTTTGTTCCTTTGATGGCTTGACATCATAGTCAAAACTCTATTTAATTAAGTTAATGTCCAAATTTTTAGACCAAAAAGGTGCGGCTCATCTTATGATACCTTTATTAATTATAGTTGCCGTAGGTTTCATTGGGGGTGCCAATATCCAAACAACCACCAAATATGGCGCTCAAGATGTTAAGGGATTAGTTGCAAGAAATGACGAAAGAGGTAATTCTTCCAATTCAGATAGTGGTAGGGGAAATTCTTCAGAACAAAGAATCAGGCAGGAGATAAGGACTTCTGATGAGAGAATAAAGACTGATATTAGAGAAGATAGAATAAGAATAGATATTAGAGATGAAAACACAAAAACCAGAATTCAGCAAAGAGGTAATGAGTTTTTAATAAAAACTAAAATAGAAGACAAAGATAAGGATGATGACGAGGAAGCTACTGAATCTGGTGAAGAAGATGAGGATGAAGCAACTGAGTCTGCTGAGGAGGATGAAGACGAAGGGGATGTTGTACAAGAGCTTAGAGCCATATCAAAATTCCCGTTAAGAATTGATCTTGCAACAAACCAGCTGATAATGACTAAAAACGGAGTTTCAAGAGTTTTGACTGTTTTACCTGCACATGCTGTGCAAAATATGTTGAGAGCTCATCTTAAAAAAGGCCTGGGACCAAAGTTTTTCCAAGGTGCTACACCTTCAGCGCAACCTAGTGCATCAGCATCAGCAACCCCCTCTGCAAGCCCAACTCAAGAACCCGTTGCAACAACTTCTACAAATTTGACAATTTTAGAGAGTCAAATTTCTCTTGAAGAGAAAGACGGTCAAATTGTGTATAAGATTCCTGCCAAAAAACATCTAAGAATTTTTGGAATATTTCCCGTTAATATAGATCTAACAGGATTTGTTTCAGCAGAAACAGGGGAATTAACTGAGGAGCAGGAATCACTACTTGCAAGAATTTTGGATCTTCTATCTCCGTAAGACTAACTTTTTGCAAAAAATCCGCATCTTTTCTGGTACAATCAAACTATGTCCTTCGACTACTTCGACTACGCTCAGTACAGGTTCGCTCAGGATAAACTAAAAGTTGCGCTGGTTCATGACTATCTCAGGGAATATGGCGGAGCAGAGAGGGTTTTGGAAGTTCTCCATGAACTTTTTCCAGATGCTCCTATTTACACTGCTTACTATAATCCTGAAGCTTTGGGTGAAAATGGGAAAAGATTTAGAAACTGGGATATCAGGCCTTCCTGGTTTCAGCGCTTTCCATTTGCGAACAGATTATTATCAGCATTCAGGATATTTGGTCCGATGATGTTTGAAAGCTTTGATTTATCAGAATATGATTTGGTTATCTCATCATCTTCTGCAACTCATCTTGCCAAATCTGTTATCACAAAGCCGGAAACTTTACACATAAGTTATATTCATACCCCGCCCAGATTTTTATATGGATATGTAACCTCTTTTAACTATAAAAAGAAATGGTGGACAAGGATTGGCGGGGAGATAATCAATCATTTTATGAGAATTTATGATTTTGAAGTTTCGCAAAGACCAGATATTTTGATTGCAAATTCAAAAAATGTTCAAGAAAGGATTAGAAAGTTTTACAGAAGGGAATCAGTAGTCATTTATCCGCCGGTGGAGATTAGTAGTAAGTATAAAGTAGTAAGTAGTAAGGGGAAAAAAGAATATTTTTTGTCTGTGGGAAGGCTTGTGAGGGGAAAGGGGATGGAGGTAATAGTTGAGGCATGTGCTATGTTAAGTTTACCACTTAAAGTTGTGGGAACAGGTCCTGAACTGGATAATCTTAAAAGACTTACTACCAACTACCAACTGCCAACTGCAAGCTTTTTAGGGCAAGTTTCTGATGAAGAGCTTCCAAAACTTTATGCAAATGCTAAAGCCACAATTTTAGCATCAGAGGATGAGGATTTTGGGATTGTACCTGTTGAATCAATGGCTTGTGGAACACCAGTTATTGCTCCCAAAGCAGGTGGGTTTTTGGAAACAGTAATAGATGGAAAAACTGGAGTACTTTATGGTGGTCCGGGAATGGTTTCAGTTGAAAGTCTAATAGAGGTGCTAAAGATGTTTAATCCTGAGGATTTTAAAGCAGAAGATTGCAGAAAACAAGCAGAAAAATTTTCTAAAGAAAGGTTTAAAAAGGAAATTTTAGAGCTGGTAGAAAAAAATATTACCAAATGATAAATTCTTAAGAATGGATACATCCCCATTAAAAAACATAATAAATCAACTACTTCAGATGCCAAAAGGTTTACTTGCTGCAGATGAGAGCACAAAAACTATCCAGAAAAGGTTTGAGAAGGTAGGGTTGGAGTCAAATCCGGATGTAAATTTGGCTTACAGAAAAATGCTTTTTACAACTCCCGGAGCTGAAGAATTTCTTTCCGGCATCATTTTATTTGATGAAACAATCAGACAAGCAATTGATGGTATAGCTATTCCAGAATATCTGGCAAATAAAGGCATAATACCCGGAATAAAAGTGGATAAAGGGGCTATTGCCATGCCCAATTCACCTGATGAAAAAATAACAGAAGGATTGGATGGGTTAGAGGAGAGGTTGGATGAATATAAACAAATGGGAGCAAAATTTACCAAATGGAGGTCTGTGATAAAAATTGGGGATGGGATTCCAACAGATAACTGTTTAAAAGAAAATGGTGAAATTTTGGCAAAATATGCCAAATTGGTTCAAGAGATGGGAATGGTCCCAAT
>CAYLXC010000015.1:2810-5360 GCA_964387865.1 uncultured Gammaproteobacteria bacterium | reverse complement strand
GTATTGACAATTATCTTACAATGTTCTTACATATAAATTATAAGAGGAAAAAAGTGAAGAATTTTAGAATCAAAAGAGCAGACAAAAAGGATCTGGAGAAATAACATGCCTAGTGTTGAAGGTTTGGAGAATCAAATTATAAGACCGGAAGTGGTGCGAGAAGCAACGAGGAGATATAAAGCAGCTGGAGAAGGTGACACAGGCATTAGGGGTAGTGACCTTACTCCCGCAGAAATGGAAAAGTTTACCGAGGCAGCTATGAGAAGTCCATTAAATCGTATAGGAGATTGGGTTGTGGATCATATCCTTCCCCCTGACCGAACAAGAAATTCAGCTTAATCCTAATTTAGCGCAGGGACAAAATTTACTCAAAGTTGAAAGATTTATCAATATTTTAGGCGTGAATTAGAACTGTTATCAGTTCACAGTAATAGTCTACAGTCGACAGCCTTCAGACAAAAAATCAAAAGTTGACAATTAGTACAAATGATGTATAATAGTGATGTATGTTAAGAACACAAATTTATTTACCGGAAAATTTAAGAAAAGAAATAGATGGCCATCGGGCCAAAGTAGGTATGAGTTTAGGTGAATATATGCGTGAAGCAGCAAAAGAAAAAATGCAAAAAGAAAGAAAAAGAAAACTAGATTTAAAAAAGTTGGCTGATGAATTGGGTAGTGGGGTCAAAAAGAGTGGATGGGAAGGAATTGATGTATTAAAGTGGCAAAGAGAGATCCGTAAAGATAGAAAAATTTTATAAATGTATTTAGTAGATACAAATGTTTTGATTCTTGCTATAGATAAAAAAGAGCCAGATTATAGATTTCTTCAGCAAATCATTCTAAAAAACGAGCTTTATCTTTCAGTAGTTTCAATTGGTGAATTTTTATCTAGGGCTACTGCAGGAGAGGAACAGGAGATAGAAAAGCTAATTAAACATTTCCCAGTTTTATTGATAGATTTAGAAACTGCAAAATTAGCAGCCAAATATAGAAAAAAGTTTCTAAAAATAAAAAGAACACAGCTTCTGGATTATTTTCTTGCAGCTCAAGCTAAATTGAATAATTTAACTTTGGTTACCCATAATAAATCGGATTTTCAAATGAAGGACATCAAAATAATTTCTCCCTGATTTATCAAATGACATCTACTTTGCCCCAAATGCCAAAGATAGGTATAATCTAGAGTATGGCTGGGAAAGTAACATTCACCTCGGTTTTAAAAAACCGGGGATTTTTAAATCTTTGGATTAACCAAATTTTAGTTCAGCTTTCCTTTAATGCCTTAAATTTTACTTTAATTATTTGGGTCTTTAAATTAACCGGCTCAAACACAGCTGTTTCTGCACTTCTCTTTGCAATTTATCTACCAGCTGTCATTTTAGGCCTATTCAGCGGGATTTTGGTTGATCTTATGGATAGAAAAAAAATAATTCTTGCAATAAATATTTTACTCTCTCTTTCATTTTTCTCTTTAATACTTTTGAGGGATTTTTATCCTGCAATATTATTTGTAACTTTTATTATTAATACTTTGGGACAACTATATGCACCAGCCGAGGCTTCAGCCATCCCTTTGATAGTTAGAAAGGACCAACTTGTAACTGCCAATTCCATCTTTTCCGCAACACTATACTCTTGTTTTCTACTTGGATTTGGTCTTGCAGGGCCATTAATTACCCATCTAGGTATAAACATCGTTTTTGGTCTCGGAGGTACTCTTTTAGTATTTGCATCACTTCTTGCAACCATTTTCCCTTCAATTATTGCAAAAGCGGATGCACAAGGCAAAATATTGATTGAGGCATTAAGAAAGTGGAATTTTTCCGTAATCAAAAAAATTGGAACTTTTGAAATTTTGAAAACAGTTGATTTAATAAGGGGAAAATTGCCTGTTCTTACCTCAATTGTCATTTTAGCAGGGGTACAAATGGTAGTTGGAGTTTTGGCAGTTTTGATCCCCGGATTTTTGGAAAAATCTTTACATATTGAAGCCACAGATGCCTCATATGTTTTAGTTATTCCGTTAGGTTTGGGAATAATTTCTGGAGGGATAATTTTAGGCAAATTTGGACAAAAGCTAATAAAAAGATTGCTTGTTGGGAAAGCAATAGTTTTTGGAGGATTTCTATTTTTCTTGGTTGGAATTTCGCCAATTTTATTGCCTGTAATTCAACATTTACCAGGAAGGCCACTGCCATTTTTTACACAACCATCTCTGTCATCAGTTCTAGTAGTCGGATCATTCCTTTTAGGCATAGCTATGGTATCAATTTTAGTTCCCACACAAACAGTGCTGCAACAAAATACTCCTGATAAGGACAGAGGAAAAGTGTATTCGGTTTTAGGAGTTGCTATGGCAGGTCTTTCTTTGATTCCTGTACTTTTAGCTGGAATTTTGGCAGATGTTTTTGGAGTAACTCCAATATTTGTTGCATTAGGAGCAATTATAATGTTTGTTGGACTTTTTGGATTGAAGCCAGGCATATTTTTTAGGGAAAATGAGTTGTCATATAAAATAAGGGAGTTTTTAGGATTGGGACACTGGGA
>CAYLXC010000015.1:1563-2710 GCA_964387865.1 uncultured Gammaproteobacteria bacterium | reverse complement strand
ACTTCAAAATCTTTGAGAGTTGAAAATGAGGATGAGTTAATTAAAGAGGGGGAAGAATTTACAAGGGTGGAGGGGATTTTAACTGATCCTGAAACGGAGCTTATGGTTCTAATAAATAGACCTTCGCAGGATTTGAGTTTTAGGAAAAAAGTTATGGTTAACGGGATCTCAAGAAGAGTTTTGGATTTTATAGGAAATTTGCCAGCAGTGATTTTTTATCCGTCAGATATAAATATGGTAACCGGGCCACCATCTTTAAGAAGGTGGCATTTGGATTTGGCTTTAGCTCAGGTGGATTTTGATTATAAAAAAACTTTAACGCAATATGAACAGTTCTTAACTTCAAGGAACAGGGTATTAAAAAGGATCAGGGAAGGACATAGTAGGGTAGATGAGCTGGATTACTGGACAAAGGAATTAGTGGAAAAGGGAAAAGTGATAAGTGAAAAGAGGAGAGAGTTTTTTGAATTCATAAATGGATTAGAAAAACCGCTGGGGGAGTTTATATTTGAGCATGTTCCAAGTGAAATAACTTTCGAGAGACTTGAGGAGACAAACGGGCGGGAAGTTGCTGCTGCAGCAACTTTGATAGGACCACATCGAGATGACTACCGTGTCATCCTGAATGAATGGAACGTCATTGCGAGGACCCCGAGCTTGCCCGCAGTGAGCTTGTCGAATCTGTCGAGGGAGACGAAGCAATCTGTTAAAGAGATTGCCACGGGACGTACTGTCCAGTACATCCCTCGCAATGACGAGAGCGGGAGAGATTTAGCTCATTTTGGTTCCCGGGGGGAACAAAGAACAGCAACCTTGGCTTTTAAATTAGCCCAGCTTGAATATATGGCTAAAATTTTAGGCAAAAGGCCAATTCTTTTATTGGATGATGTTTTTTCAGAGCTGGATGCCAATCACAGAACTCATGTTGTGGAAGTGGTTGGAAAGCAGCAAACAATAATTGCTACCGTAGAATTAGATAATATTCCCAAAGATTTTCTGGATTCTTCAAGAATTTTAAGAGTTGAAAATGGGAAAATTTCAGAATAGTCAACAGCAAAATTAAATTTTCTGTCGACTGAAAACTGACGACTGTAGACTATTCAATTCATGGACACCAGCCTTCAGCTGGTTCCGGCATTAAACAGCG
>CAYLXC010000015.1:0-1463 GCA_964387865.1 uncultured Gammaproteobacteria bacterium | reverse complement strand
TATTAAGCCAATTAATCTCACTAAATTACTTTTACCTTATGAAAATAAATGGGTTGCACTTTCCGAGGATAAAAAAGAAGTCTTGGGTTCAGGAAACTCTTTGAAAGAAGCCGAAAGAGAGGCAGAAAAGAAAAGTAAAAGTTTTATTTTCTTAAAAGTTCCTTCATTCAATATTTCGTACGTGCCCGTCAGCACATGAAATTTCCATACTTAAAGTTACCTACTCGTGATCCCAAGTTAAAATGGACTACCAGACCATATATTCCAACTAGATTAATTGGATCAAAAGGTGTTTGGGAAGGATATGCTCTCATAGATTCAGGAGCTGATCGCTCACTGTTTAATATACAGATAGCAGAAAGGATCGGGCTAAATTTAAATAATGCTCCAGAGGAGTTTTTTGGTGGAATTGAAGGAGGGATTTTAAAGGCAAAATTACATAAAGTTAAGATGCAAATAGTAGGGATAAGTGAAGAGATAGAAATATTGGTAGGATTTGTCGACAGCGGTGGGGTGGCTGCTATCTTGGGGCAAGAAGGATTCTTTGATGCTTATAGAATTAAGTTTGAGCGGGATCATGGGATTATTGAAATTACTCCAGTAAAAAACTAAGGTAGAAATTTGAAGGTGGAGAGGATTTGGTTAACGATCCTGTAAATTATGAGTACAAGTAATATCAGCAATTTTCCATGAACCATTTTCATCGTTCAAGCCAACTATAATCTGGTTATCAACAGAAGATCCGAATAGGGTATGTACAAGAGTACTTGCCTTGTTATCATTAACCAGCGCTTTGTCGACACTGATATTAATAGGTAAATTTTGGGCACAAAGTATAGGATCGCTACCTTTTTTCTGTTCTAGGCGTTGAATTAATGCTTTATTCAATGCCTGATTGGAATTAAAGGGGCAATCTTCTCTTGGGGATTTTCCAGTTAGTTTTCTAAAATGATCTTTCAAACAATCTAAATACTGAGAATAAAAATCTTCAACTACCTTTTCGGGAGAGGTTGATACTTTTGGAGTAGGAGATGGATTAGGGGGATTAGAATTTTTAGTTGTATAAACCAAATATCCGCCACCTAAAGCAGCTATAGCAAATAAAAATATTATTAATATTGGGGCAAATCCCGCCTCCGTTATAAACTTCGGCGAGGCAAAGCCTTTTTGCATTATCTTGATCCTAATCTTGATGCCAGCTTTGAAAGCTGGTAAGTTACCAAAACTGCAAAGCCTGTAATTAAAATTGCATAAATGAGCTTGGATAATGCTCCTGATTGATCTGGAAAATAGGGTTGAATAAAATCCTTAACAAATGCTTGCACAGCTTCATTCCAAGCCAAAGCTGCAACTAACCCAAAACCCGAAGTTGAAAGAGTGATTAACTGTTCTATAAGTTCTTTATGAAAGGATTTTTCTTTTTGCGCTTTTGTAGCCACAATAATATTTTAGCACAATTTGAG
>CAYLXC010000014.1:22621-25016 GCA_964387865.1 uncultured Gammaproteobacteria bacterium | reverse complement strand
ACAACACTCATAATATGCGCGAATTATAACTTAAATTTCCAAAAAAATCAACTATAGGTTTTAAAGTGGTCCACTAAGCTTGTTAATGGTAGAATTCGCTTATGGATTTGAAGACACCCATTAAATCTACATTTGGCATAGGCCCTAATTTGGAGTGGAAGCTTAATAAATTAAATCTTTTTACGGTTTCTGATTTAATTTACCATTTTCCTTTTAGATATGATGATTTTTCTCAAATAAAGCCTGCTTCAGAAGCCCAGGTTGGGGAAGTAGTTACCCTACAGGGGGAAATTTGGTCCATTAAAAATATTTATACCCGCTTTGGAAAGGTTTTAACCCAGGCTGTTTTTAATGACGGTACTTCTCCAGTTGTCTTAACATGGTTTAATCAATCGTATTTGATAAAGCAGATTAAAACAGGCGACAGGCTGCAGATTTCAGGTAAATTAGGTAAATACAAAAGCAAACTGTCCATCATGGCACCTCAGTGGGAGAAAGTGGACAGTCTACAGTCTACAGTCGACAGCTCGCTTCGCGAAGCCACGCCGGAGGCGGGCGAAGCGAGTCAACAGAGAATACATACAGGAAGGCTTGTTCCTGTTTATCCTGAAACTCAAGGACTTACTTCCAAATGGTTTAGAACAAAAATAGATAAATTATTGCCTGATGCTTTGGAAAAAATTAAGGACCCATTACCAAATTCAATTAGAAATGAAATGTTACCTCTAAAAGATGCAATTTCGAAAATCCATTTCCCAAAGGACATGGTAGAAGTGGAAAAATCCAGGAAAAGATTAGGTTTTGATGAGTTATTTTTTGTTTCTTTGGCAACCCAAAAAGCAAGAATGGAGTGGAAGAGAAAACCGCTTGTTAAACCACTTAGAATTAACAAAAATGATTTGAATCATTTTATCAAAACACTTCCTTTTAGTTTAACCTCTTCCCAAAAAAAGGTTGTTGGTGAAGTCTTAGATGATTTAGAAGGCACTCAGCCTATGAATAGATTAATCCAAGGTGAGGTTGGTTCCGGAAAAACAGTTGTGGCAACAATTATTATCTATTTGATCCATTTAAATGGATTAAAGACGCTTTTTATGGCTCCAACAGAGATTTTGGCATTTCAGCATTTTGAGACAATTTCTAAACTTCTTAATTCTTTTGGAATAAGTGTGGGGATATATACTGGATCTCGGAAATTTACGACGATTAAAGATTTAAGATTAAAGATTAAAGAAAAAAATCGTAAATCTAAAATCGTAAATCATAAATCACTACCAGATTTAATCATAGGCACTCATGCTTTACTTTCACCTAAATTGAATCTCGACGATGTAGGATTAGTTATCATAGATGAACAGCAAAGATTTGGTGTGGAGCAGAGAACAATTCTTAGGTCCCGTGCCAAATTACCCCATTTTCTAACAATGACTGCAACCCCAATACCTAGAACCGTAGCTTTAACTCTTTATGGGGATTTGGATTTATCTGTTATTGATCAAATGCCAAAAGGAAGACCTGTTATTAAAACTTATCTTGTTCCGGAGAAGAAAAGAAGGGATGGCTACAAATTTATAGAAAAAAAAGTAATGCATGGGGATCAAGCATATATTATTACACCACTTATTGAGCCATCCGAAACTTTACTAACAGCTAAAGCTGCCAAAGTCGAATTTGAAAAATTAAAAAAGATTTTTCCGAAACTTAATCTTGGTTTACTCCATGGGAGGTTGAAATCAAAAGATAAAGAGGAGGTTTTAAAAGATTTTAGAGACGGAAGAATTCATATTTTAGTTTCAACATCTGTTGTTGAAGTTGGCATGGATGTTCCCAATGCAACAATTATGGTAATTGAGGGCGCTGAAAGGTTCGGGTTGGCACAACTTCACCAGCTTCGAGGCAGAATCGGGAGGGGTACAAAAGAATCTTTTTGTTTACTTTATACTTCAGATGGATCAGCTGACGAGCAAAGACGCCTGAAATATTTGGAAAATACATTTGACGGATTAAAACTGGCTGAATTGGATTTAAAAATTAGAGGGTCAGGTGAAATTTTCGGAGTTAAACAATCAGGAAGGTTTGAATTTAAAATAGCCTCATTTTCTGATCTTAATTTGGTTGAAAAAACTAAGGATGCGGCTCAAAAAATCTTGCAGGAAGACTCCACACTTGACAAATATCCGCTCCTTAAAGCAAAATTAGCTGAAGTTGCATCAAATGTGATGCCTGACTGATATGCCTGGAGAACCTAAAAGAAGACATTCAAAGGGAAGAAAAAGAACTAGAAGAGCAGCCATTAAGTTGGCTGTTAATTTAGTGGTTTGTAAGAACTGTGGGAAACCCACCAGGCCACATATTGTTTGTATAAATTGTGGTTTTTATTCAGGAAAAGCAGTGG
>CAYLXC010000014.1:0-22521 GCA_964387865.1 uncultured Gammaproteobacteria bacterium | reverse complement strand
ACCAGGCCACATATTGTTTGTATAAATTGTGGTTTTTATTCAGGAAAAGCAGTGGCTAAGGAAAGAGTAAAAGTGACAAAGGCATGAAGAAGAAATCTGACCCGAGACACTTAAGAAGGACAAAATTAATTCAAAAACTGTTTACATTCAGCTTTAGTAAAGATGATAAAATTCCACAAGATATAAAACCAATAATTTCCCATCTTTCAAAAATTGATAAGCTTATTGAACAATCTGCCCCTGATAGACCGATATCTCAAATTAACAGAATTGATTTAGCTATCTTGCGTTTGGCAACATTTGAGTTAATAATAAAAAAGGATGCACCTTTGAAAGTTGTTGTGGATGAAGCAATAGAACTTGGGAAAGAATTTGGATCTGATTCATCACAATCATTTATAAACGGAGCATTGGGACAATTAATTAAATTAAATAATATAAAAGTTTAAAGTATGACAAGCGCCCAAGATATTATAACTACAATTACAGAACATTTAGGATTAAACCCAGAGGATTTAGATAGAAATGCCCTGCTTTCTGAAGATTTAGGTTTAGGTCCTATTGAACTAAATGATCTTTTATCAAATCTATCCCAAAAATATGATATAACTTTTGAGCCAGAGGATGTGGAAAAATTAAAAAAAGTTGAGGATTTAATACTTCTGGTTGAAGATAATTTAATCGGATGACCCAAAATGATTTTTCAAAACTTTTAGAAAAACTAAATTTATCTTTCAATAATCCTAAACTTTTGAAGCAAGTTTTTTACCACAGATCATATCTAAATGAGGTCAAATTGGATATTGAATCAAATGAAAGGCTTGAATTTTTAGGGGATTCAGTTTTATCTCTTGTAATTTCTTTTAACCTATTTTCTCAAAGAAGAAGTGATAACGAGGGAGACCTTACAAATCTTAGAGCTTATGTTGTTAAGACCAAATCTTTAGCTCAAGCTGCAAAGAAACTGAACTTGGGAGACTATCTACATCTTTCAAAAGGCGAAGAGCTAGGTGGAGGGAGAAATAACCCTCAGCTTTTGGCAAATACTTATGAGGCTTTACTTGGAGCAATTTTTTTAGATCAGGGATTAGAATCTGTAAAGAAAGTCATCGAGAAAACTTTGCTTCCATTATTTTCCGAAGAGTTAAGATTGGGTCCGCCTAAGGATGCTAAATCAAGCCTGCAGGAATTTGTCCAGGAGAAATTTAAAGAATCTCCACATTATAAAATTTTGCAGACTAAGGGGCCGGATCATGCCAAAAAATTTCTGGTAGCTGTATACATAAAAGGGAGAGAGATGGGTAGAGGAGAGGGTGGAAGTAAGCAAGTTGCAGAAGATAAAGCGGCTTCAGAAGCGTTAAAAACACTCGCAAAATCTTAAGTGGTTGACGAAGCTACACTTAACCACTATACTTACAAGCATGCTAAAAATTCGTTTGATGAGAATTGGCGGGAAAAAGAAGCCTTTTTACAGGGTTGTTGTAGTTGATGAGAGATCCAAAAGGACAGGTGGTTATATTGAGCTTTTAGGAACTTATAATCCTTTAACTGAACCAAAAGATATAAAACTTAAACAAGACAGGATTGATTACTGGGTTAAACAAGGAGCCCAACCATCTGATGGATATTTAAGGATTATTGGTAAAGCCCCACAAAGGCCTCCTAGAAAACCAAAGAAGGCAAAAAAACAGGAAGAGGTACCTGCAACACCTCCAGCAGCTGAAAAAGAAACTCAAGTCCCAACTGAAGAAACCAAGGCAACAGAAACACAGCCAGTACCCGAGAAGTCAGAAGAAATTGCAAATGAACCAGAGACTGCAGAAACTAAACCAGACAAAGGAGCGAAAAAAGATGAAGGAGCTGCTTGAGTTTATTGTTAATAGTCTAGTTACCAAACCAGAAGCTATTCAAATTGATGAACAAACAGATGACGGCAATGTCAATTTAAACCTTACTGTTGATCCATCTGATATGGGTCTTATTATTGGTAAGAATGGTCAAACTATTAGGGCCATTAGAAAACTCTTAACGGTTCGTGCTATTGCTGAAAATGTGAGGGTGAATTTGACTTTGGTAGAACCGGAAGGCCAGCAAAGTAGAGAACCAGCTGGAGAAGAATTAAGCAATAAGAATTAAGAATAAAGCTTAATACATAATACTTAATTCTTTATTCTATGAAAATCAGCATCATCACTCTCTTTCCTGAAGTTTTTGATCCTATCTTAAATTCATCCATATTAAAGCGGGCTCAGCAAAAAGGCAAAGTTACCTTTGAGCTAATAAATCTTAGAAAATCTGGGGAAGGGAAACACAAAGTTGTGGATGATAGGCCATATGGCGGGGGAGCGGGGATGATACTGCGAGCTGACATACTTACCAAAGCATTATCATCAATCATTAATCATAAATCGTTAATCATCCTAATGTCAGCTTCTGGGAAACCTTATAAACAGAAAAAGGCGAGGGAATTATCTAAACTTGACCATCTTGTTATTATCTGTGGGCATTATGAAGGAGTTGATCAGCGTTTTATAGACAAATATGTTGATGAAGAAATATCCATAGGGGACTATGTCTTAACAGGAGGAGAGATTCCTGCCATGGTAATTGCGGATTCAGTAGTTCGTCTTATTCCAGGTGTACTGGAAAAACCCGAGGCTACAGAAAATGACTCATTTTCTAACTATACGCTAGACGCTAAACGCTATACGCTTCTTGAAGGTCCTCATTACACCAGGCCTGAAATTTTTGAAAGGAAAAAAGTCCCCAAAATTTTGCTTTCCGGAAACCATGCAGAAATTTCCAAATGGCGCAAACAAAAATCATTAGAAAAAACTAGACAACTACGCCCTGATATGCTTAAATAAATTTAATGAGTGAATCAGGCACACCAGAGCAAGAAACCAAACAGGGAAATTTCTTCACAAGAAGTATCCAAAGAATTTTTGATAGGCAAAGGACAACTCCAGAAGATATTCAATCTCAACAAGTAAGACTAAGGGGAGAGATTGAATCTGACATACATAACCAAATCTTACGCACTTATAAATCGAGCCTAGATGAAGCAGAAGTGTTTTTTCAGCCGCTTATGCAAGAGTTATCTCAGGTCTTACTGCGTGAATTAAGAAGTACGCGCGGTAAAAGAGGTCTTATGCTTATTATTGATGACAGCTCCTATGAGATAGAACAGGTCAAAAGCAGGCTAATAGAACATGCAAGAAAAGGGAAAGTAAAATATACGGTACAAGGTGTAACCGATGGGGCAGCTGGAATAGTCCTATATCAAGAGTTCAAAAAATTAGCGCCTGAGGAAAAAGTAGTAGTTTTTATGGATGGACTGTTAGGCGGACATTCAATTCCTACAGGTATGGAAGCTCTAGAGAGGATGGCACGAAATACAAAACAAAATGGCTTACCCATGCCTTATATAGTAGGAGAATCCGGTGTTCCTAGTCTAAATCATGCAATTTACAGGACCTATCCTGATTTGTATTTAGGTACATTTGATGCTGGTGAACGAACCTTAAAAGTGGTTGATTCCAGGCTATAAACCAGCCACATCTTTCAACAAGATCACAAAAAATGAAATCTACTTACGACGGAACGCTGAATACTCTATAAAGCCATATCACCCCAGGGGTGTGATGAGTTGACACCGTTCCATTTTTGGGGTAATCTGGAAATATGCCTTATCGTAAAATCCCAATTGTGGCCGGAGAAGTTTACCATGTATTTAACCGTAGTGTAGCTAAACAACCTATTTTCATTTCTGAAAGGGATTATAAAAGGGCAACAGAAGTTATTGAATTTTATCGCCATAATGAATTACCAATGAGATTCTCTTACTACAATAGATTACCAGCGGATCAAAAACCACAGCTGACAAAAACCATTGCAGAAAGTCCACTTATAATCGAGATTTTGACATTTTGCCTGATGCCAAATCATGTTCATTTTCTTCTTAGGAGTTTAACTGAAAATGGAATAATTCAATTTATGAGTAATTTTCAAAATAGTTATGCAAAATATTTTAATATCAGACATCAGCGTACTGGAACATTATTCGAACCTATGTTTAAAGCAGTTAGGATTGAGTCTAATGAGCAACTTATTCATGTTAACCGTTATATCCATCTAAACCCTGTAACAGCCTACATTTTAAAAACTGTAGAGGAACTAGAAACTTATTCTTGGTCGTCATACCTAGAATATCTTGGTAAGAGGCAAGGCTTTATAAGTAAGGATTTAATTTTGGGCTTCTTTAAAAATATATCTTCGTTTAAGAGATTTACAGCGGATCAAGTGGACTATCAAAGGAAACTGGATAAAGTAAAACACCTTACTTTAGAATAAAAAATATGACGGTGTGAAGCTATATCACACCAGGGGTGTGAATTTTTACTCAAACGGATTAGCTTTGCCTCTTGGACCTAGCTGGGTGGGAACTTGTGGTTGCGTTGATGAAGCTGCTTTTGCAAGCCTTGCCAAAAGCTCCTCATCTTTTTGAGACAACTCAGGAAGAGGGAAATCTATACTTCCAAAAACTTCCGGAATAGAAGAATATAAAATATCCAGATTTAGGAATATGCTCACAAGCTCTGGATCTATCCCAACCGTAGTCTCCATACTATTCATACGCATTATGCGCGGGGAGTCTTCTATGGTAGAGATTAAATTTTTTGTTGAAGAAAGTGAACCTACCACTTCTAATTTAAGCAAAAAGGTCTGCGAATCTCCGCTTTTTCCGGATCCACCCCCAAGTGTTATAGAAATAAGACTATATCCCGACTGAGAAGTTAAACTTTGCAGCAATCCAAATACATTGGAAAAATCTCTTTCTGTAGGATATGCAGCCAGTACATGATCAACATTAACCCTTAAGTCTTTCGTATCATAACTTTCCAAAATTTTAGCTTTGTCCTCTAAAAAGGACGATTTCTTTAAAAGTTTCTGTTCAACTTTTTGATCACTTATTAACTTATTTGCCTGAGGATAAATTATGAAAATTATGAGAATTAAACTTGAAAGAATAATTATCGCTGGAAAAATATAAAGTTTATAAGCCGAATAAAGTTTATTGATCGTATCTTTTTTCATAAAGATTTTTATGTTTTTGGTAAAACTTTAAAATTGATTCTAAAAATCCCGTCTTTACCCCTACTTAAACTCTCCATTGAAACTGACTGAACTTTATCTTCATTACTATCTTTTGTAATCAAATTGTTTAGTAGTTCATCTACAGAATCTCCACTCGGAGTTGTTGCCAAAATTAAAATTTCTCCACCTCTGCCAACAGAGATTGTGTTTATTGAAACAGAGGATGGCAATAAGCCCTCCACTAGCTTGTACATTTGGGACTGCTTGGAGGGAATACCCAAATAATTACCTATAGCATTAAGTCTATTTTTTAAAAGTACTAAGGATGCTTGGGTTTCTTTTTGATCAGTAACCCTTTTTTCCAAAAGAGTAAGATCTGTTTTAATTTGTGCAATTCTTTGACTTTGCAAAATTCTTAAAGCAACAATTAAGGAGGAGACGAATATAATAAACAAAATAACGCCCAATCCGATAATTTGAACTTTAACAAATTTAGCCCTTTTAATTTCTTCTACCCTAAATTCTTTGGGTAGTAAATCTATTGCAATATTTGCCATATTTTTTTTAATATTATTCTCTTAGTGCAAGCCCTACTGCTACAGAATATGATGAGGCATCTTGAGATAATTTGGAAATTAAAGCTTTATCCTTTGCTATAGAGAACCAGGGGTCAGCTTCCTGAACTTCCAACCCTAAGCTGTTGGCAAAATAAATTACTGCCCCAGGCATTTTGGCACCGCCTCCTGAAAGTACAACCCTTTTTATGGGATTTTGCGGATACTTTGTATCAAAAGCCTGTATAACTCTTTTGGATTCCCCGACAATAATATCTACAACAGGTTTTAGAACCTCATACACTTTTCCCTCCAGCTGGTCTGATAATAATCCATAAACCTTTTTATACTCCTCAGCTTGTACTACCTCAAAACTAAAATGTTGAGCCAAGGCTCGAGTTAGAGCCATTCCCCCTGTTGAAATGGAACGTGTCAGCCATATTAAACCTTTGGAAATTGTAGCAAAATCTGTTGTCGTTGAACCAAGTTGCACAATTAGGGTTGCGGGCGAGAAAGGATTGTTACCCACTAAAGATCTTGTTACTGCTATAATTTCGGTTTCCAATACTTTCGGACTAAGACCTGCCAAGCTTAAAACCCTAACATACTTTGCAACAAAATTTTTGGGTGATGCAACAATTAAAACTATGGTTTTGGTATTTTTATTTTTTCCATCAGATCTTCCCAAAACCTGCCAGTTTAAATTAACATCAGCAAGCGGCATTGGAATGAACTCTTCAGCAGCATAACGTATTGCAGATGATAATTCATTATCTGACAGATACGGTAAATCATCAATAACTCTTGTAAATATTTTTGACTCCGGCAAAGCCGCAACCACCTCTTTCTGATCGGTTTTTGTGGCATCCATTAGTTTTTTTATACTTTGGGCAACAGGTTCTAATCCTTCATCCGTATCAGAGACCATTCCCGGCTGGGGTGTTTGTATTGAGCCCAAAGAGATTAACTTATGTGATTGTCCTTCCTTAGAAAGAGAGACAAGCTTTATAGATGAAAAACCAATATCTAAACCAACAGTTATTTTTCCCATAGGCAGTAATTATATTGTAATCACATTTTATCTAATTTTACAATGCAGGATGACGCAAAGCATCAATTCACCTGATATGTTCCTTTAACTAATGCATAAGAGCCGCCGGGACCAGAGGAGAAGAGTGTGGACGATAGACCTGTCTGGTAATCTATGGAAGAGGAGTTAAGCAGCCTGATTTTCCATGCAGTTAATTCCATAAATGAATTGCCTGTACCAGGCTGAATAATGCCAACTCCTGCATAATAAACTCCTGTATTTCCATTACTGTTTACCTCAATTGCGTTAAGATTATTTGTCCTGGAATCATAAGTTGAAAGAACCATAAGTAAACTGCTACCTATACCAGTACCGTTTAAATGATTGTTGGAATTTAGGGTAATTTTGCCACCAGTACCATCAGTGTTACCTACAACAATCACACCAGAAGTATCCTGGTGGTAAGCAGCATTAAGAGTTAAATTATTATTACTGTTTAAGTTTAAGTTTCCTGTTATCCAGACAGGGCTTTTAATAGTTACGTTGCAGCCTGAGCCAAAGGTCACATCACCTATAACCTTAATTGGCCCTAGAGTAGATACGCAACTGCTAATAGGACCTGTAGTGTTTGTTCCATTCACACCGTCTGCCTGATCTCTCCAGTCCGCTATATTTGGATCAGATATAGGCATAACTTTAGGTGGGGGGTCAGCGGAACCCGGGTGAGAAGCTCCCCCAACTGTTGAAGTAATAATAGTCTGGTAGTAAGCATCCCTGGAAATGTTTAGATTTTCAATAGTATTGGCATGGGCTTCTCCTCCAACATTCATTTTGTTGCTTCCAGCTCTTATTGAGGTTGGAGCCCCGCCGAGAAAGGACTTAAAAGATAAATCTCCGTTGAACGGATTCCAAGTAGGATTTCCAGTTGACCAATTAGGAGACCAAACCGGTGAACCTCTTGTATAAGATTGAGCCAGATCATTTTGCCAAACCCAGTAATTTGAAGCATCAGATGATGTATCAAGCATTAACCAATATGAGGTATTTTGAGTAACGGCAGGGGATGTGTTGAATGTCACATCAATCCAGCCAAAACTTGATGAAACCAAACTGGAGTAAAGTGTTCCTTGAGTCAAAACAGCATTTTTATCCGGCTCACCATCATCATCCTGCAAAATTCTGACAGTTACATCAGGCGGTGAACCAATTTTTTTCACCTTAATTGATATTTTGTTCAATACTCCACTAACAGAAGGCTTAAAGCTTTGGGCAACATCTAGCCTTTGCTCACCGCTTATGGTTTTTCCAAATTCGAAATCCGCACACGTAACACAATCAGTTGATTGATCAGGTGTTGGCTGGGGACCTCCTGCAACCCAAACATCTCCTGAGATTACATTGCTATTTCCTGCAACAATATTCCCATTAGAATATATGGAACCTGTGACAGTATTACTGTTACCTAACTCCAAACCACCTTCCCCGATTTGTACAGCATATATAAATGCAACTCCTATGCCTCTTGAGGCTGTAATTTTTATAGTTCTTTTTGACTTTGGTTTGGTCTTATTAGGTATATAACCTGTTGCCTCAATCAGCTTTGTGGCAGTTCCTTGAGTTGTAATTTTCACAGAATATGATCCATCTCCAAGATATGTCTCTGACTCACCTAAATAGGCTCCCGCTGTTTTATTTAGGGAATTTAGGGCCTTATCTACTCCTGCCTCTGCCAAAGCAGTTGCTTTTTCCCGATTCACGGAATAAGAGGAGCTTTGGAAATAAATATTAGCCCCTGTTATTATTGCCAAGACCGTAAACAAAACAAGACCCAGCGCAATAAAAACAATAACTAAAATCTGTCCCGACTCAAAATTTTTAGTCATTTCTTAAAAGTACCTCCGATGTTGCTATGTTTGTTTCAAAACTCAAACCCACTCTTTTTTTTAAAGTCAGACTTACTCGAACCTTAGATGCTGTGGAGGGAACTACTTCCTGTGGGGGAATGGCTAAGTCAAAATATTGAAACTTTATGCTGTCTAAAGTATTGGTAAGAATTTGATCTTGCATTTTTATTACACTTGCTGCATCAGGAAAGATTTTAAAACGCAAATAATTTTGATCTTTAAAATAAACATAGTGATCATAGGTGTTTTGAATTATATTTCCGGATGAATCCTGAGAGGGGAGTTTTAAAACAAGCTGGGTTTGGGAAGATGTATAAGTTGTTAGCCCATCTACGTAGGATGTTGCAACCGAGTTTGCCTCCTTTATACTTTCACGCACCTTTGAAAGGGAATCATTTATATCTAAGCCTCCTTGAAGTTTTGAGGACTCTTTGTAAAATAGTCCGGCACTATTTACAATAAGAGCAACAAGTAATCCGCCAATTACTGCAGATATAGCCAAAGCAACAAGCGCCTCCACGAATGTTAGCCCATATTGGTCAATTTGTAATTTTCTCACTGGTTTAGTCCTCCTGAACCAATAAGAGTATCTAAACTTATCGTTTGATTCTTATCGTTTTCCTTCCAGTTTATTGTTACTCTAATATGTTTAATTTCTTCAGCGGTGGTACAAATTAAGGGATCGCAAACATTTATTTCAACTTTTCCGCTCCCGGATGGGAGCAAACTGATCCTTAAGTCAACTGATTGAGTTATAATTGTTGTAGATGGTGCAACCAAATTTAGATAATTTGTTGCTCTTTTATCCTCAATTTGTTTTGTTGCAATCTCCCTTGCAATGCTTAAATGCTTGCTTTTATTTATTAAGTTTATAGCATTTGGGAAATTTTGCATTAAAAGCACTATTCCAAAAAGCACAAACATAACAAGGAGAGCTTCAATCAAAGAGACTCCTCGTTGATTACTCATTTACTAATATCTCCTGCGGAAAAAATTGCATAGTCAAAATAATGGGGAACAACATTAAAGGATTGAATTATTTGTACAGCCCTCTGTGTATCACCTGAGGCCCCTTCTGATAATATTTGTCTTTGCTGGGAAGGAAGATAGCAGTTGGGACATGTTCCAACTGCTTGAACAGCAAATGGCTGAGAAGTTGTATTATAAAGAAGTCTTGCACGAATTAGCATTAGTCCTGAGGGTAGGGGACCATTTTTGGAATATACTGGATCAAGCGTTGGATGACCTATTCTTACATAACACTGATAATTGTTTGAGCCTAAAAGGTATCCAGCACAAGCCACCTGATCAAAATTATTTGGGGGAGTACGGAGAACAGAGTGATCTAAATACCATTTTTTCGGTTTATATTGAGTACCGTCATGATATATTAGGGTCAACTCTATTGCTGCCTTATCAGTATTTGAATTTCCCCAGTAAATATCAAGAGTATTTGAGGTTGGTGCATAGCAGACAAACCCTGCACCGCAAATAGGCAAGGCAGCTGCAGGATCTGCCAGCCAAACCTGCGCTATATCCTCTTTTGCCAGTTTTGCAGGCCCGTTAAATTCTAATGGTTCTTGTGGGGTCCCAACCGAAACAGATGGTAATAATCCAAAATTAACAATATTTTTAATAGTAGAGTTGTTTTCCAAGGGGAATGGGGCCGAGTAATCTCCTTTTAAAGCTCTTTCAATTCCTGCCTCAGCTGCTGAAAAAGCCCGGGATGATTGTTCCACTTTTGTTGAAGATGAAACATCAACCAGGCTTTTTTGGACAATTGATAAAACCACTGCTAAAACTACAGTAGTAATTAATATTAATACTAAAATTATTTGACCTTTTTGTTCCGACATATTTTCACCTTAGCATATTTGACGCAAAGCGTCATCTTAAACTTATGGTTGTTTGAAAGGTGATAGGATCAATTTGACCTGATACAATATCAGGGGCCAAAACCCCAGGCTTTAAAGCAAACTGAATTGTAAAAGCATCTTTAAAACCTGCCAATTGTTTTCTATCAAAATAGGGAAGGTTACTTCCCAGCCCATCTTTGGCTTGTATGACAGATACGCCTGTTTGCCTATTTGTATCAGTTAAAATAATAACTTGAGGCATTGAATCTGAACAAAGATTTGCTAAAAGAATCGCATCAGGATCCGGCACAACAGTAGGTGTATCCTGCACAAAATGTCCATTGGAGGAAGGTATCTCTGCTATTATCCTATATCTTGTATAAATTCCTTCTTTAAAAATGACAAAAGTATTAGTTGATGTATTAACACATACTATGTTATCTGCATTTCTGACAGTCTTATCCATACTTTCCAAAACAGATTGGCCATTTTGCTTTATAACTCCAAGAGCCAATGTTTTATTTCCACCCCGCAAAGAGCGAGAAAAGATAGTTACAATAAGTACCCCTATTATTGCAATTACAGCAATAACCACAACCATCTCTACAAGGGTAAAACCACTTCGACTACTTCGACTTCGCTCAGTACAGGTTCGCTCAGTGTAAACTTTTTTCATATCTTTCTTAAAATAGTTGTTAATCTGGACTGATGATTTCCTATAAAATCAGACCATGTAACTATCACTATAACTGTTTTTCTGCTTCCAAAGGTCGCTGCATCATCTGTGATAATTACAGCTCTTTTAAAAATCCCAACAGTCTCAGCGTTATCCGGAACAAATTTGGCACCCGGTGTAAAAGTAGATATGTAATTGAGCACACCTTGATTTGTCATATTAAAGAAACAGTAGCTTGGTAGGGTTGCACAAGTTCCGGTTACTTGATAAGCCCAAATAGACTCTGGCCCCGAACATGCTACATCAGTACTCTCACCATTCCAAGATTTAACAGTAGGAGGAGGAAGAGTATTTATACATGTGTTTCTATCCCTTCCAGCTCTTACTCTTTCTAAACCTTCCTGGGCCAATTTTGTGGCCTGGGCCTGATTTTTGGAAAATTGGGCATTTCTGATAGAAAAAATTGTTGCAAAAACCAAAGCCGCAACTATAATTACAATAACTGCCATTACTATCACAAGCTCAAGTAAAGTTTGCCCTCTACTGCTCAACACTTATATATCCTCCTTTATTTATTGTAATGTCCTTAGTTTCAGTTGTCTTGGTATTTTTAAGCTGTATCTTAATAAAATCTTTTGATGAAATACATGTATAGGTGGTATCTTCAAAGCTAACTGTCCCGTAAAGCGGGGAAAACTTAATTGAAAAAGCTGGTCCTGCCGGGAAAAAGTGGTTACAGGTGATATCGAAAAACCATCCTGCAACCACTATATTTGGTTCTAAAGTGTAATTTTTTTGAGTAACAGGTGAACCAGAGCCCTGACATTTAATATTTACACTTATCTGGGAAAGCTCAAAAGTAACCATCCAAGTTGCTCCTGTTTCACTATTGCAATCCCTTCTTGCAGTTGCATTGGATTGAGTTTGTCCTAAGAGACTTTGGATCGTATTTACAGCAATTTTAAGTTTTTGGCTTTCTCTAAAAGAGCCCTGATAAGTATATCCTGCAGCAGATATTATTGCTATAATTGCAACAACAATTAGAAGTTCTATAAGGGTAAAACCTAGGACAGAAAGTTTCATCTTAGTATAAAGTAGCACATTTTAAAGTTGTAGTCACTATACTAAGGGAGAGTTACTTCATAGTTATATCCTGCAATATCACTGCAGGAGGAAAGATTAACTGCAGAAGTTGTATTCTCTACTTTTGCATAAAGGCAATACCCGCTACATTTATTCGAAGCTGAATTATCACATGTGGATGGTTGTCTTTCATACCTGTATTGAGGTTGAGGAGAAGGCTGAGGATCGGTAGGGACAATGTTCATATAAGTTTTTGCAGGTGATGGAGGAGTAGGGGTACCTGTTGAACTTGTAAGGGCTAAGCCCCAAGGAAAGGCGCCAGAAACTGGTGAGTTAGGATAAAAGAACTGATCAGTATAATATTGCTCCAAACCTGCCTGGATTATTTTTAAATCAGATTGTCTCTTGCCATCCCTGGCATCCCTTAAAAAATTAGAGTAAACTATAAGGCCAATAGTTGATAGGATAGCAACAATAACTATACTTACTAAAAGCTCAACCAAAGTGAAGCCTTTTAAAGATTTTAGATTATTGGCAATCATAATCAATTCCAACAGCGCGCACCGTAAGTATACACAGACCATACCTGGATAAAACTTCCGTCACCTACTCCGTCACAACTTGTTGCGGACGACGAGTCTGTTGGTCCACCATCATAATAAGGATCAACTAAATTCTTTTGACTTTTAAAATCAGACTGATTCATTTCAGAAGCGAAAATATTATAATCCCCTAATTTGTAGTCGATTCCATTTGACTGATATATATAACAATGCTGGCTATCGGTAACATTCATTCTGGGATCTGATGGAAAAACAACCATATAAGATGGGATTAATCCGGGAATTACTTGATCAGATGCATAAGTGCCCCAAAATGCACATTCAGATCTTTTTCCTGGAGGAGTAGTACAAACAGCACTACTACATGGATAAGCTTTATTAGCACTATAATACAATTCTAAAGCTGTCTGGGCAGCAGAAAGATCCCTTATTCTCTTACTCATTCTTGCTGACTTTTGAGCACCCGTATAAATAGTAAGACCAATTGTGGAAAGTATTGCAATAATTGTAATAACAACCATAAGTTCAACAAGAGTAAAACCCTTGAACGAAGTGAAGTAGGCAGGCTTTATCATACTTCTATATTATCACAGTTTAATGAAAGTCAATAACTTATTGTTTTATTGTTGGTTAGACCTACAGTAGTATGAACCTGCTTCAAGATTGGCACAAACAACAAATTCTAAAGCTCCTCCACCAGGAACTCCTACTGCTACTTTAGGGCTGGCACTAACACAAAGCCCGTGACCACTACCTGTTCTGTCACAGTATTTACATAAATTTCCTGCACAACCGTTTGTTGATCCGTCTTTAGGATCAACAGGGTAATTACCTCCACCAAACCATTGAGTGCAGTCATTGGTTGTTGGTGAAATAGCACATAATGCGGAATACTGGAAAGGAGTAACTCTATTATAATTTACTTCCATAGCTTTGGCAATTGCATCTATATCACCCTTTCTTTTGGTATCCTTGGCTCTAGCTTGAATTCCGCTATAAGTACTTATGGCAATAGTTGTAAGTATTGAAATAACTGTAATAACAACCATAAGTTCAACAAGAGTAAAGCCGTTTTTAGACATTAATTTATTGTTGCACTATTTGATGCTAGTTTGTCAAGCGCTATGGCGACACAGGGAATTCAGATATTTATAGAGTAAAGATTTATTTAATTAAGACTACCCTTACAAAAAACGCCGATGCTTGCTTCATAGTTTGCACAAATCATCCAAGATGTGACACCCGGAGATGCTATAATCGTCGAGCCTGCAGCAGAAGGGATTGCTGAATACCCTACAGGACAACCGGATGCCCATGCAGCTGGATTAGAACCTGGTTTCGGTGAAACATAGCAATAACTTGTTATACTAATGGGATCTGTGGGTTTTGTGGATGGGTAATCTTGATTATATTCAACACCAGTGTAAATATATACCCCTGTGGTTGCGTTTTTCCTTATCTCCATTGACTTAGCCAGAGCATCAATTTCAGCTTGTCTTCTAGCATCCCTTGTTTTCCTTTGTACTCCCGCATACACAGAGATTGCAATTACCATTAAAATGGAAATAATTGCAACTACAACTAGGAGTTCTATTAAGGTAAATCCTTTTTTGTTTACACTGAGCGAAGTTGAAGTGGGCAGAAATTTTTTCATTTATTAACTAATTATTTTCATATAATTAGGATCTTTGTCAATATATCAAAATTGAGTAATCTAAAGGAGTTGGTACATTTACGATACAATGAGAAAAGTGTACCAATTAAAACAAAACCAGTACTTGCTAATTATACCCTCAGAATTTTATCTTTCTAGGCTCCTTACGCAATATGGAGCTGCACTTCTTTCCAAAGATGCACAAAGTACCCAACCTGTTGTATTTGGTGGAAAGGGTGGAGGAAAGGGTGGAGCAGCAAACGGATTTAAGGTTGCAGTACTTCCAGCTGGACAGCCTGAAGTCGCATTTATTGTTGCTGCAGTTGGAGGACTTGGTGGAACTGTAATATCTGTAGCAACACAATAAGGGGTTGCCACCCTGGGATCAGACGGGACAATATTAGGAAAATCTTGTGCAAAATCTGCTGCTGTATATACATAAATACTGGTTGCCGGATCTTTGGCTGTTTCAATTGCTTTGGCCATACTGTTAATCTCTGTTCTTCTTCTTCCATCTCTACCTTGGGCTTGAGCATTAGTGAAAAGGGTAAAGCCTATTACAGATAGAATGGCGATGATAATAACCACCACCATCAATTCCACAAGAGTAAAACCTTTAGGATTGTTCAAAGATTTGGGCAGAAATTTCATTAATTTTTGTTACTAATCTATTATTTGAATAAAGAAATCTAGTTGTCAAGGGGGGAAAATAAGGCTAAGAGGATAAATTCAAGTACCAATCAACTATCTTATTTCCCCAAAAAAGTGCTATCAGAGATCCTACTACCAAAAACGGCCCGAAAGGGATGGATTGACCAAAATATTTTTTTTTAAGGATAATTAAAACAATTGAAACAAGTGCTCCTGTTATAAATGCGAACATAACGGCAACTAAACTGTTTGGGAATCCTAGACTAAGTCCCATAAATGCACCAAGCTTTACATCCCCCCCACCCATGCCTTTACCCTTGGTAATTATGATAAGAGCAAGAAAAAAACCTCCTATTAAAAGTGCTGATGCTATAGAACCTAAAAAAGGCTCAGCAGTCATTATTGCATGTCTTAGGAAATAATCGGAGTGTGGCGGAAGTAGATATTTACCTATTTGATTTTGTGAAAGATAAAAATAAAGATAACCAATTTTATAAATAGTAAATATTATAAGGAATACAAAAGAGATTATAATTGAGGGATACATTATTCTATCCGGAATTAAAGTTTTTTTAAGATCAGTTATGGTTATTGCTATCAAAACCGATATAAAAAACGTTTTAAAGAAGAGATCTCCAAAAAAAATAATTTGTTGGAAAATATCCTCAGCTGCTCCAAATTTAGAGGATGAAAACCAAAATAAAAAAGCTATAAGAGAAGCTGAAATAATTTCAACAGATGGGTATTCCAAACTTATTTTTTTATTACAATATCTGCAACGACCATGTAATAATATGTAGGATAATATCGGGATAAGGTCAAACCAATTAAGAAGGTGCTTACATTTTGGACAAGAAGATCTTCCGAAAAAAGTTTTATTTGTTAAACTTCTGTCAGCTAAAGCTTTAATGAAGCTTCCTAATGTCGCACCAAGGATGAATCCAGAAAAAGCAAATGTTAAACTCATGATAGTCTGCAGACGTCAGTCTTCAGCTCGCTTCGCGAAGCGAGTCATCAGACATATAATCTGAGGGCTGAAGACTGAACGCTGACGACTAACTAATACGTACAACCGCTTACAAAACCAATTAGACCAAAAGCAGACCCATTCTCATAAAGGTTAAGATCATCCCCGCCGTCATTCCCATCTATATCATCAGTTACCCTATACTTTTGACTCTCAAACCTTGTATTGATTTCCCAAGTATCATTATTAGCACAATATGCATAATGATAACCGGCTGCTCCAGATGAGTTAACCGGATCTCTTGGCAGGGTCGGGATAGACACGGCTTGCGCGGAAGCCGAAAGATTAACTCTTACCCAACCTAGACCGGTAACTGCTCGAGAATCTGTTACGCTATTTCCATTACATGGATATGTCCCTGTATTTGCACAAAGAACAGCTGCTCCGGAGTTTGTTGCTTCCTGAACAGCTACATTTATAGCATCTCTTAAAGAAGTCATATCTGTAATTCTATTTGAGTCTCTTCCTCGACGAGTAAGTTCTAGTGGATTAATGATTAAAATAACAACTGCTGCCAAAATGGCAATAATTGCAATAACAACTAAAAGTTCTACTAAAGTAAAACCATGGGTTCGCCTTTTGGCGAAACAGGCAGATATTTTCAAACTTTCTCACCTCCTTCTAAAATTTGTGTATTTTTTACCTTATAATCCATTTTAAACATAATATATAACTGATAGTCAAGTAGCATTTTAAAATGACGTAGTGAGCTTGTATATTGGCAAAATAATTGAAATTACCAAAAACGCAACTCCTATTCCCAAAATAATTATTACAATAGGTTCTATTGCAACTGTTAAGTTTTTAACCATATGATCAGACTCTGACTCAAAATAAGAAGCAAGCTTAAAAAAAACATCATCAACCTTACCGGTTTCTTCCCCAACTCTTACCATGTGTCCGACAATTTTTGGAAATATCTCGGCAGTAAGAAGAGATGACAGAGGCAATCCTTTTTCAACCCCTGCATAGGCCTGTTTCAGCTCCTGCTTAAAAACAGGATTATCCATAAGATCTGAAACAATTCCGATTGCTTCCAAAAGGGGAATACCCGCAGAAGTTAGCAGTCCGAATGTCCTGTTAAAATTAGTTAAGGTTACATTAGTTACAATTTTTCCAATAATTGGAGTTTTCAAAACCAATTTGCCCAAAAATAAATGACCCTCCTCAGTTTTATTCCACCTCCTTAAGGCAAAATTGCCGCCAACAACAAGTAATATTAAAAGCCACCAGAAATGAACAAAAAAGCTCGAAGAAGCAATCAAAATCTTTGTAGGAAGCGGGAGTTCAATTGTTGATTCCTGATATAGTGATACAAGTTTTGGAATAACAAATATCATCATGATAATAATGACTATACCCATCATAGATAAAACTACGATAGGGTAAATCATTGCACCTCTAACTCTTGCCTTAAATTCTCTGTCTTTTTCCAATCCATCTGCCAATTGTAAAAGTACCTGATCAAGTTTTCCTGAAGCTTCACCGCTTTTTATTAAATTTACATAAAGTTTGGGGAAAATATTCGGGTGTCTTCCTAAAGCTTGAGCCAAAGTCAAACCCCCTTTTATATCTTGTGATACATCTGTAAGTGCTCTTTTAAAAACTTTGTTGTTTGCCTGATCTTCCAAAATATCTATGGCATCTGATAAAACCAATCCAGAGGAAATCATTGTTGCAAGTTGTCTTGTCATAACAACAACATCTGAAAAACTGACCTTGTTAAAAAATTTGCCTAAAAATCTATTACTTTGGTCTCCTTTAGATTTAAGGGTGATAACTATTAAACCCTTTTTTCGTAAAACTATTGCTGCAGAGTGTTCATCAGATGATTGAACGGATCCTTCGTGAGAGTCGCCCTGTATATCTTTTGCAGTATAAACAAATTCAGCCATTCACTCCTTTCATCAGATTAATAACTTTCCTAAAAGTTCAGGACGCTGGGAATAACTTATGGCCATATCATGAGTGATTTTTCCAGTCATTACCAAATCAGCAAGGGATCTTTCCAAAAGTTGCATACCCAGTTCAGCTGATGTTTCAATCAAATTATCTATTAAATACGGCTTTTTTTCTCTTATTACATTTCTTATTGCAGGAGTTGCAATTAAAACTTCTGAGGCTAAAACTCTTCCCGGCTCAATTGTGGGGATAAGCCTTAAGGAAATTATTGATTCCAAATTTGCAGATAACTGAAGTCTGATTTGCTGCTGCTGGTTTTCTGGAAATACATCTATAACACGGTCAACTGTTTGGGCTGCAGAGTTTGTATGAAGCGTTGCAAAGACCAGATGGCCTGTTTCAGCAATAGTCATGGCAGTTGAGATAGTTTCCAGATCCCTCATCTCACCAATTAATACAACATCCGGATCCTGGCGCAAAGCTGCACGAAGCGCATTGGACCAACTTCTTGTATCTCTATACATTTCTCTTTGTTCAATAAAGGCTTTGTTTTTCGGGTACACGTATTCTATCGGATCTTCAACTGTTATTACATGTACGGATCTTTCCTGATTAATCTTGTTTATAAATGAAGCCAGTGTTGTAGACTTTCCGTGACCTGTCGGGCCAGTAACTAATATGAAACCTTGCTTTAGAGTTGTAAGTTTATTTACAACAGCAGGAAGCCCCAGCTCCTCAACAGGAGGAATCCTAAACGGGATTAATCTCAGTGCGACAGATATATAGCCTTTTTGTCTGTATATATTTACTCGAAACCTGGCTTTTGACTCAAAGTCAAATGAAAAATCAAATTCAAAATTTTGTTTGTAAATATTTTTTTGAATGTCTGTTAAAAGAGGTGCTACTAGACTTTCTATTTGCTCCTCGCTTAATGGACCCTCAGCAGTTATGGGAATAAGATCCCCGTGAACCCTAACCATAGGTGGGTAAGTTACGGATAAATGCAAATCAGATGCATTCCTCTGAACTGTAATGTCTAATAGCTGTTGTATATTCATCTAGTCTTGTGCTACTCTTAGTACTTCTTCCAGAGTAGTTATTCCTTCCAAAATTTTCAAGTACCCATCCTGTTTCATTGTAATCATTCCGGAAGCAATAGCAGCCTCCTCAATTGCATTGGTTGAGGAATGTTTCAGAACCAGTTTTATGATTTCATTTGTCATAACAAAAACTTCAAATATCCCTAACCTTCCCAAATATCCGGTATTTGAGCAAAAATTGCATCCTTGACCTTTATAAAACTTAAGTTTGGAGTTAAAAGATTTCGGTATGAAATTTTTTAAGACTTGTTGAACGTTCGCAATAACTTCAGGCGGAGCATTAAATTCAACTTTACATTGCGGACAGATTTTTCTCACAACCCGCTGTCCTACAACTCCATTTAAGGCTGAAGCCAAAAGAAACGGCTCAACCCCCATATCCAAAAGTCTTGGTGGAGAACCGGATGCTGAATTTGTATGAACTGTTGAAAAAACCTGGTGTCCGGTTAAAGCAGCCTGGATTGCTAAATCCGCAGTTTCAGTATCCCTTATCTCACCTACCATTATAATATTTGGGTCTTGCCTTAAAAAACTCCTTAAGGCTGAGGCAAATGTTAAACCAACCTGGGGATTAACCTGAACCTGGTTTACTCCCGGGATCTGATATTCAACCGGATCCTCAATTGTGATAATATTAACTCTTGTTGTTGAAATTTTTGAAAGTATTGAGTAAAGCGTTGTAGTTTTACCTGAGCCGGTTGGTCCACAGATTAGAATAATGCCATGTGGCCTTAAAAGCTGAGTTTCCAAAGCTTTAAGCGAGATTCCTCTTAAACCCAATTCCAAAAGTGAGGGAGCTACAGTTGATTTGGGCAAAAGCCTCATCACTACTTTTTCTCCAAAAACTGTGGGAATTACAGAAATTCTAAGATCAACCACATTCTTACCAAATGTAAATGTAAAACGACCATCCTGGGGAAGTCTTTTCTCGTCTATTTTTAAAACAGCCAAAATCTTGACTCTTGAGACTAATGCTTCATGCACACCTTTTGGGAGAAGAATTTTTTCATGCAATATCCCGTCAATCCTGTATCTAACTCTTGTCCTTTCTTCCTGAGGTTCAATATGTACATCAGATGCACGTACCTTGATGGCAAATTCTAAAAGCTGATTAATAATATTTGAAACCGGAGCTTCCCTTATAATTTCTGGACCCTCTGCTGCCACCTCTTCCGGCTTTACTGATTGAACTTCTTTTAAGGCGGATGTTACATCTGTTGTTAAATTTTGAGAATATTGATCTCCAATTGCTTTTAAAACATCATCTTTTAGAGCCAAAAACGGCTTTACTCTCATACCGGATCTTTTTTCTATAAACTGGATGATTTGAATATCAAGCGGATCTTCCATTGCAACATAAAGTTCATCAGTTGATTTCTCAAAAGGAATGATTTTATAGCGTCTTGCAGCAGGTTCAGGAATTAAATTTAAAACATCTGCAGGTATGGCTTTACCTTCAAGTTTTATAAACGGCACATTTAAAAGTTGCGCTTTGGCTTGGGTAATTTTATCCAAAGGGACTAGGTTATATTGAGCAATAAGTTTATCTATGCTTTGGCCGGAGTTGATACTTTCAAGCTTAATTGATGAGACTTGATCGGGTGTTAATAGACCTTGCTTTAGCAAAATATCCTCAATGGTAGTCTCTTGGGTAGGCTGAGCAGTTTGTGGTACCATGGGCATACTTTATTATGTCCATATAAAGGTTTTTGTGTCAATGCTTGTTAATTAACACTCACCTGTGGTAAAAAAAGCATCGTGATTGCTAAAATTTTGATTTCACCATTGTTGGAAAAAAGGGTAGAAGAAATTAACAAGATTTTAATAGATAATAATTTATCTGCAAATCATCCTGATCTCCTATATTTCCCCAATAATTCTAAGCTTGGAATTTTTGAGGCAAGAAAAATTAAGGAACATTTTTCCTTAAAACCTTATTCTGCAAAAGGTAGAGCCGTTGCTTTGGAGAATGCATCCACCCTGACTCATGAGGCTCAAAATGCTTTGCTCAAAACTCTCGAGGAGCCACCTCCTGAAGCTATTTTAATTTTAGGGGCATCATCAGATACTAAATTTTTGCCAACCATCTTATCAAGATGCGAGATAATTAGACTTCAGTCGACAGACGACAGACAACAGACAGAAGACTTTTCAGATGATATAGAGAAGTTATTAAAATCCAAAGTTGAAGAGCGGTTTGAATATGTGGAAAAACTTAAGGATAGGGAGGACTTTTTGCATGCTCTGGTTTCCTATTTCCACCAAGATTTAAACCTGCACCCCGGGGGTGCAAACCTGAATTTTATGAAAGAAATTCTCCAATCAGAAGAGTGGGCAGAAGCTAATGTTAATATTAGGGCAATATTGGAATATTTGATGCTGGTCATGCCTCAAAAAGTGTGATAAGCAAGCTTGCCTTTTTCTGACAAAAAAGGTAAAATCATACTTTAAATGCCTAAAGACTCCACAAAATATTCTGCTGAACAGATACAAGTTTTAGAAGGATTGGAACCGGTCCGTAAACGCCCGGGAATGTATATCGGGTCCACTGATTTACGGGGGTTACACCACCTTATAAAAGAAGTTGTTGATAATTCAATAGATGAAGCTTTGGCAGGATATGCCAAAAATATCTGGGTTATATTGCATGAGGATGACTATATTACTGTTGCAGATGATGGCAGAGGAATTCCTGTTGAAAAACATCCCAAAGTGGGAAAATCTGCACTCGAAGTTATAATGACAACACTTCATGCCGGAGGAAAATTTGGAGAAGGTGGATATAAAGTTTCAACAGGATTGCATGGGGTAGGAGTTTCTGCTGTTAATGCTTTATCAGATTATTTATTGGCAGTTGTTAGACGGGATGGTAAGGAATATTTTCAGGAATATGTGCGCGGAAAACCCAAAGCTCCTGTTTCTCTACTTACTACTAACTACCATCTACCAACTACCAACTCGTTTAAATGGCCTTCAAAAAGTGGCACCAAAATAACTTTCATTGCAGATAAGTCAGTTTTTACAACCACAAAAGCGGAATTTGACAGATTAGAGCGGCAAATAAAGCAGGTTGCATATTTGGTTGCAGGAATTTTTTTCCATGTTTATGATGAAAGAACAAACCAAACACGTCACTTTTACTTCCAATCCGGTCTTGCAACTTTAATAAAGCATTTGAACAAAAACAAAGTTTTGATCCATCCTGAACCTATCCTTATTAATAAAGTAGTTGAGGGAGTAGATGTGGAGGCTGCAATCCAATATAACGACGGATTCAATGAAAACGTAGAAAGTTTTGCAAATGTTGTACCAACAACAGAGGGGGGATCACATTTGACTGGTTTTAGAATTGCCTTAACCCGGGCAATTAATGATTATGCAAGAAAAATTGAGGCTTTAAAAGAAAAGGATGAAAATTTAACAG
>CAYLXC010000013.1:7249-25032 GCA_964387865.1 uncultured Gammaproteobacteria bacterium | reverse complement strand
CATAATCATTCTGGCTACCCAGAAAAAAAGAATATCTCTGCCTGTTTCCATAACAGAAGTGGGATAAAACTTCTTGAAATCTCCTTTTTTTGTGGTTTGCAGTGTAGCAAAAGGCCACTGACCAGATGAGAACCAAGTATCGAAAACATCAGAGTCCCTTCCTAAAGAGGAATTCCCACAATCAGGGCATTTTGTAGGAGTTTCTCCCTCAGTTACAATCCATTTTTTACAATCCTTACAATACCAAGCTGGAATCTGCATTCCCCAGACAATCTGCCTACTAATATTCCAATCTCTGATATTTTCCATCCACTGAAAGTATGTATCAGTAAAGTTCTTGGGAAATATTTTTATTCCAGAGGAATCTATTTCACCTTTTTTTACAACTTCAAGGGCTCTTTTGGCTAGTGTATCTATTTTGATAAACCACTGTTCTAAAGGTAGGGGCTCAAGAGTGGTACCGCATTTATAACATTTAGAAACCGTATGTGTATATTCTTCATCAATTTTTTCAATTAGGCCTCTTTTTTGCATATCTTCCGCAACTTTTTTTCTGGCTTCCTTAACATACATACCAGCGTAAGGAGCAGCAATACTGGTTAGCTTACCATCAAATCCCACAATCATTTTCATTTCTAAATTATGTCTTTTGCCAATTTCAAAATCTTTGAAATCAATAGAAGGGGTGACTTTAGCAACTCCGGTACCAAAGTTCGGATCAATTACATCATCTGCAATAACCTTAAGTTTAAATTTTCCCAACAAACCCTCAACCTCAATTTCTTTACCAACCCAGTCTTTATAGCGCTTGTCATTGGGGTTTACAGCTACTGCACTGTCACCAAATTTTGTTTCCGGGCGAACAGTTGCCAGCACAAAAGGGCCATATTTGAGGTAATATAGTGGATCCTTTTGCTCTACATGGGCTACTTCCAGATCAGAAAATGATGTTCCATCCCGAGTACAGTAATTAACCAAGCGATAATCCCTATATATTAGCCTCTCGTCAAACATCTTTTTAAATGTTTTATAAACAATCTTGATAATATCCGGATCAAGGGTGAATTTTTCTCTTGACCAATCAAGGGAAAAACCAAGTCTCCTAAGTTGGTTCTCCATGCCACCTTTGTTTTTTTGTACAAAGTCCCAAATCATTTTATAAAGTGTTTCCTGGTCATAGTCAAAGCGAGATTTCCCTTGACTTTCAAGCTGTTTTTCAAAAACAACCTGAGTTTCAAATCCGGCATGATCTGCTCCGGGAAGCCAAAGAGTGGCATCACCAAGCATCCTGTGATATCTAATTAAAATATCCTCAACAACATACATGGCATGGCCAAAGTGAAGTGGGGCATTGGCATTTGGTGGGGGAAGGATAATAGTATATGGTTTTCCATCTGGATTAATTTCAGGTTTAAAAAAATCTGACTCTTCCCAAAATTTATACCATTTTTTTTCAACTTTTGTTTGATCGTAGACCTTGTCCATGGGGTAAGTATATTCGAATTAGTGGGTTAGGGCAAGATTGGGGTCTGCCTGGAGAGATAAAGGGTTTTTAGTTGGTTTTACACCCGCCGGATGGCGAGGCAAGAAGAATGCAGCTGAAGCTATCATGGCAGCATTATCAGTGCAAAGATAAGGGGGAGGGATGTGTAAGGTGATGGGTAATGAGTTATGGGTAATGAGTCTCTGTAGATTGGATGAAAGTTTCTGATTTGCGGCAACACCGCCTGCAATCATAATTTGTTCAATTTTGTATTTTTTTGCTGCTCTGATAGTTTTTTCAACTAAAACATCTATTATTGCAGCCTCAATGGAGGCAGCAAGGTCTGCCCTCCTTTTGTCATCCTGAAAGCCACGCAGTGGCTGATAGGATCTTTTCTTTGTAAAGATTCTATCGCTTCGCTCCAGAATGACAGGCCAATTTTTGATTAAATTTGCTACTGCTGTTTTTAAGCCTGAAAATGAAAAATCAAAATCATCAGAATCTATCATTGGTCTTGGGAGATCAAAAGCTTTTGAACTTCCTTTTTTAGCAAGCTTGGAAATTTCAGGTCCTCCGGGATAGGGAAGGCCTAAAAGGCGTGCGCATTTATCAAAACATTCACCTGCAGCATCATCTCTGGTTCCTCCAAGGTATTTGTATTTGCCATGGCTAGTGAATATAACCAGATCAGTATGGCCGCCGGAAACAAGCAGGCCGAGACAGGGGAAAGAAGGTGTAGTATGTAGGATGTAGTTTGTAGTATGGGTTTTCCTTTTTTCCTCCCTTACTACATTATACTTACTACTTTCTACGTAATTGATCCAATTTGCATAAAAGTGGCCGATAAGGTGGTTTACCGGAATTAGTGGTTTGTTCCAAACTGTTGCTAAAGTTTTTGCTGTTTCAACACCTACCAGGAGGGAACCAATCAAACCTGGGCCATATGTTACGGCAATGGCATCCACATTTTTTACCATGTCATTCCCGCGCAGGCGGGAATCCAATAATTTGTTATTATTTATGGATCCCCGATTAGATCGGGGATGACGAGTTAGGTAGGCTTGGATTAATGCTTCCTCGACCACAGGTATTATTGACCGTATCTGTTCTCTTGCAGCCTGTTCAGGAATTACACCCCCATATTTTGCTTGTAACTTAGCCGACGAAGCCACAACATTGGATATAATTTGTACTCGATTTTCTCTCTTTTCCACTACTGCAGCAGCAGTTTCATCACAAGAAGTCTCTATACCCAGGATTAGCATAAGGATATTTTAACAGATTAGGCGTTTTTACTTAATGTTTCCGATGCGCTATTAATCCGCGAGAATGCAGGTAAACCGTTGCTAATATCGACCCAAAGAAATATAATTTTGATCATGAAAAATAAGAGCACAAGCGAATCCGGCCGAATATTAAAACAATTGAAAGCAATTGAGCGGAAAGAGAAAATAAAAATTCTCTATGCGGTCGAGTCTGGAAGTAGAGCATGGGGATTTGAATCTATAGATAGTGATTATGATATTCGTTTTGTTTATGTCCGTCCGCCCGAATGGTATCTGAGCATTGGAGACAAACGGGATGTTTTGGAGTACCCACAGGATGGCCTATTGGATTTTAGCGGTTGGGATATTAGGAAGGCATTGCAATTATATAAGAAATCGAACAGATTCTTATTTGAATGGCTTATAAGTCCAACAATATATATTGAAAATGGGAATTTTGCGCAAGAACTTAGAAATTTAATGCCAAAGTTTTATTCACCTCGCACAGGTATACATCATTATCTGCATATGGCAAATACGAACTATAAAATGTATTTGGCGAAAAAAGAAATAAAATCAAAAAAATATTTTTATGTTCTTCGCCCTGTATTTGCGGCGCTGTGGATTGAAAAATACAATTCCCAGCCCCCCATGGAATTTGAACGTCTTTTTAAAGATGCTGATATTTCAAATAAAATCAGAAAGGAAATTGAGATTTTGCTTGTTAGAAAAAGAACAAGCGATGAAACGGATCGTGAGAAACGAATCGAAATATTAAATAAATATCTCTTGGAGAAGATAGAATATATTGAGAGCATTGTGAAAACTTTTACTCCTACAACAGAAGCAGACATTAATATTTTAGATGAAATTTTCAGAAACGAAGTAAGCCAAATCAAAAAACTAAGTCTAAGATGACTTTTAGCTCCTAATAATATACTTTTAGCCACAAGTGTGGTTAAATATGGGGAGAAATTTCCCAAAAATTGATATATTGACAAACTGACTATTTAGTCAGTATATTGGATTGATTATGGATAAAATTACTGTCCGCCAAGCGGAAGTTTTAAAACTGATATATAAATCAATTTCTGATTCAGGTTACCCCCCGACTTTAGCTGAACTTCGTCAATCTTTGGATGTTTCTTCCAATCAGGCTGTTTTGGATATCCTAAAAATTTTAGAGGAAAAAGGTTATATAAAGAAAGAGGAAGGAACAGCAAGAACCATTAGGATTTTAAAAAAAGGCATAGAGGAGTTGGGTTTAAAACAAATGGCTCCAATTGTAGGTATAAGTGCAGCAGGTCCATATATGCAAGCCTATGAAATTAATGAATGGAAAGTTGTTGACGACGTACAAATAACCTCAAAAGACCGTCTGGTAAGAATCTCCGGGGATTCTATGATTGGAGCCGGCATTAATGACGGAGATATAGTAATAGTTCGTGAGTCTAAAGAATTTAAAAATGGGGATATAGTTTTGGCCCGTAATGATGATGAGACAGCTGTTAAAAGATTTGTTCATGATGATGGACGAGTTTATCTGAAACCCGAAAATTCAAAGTACAAGAATATTCCAATTTACCCGGAGACTAGATTATTAGGTAAGGTTGTAGGTATACTTGGGAAGAGTAAAATCAATGGGTAAGGCAATAAAAAATGATTAATTTAACACAACAAAGTAAACCATTAGAAATGACGAAAGCTAAAAATACAAATGGTATTCAAAAGCTAGTATTTCCAGAAGACTTTATAAACAGAATTATCTGCGGAGATATCCTAGAAGTTATGAGACAGATCCCTGATGGAACAGTCGATTTAATTGTTACTTCACCTCCCTATAATCTCAAAAACTCAACTGGTAATGGTATGAAAGATGGGCGTGGTGGTAAATGGGCAAATGCTGCACTCCAAAACGGATATACTCATCACGACGATTGTATGCCTCATGATCAATATATTAAATGGCAAAAAGATTGTTTGACTGAAATGATGAGAATAATTCCAGAAGATGGCGCAATTTTCTACAATCATAAATGGCGGGTACAAGATGGTTTGCTACAAGATCGTCAAGATATCGTTAGTGGATTTCCTGTCAGGCAAATTATTATTTGGAAGAGAAAAGGAGGTATTAATTTCAATCCAGGATATTTCTTACCTACTTTTGAAGTTATTTATCTTATAGCTAAACCAAAGTTCAGGTTAACACCAAAAGCTAACGCTTATGGTGATATCTGGGAGTTTACACAAGAGATGAAAAACGAGCACCCTGCTCCTTTCCCTGTTAAATTAATTGATCGTATTATTTCTTCAACTAACGCAAAAATGATTCTTGATCCTTTTATGGGCTCAGGCACAACAGCTATTTCTGCGATAAATTTTAAAAGAGATTACATTGGAATTGACATTTCACCGGAATATTGTAAGATGGCAGAGAAAAGAATTGAGCAACACTCGTCTAAGTTAACGCTCTGGTAAAATAATGACAGATAAACAGGTTATTTATACAAAACAAGCGTTAATAGACGAACTTAAAAAGATAGCGGAATTAGGTTGGATTGTAAACGCAAGGCATGGTAATGCAGGTGGTATCGGTAATACACTGGAAGATTTATTAGGTATCCAGGAAAATAATTTACCAATACCAAATGCTGCTGAGTGGGAACTGAAAGCACAACGTATTAATTCCTCTTCGCTCACAACTCTTTTCCATAGTGAACCATCACCTCGGGCTATTCGCTTTATTCCACAGGTTCTATTGCCAAAATACGGGTGGGCTCATCAGGAAGATGGCAAAAAATATGCCAAGGGTGAAATGAGTTTCCGGCAGACAATTCATGGTCAATCAAGAAGCGATCGAGGTTTTATGGTAGTGATTGATCGTAAAGCAAGGAAAATCTTAATTTCTTTTGATGCTGGTAGCGTTGATATAAGGCATAAAAGATGGCTTGAATCAGTTAAAAAGCGTGCTGGATTAGGTGAGCTTAATCCGCAACCTTATTGGGGATTTGATGATTTGGAACATAAAGCTGGGACAAAATTACTTAATACTTTTTATGTTCAAGCTGAAGTGAAAGTTGAACGTAAAAAAGAATATTACAAATATACCAAAGTTATGATGCTTCAAAAATTTAGCTTTGGAGGATTTCTCAAAGCAATAGAAGAAGGGAAAATATTGGTGGATTTTGATGCGCGTACTGGGCATAATCATGGAACAAAATTTAGGATGCGACAAAACGTTCTACCCATATTATACGAAAAAGTAACCGTCATTATTTAGAAAGTTTTTGAGTCGTTTTATATCTGGCAATTACCTCCAAAAAGCGGTAAAATTTGCCTTAAATATGGATACTGGAAAATTACTTAAAATAATTGAAGATATACAAAAGGATGAACAAGCTTTTAACTTCCAAGCTAGATTCCAGAATATCTTAAATTTTTATAATGAAAATAACCCCGAGGCTTTAAATAATGAAAAAGAAAGTATGCGTGCAGATTTAGAGAGATCACTAGTAAGTGGCTATGTGATGACTGACTATAAGATTTTACAAAAACTTAACATTGCTAATTTTTTTGGAATTAATTCCCAACAAGAATTAAATAACATATTAAATAGCCAAGCTCACGAAGTTAAATCGAAACTTGAGACTTTTATTAATCAAAGACAAGATACTTTGAGCAAATTAGATAACATAAAAAACTCTTTAGTTGCATTTGGTGTTAAACCGAGGACACTTGAAGATAATGAATATGAGATTGGTTTTTCTTTTCCTGAAGAGTACGCAGAGCTAGAGAATCTTGAGGATGTATTCGGTGACATTAAGAATTTTCTTGTATCTTTGGCAGATGCCTTAGGTGAAAGCAAATCCTTCAAGATAAAATACGTTAATAATGGATCTATAGATATGTTTATTGGTGTGGGGTTGGAGTTAGCGCAGCATTTTGATACCGCTTTAGACTACACTTTAAAAATCTATGCTTCAATAAAAGTGTATCAAGATTTAAAAAATGGCTACCAAAATTATGCAAAAAAGAGGAAAGAAGCTATGGAAAAAGTTAATAGGGAAGAGATGGTGGAGAGGGCAAATAATCTTGTTGAAGAGCTTATAAAAATACTCAAAATAAATGAACCAGCGGAAGCAACAAGCGTGAGGCTTTTGTTTAAAAAAATGCTTAAACATTTTGAGAAAGGTGTAAGTGCAGAAGTGAGAACACCTTCCATACCAGAACCTGAAGAACCGCCTACAGATGCAGAAGAAGATGTAAAAAAGAATTTTAAAGAGAAAAAGAAACTTTACGAATTGAAAAAAGGAATTGATGAAAAAAATAAAGAAATATTTATCTTGCAACAAAATAATTTCTTTGGGATGGATACTAAATTTCTTAATGAAGTAACTAATGATGAGGATAGAAAATCAAAAGATGATGAAGGTAAAAACGTAACCTAAATTTCCACCTGGAGGGTGGAATAGATTGGCACCTGGCTGTTTGATGTTGTGATAAAATAACACTCTATGGCTGAATCTTCTTCAATGCTACCTTTAGGGACAATACTGCCGCAATTTTATGTTTGCACACCCTTAGGTCTTCGACTCTGAGGGATGAGTCCCACAGGACTCAGACTCGAATGAGGTGGATTAGGTTGACACCTTGGGTTTTTGAGAACTTTTTGACAAGATTTGCAGAAGTTGTAGGAGTAACAATTGCAAGAATTGGAACTTTTAAAACAATCAGTCCTCCACCAAGCTTTTCAAGGAAAATTGGAGTTTATGGCTCTATGGCCATGACTTGAAGGTGGCTTTCGTGTTGTTCGAGAGTTCCGCCGTATAATCTAACATAAATAGAAACTGTATGTTGTCCGGCTGATACCGGGAATACTCCGTTGACTGCCAGAGGTACTGCGGCACTTGCCGTTGTCATCGTTGCCTGGTTAAATACTGCCGGATTAGTATCATCTATAAAAATATGGTAAATATGCTGAAATCCCCCGACTGTATTTCTGGTATCCACGTCATAGTTTACCCAAAGCAGACAATTAACAGGGCAATTTATACTGACTTCATCCGGAGTTTTGACGCTTGGACTGGTATCTGAGGTAGACCAAAGAGAACCTCTGACTTGAGATACTCCAAAGACTCTTTTTTGTCCCAATATTTTTTGGTTTAAATTATCAATCCTGGCTGTCATTGTAGCTGTAGAAAATTCAAGACTGTTTATTTTAGATGACAAACTTTGGATTGAATTTTCTAAATCGGCAGCTTTTTGATCCGATTGTGTTTGATTATTTACTAAATTGTCAATTTGACTTTGCAGATTGGATAGAGACTGACTAATCATTTGTTGGACTTCTTCAAATGTTGGAAAGTTAGGGTTATTCGAGGTAGCCGCTTTGATAAGTTGTGGAGCGGATAAGATAACGATCGCAAGAGCGATAGTAATGACTGTTTTTTTAAACATAGTTCTCAGACAGCTTTTGTATAGTAATTTCTATATATCCATCTGTCAAGTGAATGAATTCCAACCCCTGGGGCTAGATAAGCAAGCTTGCGATAGTGAAATTAGACACCTGGAGGGTGTCCTAGCTTGACACCTAGGTATTTTGCAAACTTTTTGACTTATGTCCCAATATTTATGTCATCTTGACATACATACTAAATTATTGTATTATATAAAAATATGTTTACAACAATTTCTGCAAGACAAATTCAAAGGGAGTATAAAAAGGTCCTTAATCAAGCTAATAAGTCTAAAGAGCCTATTATTGTTATGGCCAACAATAAACCGCTCGGGGCGGTAATAGGATTGGATCTTTTGGAAAAGCTGCAGTTAGAAGCAGCTCTTAATGAAGCATTAGCGGAATATAAGGCAGGAAAGACAAAAACAATAGCTACACCCGAGGATCTTGAAGCCGATTTTGAGGAAATGAGAAAAGAAGTAAATGCTTAAGGCATGATAAAGATCCAATATTCTTCAAGGTATTTATCTTCACGAGCAAAATTTTTGAAAAATAATCTAGACCTTTTAAATAAAACAATTAAAGCAGTATCTTTATTTGTTAAAAATCCAAAGCATCCGAGTTTAAATTTAGAAAAGCTTAAAGGATCGTCATTTTGGACTATTAGAATCGATAGGGGCAATCGAATCTTTTTTTCCTGGATTAATAAAACTACCGCCCTTTTTATAGATATTGGCAAACACGATAAATATAGAAAATACTGAAATTCCGATTGGACAAACACGAAAAGTACAGAGTTTGCAGAAGTTGCAGGAGGAATTCTTCGATGATACTCAGGATAAATCCTTCGACTGGTTCGATGAACTCACTGTAAGCAAGCTCAGTATAAGCAGATTAAAGAATGGGAACTTTTAATTCTATGTTACTTTAAATACAAGTAGTTTAATTCCCATTAGCACATGTGAAATAGTCAAAAACCCTCAAGAAGTTGAAAATTAGTATCCTTAATGATATCATTATAGGGTATGAATAATGGGAATGCTTATAAACTCAGTCCTTCTGATTTTGCGTATCTTTGGAATGACTGTAAGCATTGTTATTACCAAAAAGTAAAGTTAGGTGTTTCATATTCTGGTCTATTTCCTTCAATGTTTGGGAGGATAAATAAACTACTCCAGGATTCAATTATGGGAATGAATCTTCAAGATATTCATCCAAGTCTTCCAAGTGGGATTATAGAGATCCAAGAAGGTTATTTGATGTCCGTGCAGATCAATGATACAAACTGTTTTTTAAGCGGTAGGTTTGATATTTTAACAAAATTGGAGGATGGAACCTGTGCCCTTATTGACTTCAAAATAGCCAGCCCGGATGAAGAAGAAATACTTAAAAAATATTCAAGTCAATTACATGCATATAAATTCGCATTAGAAAATCCAGCAAATGGAGACCCTATTAAAATCTCAAAAATGGGTGTCGTAAGCATAAACCCTGAAGAAATGAAACTAATTGATGGAAAAATTGTTTTTACCACAATGCCTACATGGCATCCGATTGAAGAGGACATGGTTGGGTTTTTAAAGCTTATTAGCGAAATTTCAACAGTATTAAATGGGGAATTACCTCCAATTTCTGAAACTTGCACTTTATGTATTTACAGAAGTCGTTTTGCGAAGTACTAATCTCTTGACTTTCGGGTAATTTATGGTTTAAAGTAAATTCATGTCAGACGAAATTACTAAAATTGCTATTTTTAGGAATAAAGAGATTAGAAAGATTATATATAAAAACGAATGGTGGTTTTCAATTGTTGATGTTATTGAGGCTTTAACTGATAGTGTAAATCCTAATGATTACTGGTTCAAAATGAAAATCCGAGTCAAAAGTGAGGATGGTATTGAACTATCGACAATTTGTCGACAGTTGAAATTACAGGCTCCTGACGGAAAAATGCGTTTAACTGATTGTGCTAATACCGAAGGAGTCTTACGCATCATCCAATCAATTCCTTCTCCAAAAGCAGAACCGTTTAAGCGCTGGCTCGCCAAGGTAGGATATGAGCGAATCCAGGAAATAGAAGATCCGGAATTGGCTCAAAAAAGGGCAAGAGCGCTTTATAAAGCTAAAGGGTATCCTGATGAATGGATTGAAAGGCGGATGAGGGGAATTGCAATCCGTGAAGAGTTAACAGATGAGTGGCAAAAACATGGGGTAGAAAAACCGAAAGAGTACGAAATACTTACTGCAGAAATATCAAAAGCCACATTTGGTGTTACTCCTGGAGAATACAAAAAACTTAAAGGTCTTAAGCGCGAAAACCTTAGGGATCATATGAATGATCTGGAACTATTATTTTCTCAGCTTGGTGAGGCTGCAACAACTGAGATAACGAAAACGGAACATCCTAAAGGTTTTGAGAAGAACAAACATGTTTCTAAACGCGGTGGGAAAATTGCAGGTGATGCTAGAAAAAAGCTAGAAATTGAAACAGGGAGAAAGATTGTAACTCAGGAAAATTATTTACCGGGTAATGTGGCAAAAAGATTAAAACGATATTATGATTAAGCTGGCTCCTAAAACTTTTGTAAAAAACCCCATTTTTATTTCCTTTACATCTTTATCTGATTTTTTGAAATGTCCGAATTCATTTTATTTGAAAAATATTTACAGGGATCCTAAGAGCGGAAATAGGATCCAAATTGCATCCCCTTATTTATCCTTAGGTTCAACTGTTCACGATAGTGTTAAATGGTATCTTGAGATGCAAGGTCAAATAACTTTTGATCAGCTTGAGGGGAAATTCAGGAATTTTTGGCTGAAATATTCCGGAAAAAGAGGAGGTTTTTCTTCAAGGGAGGAAGAAGCAACTTTTGGGCAAAGAGGATTAAAAATGCTTGATAATTTTTTTAAAAATGCAAAAAGATTGGAAAAAAGTGCCCCTTCGATTTCATTTCCAAAGCTGCATTTGTTTGAGGATGTAGTTTTGATGGGTAATTTTGATTTTGTAGGGGAAAAGGATGATGGGACTTTGGTTGTTTGCGATTTTAAAACAGGAGTAAATGATGAAAAAGATGCTTTGCAGCTTTATGTTTATGCAATTTTAGCAGAAGCAAATTTAGGGAAAGCTGTTTCCGGAGCAAGTTTTTGGTATCTGGACAGGGATGATGAGCCAAAAGGGATAGTTTTGGATCCGCTGGAACCTAAACTTGAGTGGATAAAAGATAAGGCAAAGGAGGTTAAAAAGGCAATAGGGGAAGGTAATTGGGTTTGCATAAAAGGGGAGGAACTTTGTAGAGATTGTAAAGAATATCAGGCTCTGATTTCAGGAAAAGGTGAATTCCAGTTTACGGATCACAGATACCATAAGGATGTGTATTTTTTACCCAGAAGCGCTTAGTTTAATCTCAGCCAAAGTGTTGTGTTTATGGAAGCCATGAGAGGGGACAGATTCAAAGAGTTTGATAGATGAGATTAAAATTGTATTCAATGTATAAGTCATAATCTTCTCAAGTTCTGCTTCTAATTTTTGATTTATTTTGATATTGTTATTCAATTTGGCAATCGTGATGTGAGGAATAAATCGCCTTTCATCAACCGGAAGATGAAGATTTGCCAACCCATCTCTTATTCGTTCTCTTATTAAAAGTACCTTATCAATATCCCCTTTTACTCCTACCCAAAGAACTTGGGGACTGTGAATATTTGGGAAACCGTCAATATAGGCTGGGGTTACCTCAAACGATTCAACATCCTCTGCTGCATCATGCATAATTTGTGTTAATTTAGCTTTCATTTCATCCGGCTGTTCTCCTAAGAATGCTAAAGTAAGATGAATTTTATCCAAATCAGTAAGTCTTGCTTGAGGAATTAATGTATGCAAACTGGATTGAATAGATTGAAACTCCGCCAAATTCTCACTCGGTATTTCAAGTGCTATAAAGAATCTCATCTTGACAAGATAATAATAATATTTTAAGCTAATAATAACAACTAAATAATTAATCAAGCCAGCAACCCTTCGACTCTCAGTCAGTGGAGAAAAATTTAAGTTCCTTCGTCCCAGGAAGCTAGGTAGCGCTTTTGTTCTTCTGTTAGAGTATCAATCTTAATACCTAAAGATTCCAACTTTAATTGGGCAATCATGTCATCCAGCTCTTGCGGGATTTTATGGACCCCAACTTTAAGCTTGTCTTTACTTCCGGAGGAAGCGTTCTTTTGGACCAGATATTCTGCTGCCAAAGCCTGATTTGCAAATGACATATCCATAACATCCGGCGGATGGCCCTCTGCTGCAACCAGATTTACAAGTCTGCCTTGCGCAAGAAGATTTATTTTAACGCCTCCTATTGTATATTGCTCAACACCCTCTCTTACAACTTTTTTTGATTTTTTTACCTTTTCAAGATATTCAACATCAATTTCTACATTAAAATGGCCTGTATTTGCCAAAATTACCCCGTTTTTTAGATTTTTTATTACTTTTTCCCCAACTACATGCTTATCTCCGGTTGCCGTAATTATTATATCTGCAGATTTTGCGACATCAGCAAGAGGCATTACCTCATATCCATCCATTACAGCCTCAAGTGCCCGCACCGGATTTACTTCACAAACATAAACACTTGCACCCATTCCTCTTGCCCTTTGAGCCACCCCTCTTCCGCACCAGCCATATCCTGCTACCACAAATACTTTTCCTGCTAAAAGTATATTAGTTGCTCTCATAATTCCATCAACTGTTGATTGCCCAGTGCCGTACCTGTTATCAAAAAGATATTTGGTTTGGCTCTCATTAACTGCAATTACGGGGATTTTAAGAGCGCCGTCTTCTAACATTGCTTTCAGCCTGATTACTCCTGTTGTTGTCTCCTCAGATGAACCAATGACATCTTTTAACTGGTTTTTTCTTTCCGTATGCAAAAGTGTAATCAGATCCGCTCCGTCATCCATGGTAATTTGAGGATTAGTATCAAGAACTTGATTAAGATGTTTATAATAAGTTTTATTATCCTCACCTGATATTGCAAAAGTGGGGATTCCAAAATCTTTTACCAGGGAGGCTGCAATATCATCTTTAGTTGACAGAGGATTACATGCACAAAGCACAACGTCTGCACCACCTGCTTTTAGTGTCAGCATTAGATTTGCAGTTTCTGAACTTACATGCAAGCAAGCAGCTATTTTAATGCCCTTAAAAGGCTTTTCTTTTTTAAACCTTTCTCTAATGAGCTGGAGTACCTTCATTTGGGATCCGGCCCACTCAATTTTAAGTTTGCCCTCCGGGGCAAGTTTTATGTCTTTAATATCTGACTGCATAATGGTTTACCCTTGTTGTCATTGCGAGGGATGTACTGGACAGTACGTCCCGTGGCAATCTGTTCATTTGATGTGGAAGATTGCTTCGTCTCCGGCTTCGCCGGATCCTCGCAATGACAGGTCGGGCAGCATCTCTCCAAAGTTTTGCTTGTATCTTTCCCTAAATTCCTCAACAGTAAACTTATGAGATGTTGTACCATATTTTTCAATTGCAAAACAGCTGGCAACTGAACCCATTTGCCCGCATACTTTTAAGTCAAACTTCTTAATATATCCTGCTAAAAACCCTGCTCTGTAAGCATCTCCTGCACCTGTCGGATCCAAAACTTCATTAGGCTTTGCACTCTTTACATCAATCATCTGCTCTTCTTTTTGGATAATTGATCCTTTTGATCCTAAGGTTGTGATCAAAACTTGAACCTGGCTTAAAAGGTCAGCATAATCCAAAGAAGTTTTTTCTTTTAAAAGAGCAATCTCGTAATCATTTCCAATTAATATAGTTGCCCCATTTATCATATTTTTAAGATCATTTTTATCAAGGGAGGGAAGCTGCATCCCGGGATCCAGCATGTATTGGATTTTCCTACTCTTACACTCATCAGCAAATTTAACCATAGCTTTAGGATCATTTGGGGAGATTACTACCAAATCTGGATTACCATCTATTGATAAAGAGGAATTTTTGGTCATTGTTCCGGGATAAAATGCTGTAATCTGGTTATCAGAGGAATCGGTCATAATATATGCGGATGATGTGATTTCATCCTCAATAATTTTAATTTTTGATATGTCAACCCCCGCATTTTTTAAAAACTCACCATACTGGGAAAAATCATGACCAACAGCTCCGACTATTGAAACAGGACTTTTTAGAAGAGCTAAATTGTAGGCAATATTTCCTGCAGTACCTCCGTATTGTTTATTTAAAGTATTAACTAAAAATGAAAGGTTAAGGGTATGGATTTTATCAGGCATGATATGTTCTGAAAAAACGCCTGGATAATCCATAATATAATCAAAAGCCAAGGAGCCGGTTACAGTAATCATAGGTTGGTATATCGATTATCGGTTATCGTTTATCGGATTTCAATAACTCTTTAATGAACGATATACGAATAACGTAGTGTTACGATAAACTATATTACTCTTTGGTCTCCACTAAATATACTGCCTGCCATACTTTGTAGTATAATTGTGTCCATGGCTGCAATTGATTGGACAAATATTTATAAAAAATATAAAGGACTTTGGGTAGCTTTGATGGATGATGAACAAACTGTAATAGCTTCTGGTAAAACTGCCAAAGAGGCTTGGCAAAAAGCTCTAAAAAAGGGTTTTGATAAACCCATTTTAACCCGTATGCCAAGCAGCCTGTCCTCATTTGTAGGTTCTGGCAAAAATGAAATTTAAATATAAAAGATACGGTTCTGACACTTTACGCCCAGTAATTCCAATTGAAGTTTCTTATAATTCTATTTCTATTCCTTATGAGGTATTAATTGATTCAGGAGCAGATGTTTGTATATTTGACTCTGATATTTCTGAACTGTTGGGTATTGATTTTATCAAGGGTGTAAGGCGCGAATTAAGTGGAGTTACTGGTATGCCGGATTACTATTACCTTCATAAATTAACAATCATCATAAATGGAATAAAGTATAAAACAGAGGTAGGTTTTATGAAGTTACGAATTCAAGCTTTTGGGATCGTTGGTCAAAAAGGGTTTTTCGATAGATTTATTGTCAAATTTAATTTTAAGAAGGAAGATATTGAGGTAAAGCCAACTTCTTAATTTCTATTTTTCTTACAATTTTATTTCTTGACTTATTGAAAAAATTATTATAAAGTGAAGTTACAATTAAATATTAATCAAGAGTGGTAGGGAGAGGCTTAGCTTTATGATCTACCCGGCAACCGATTCGAGTTAGACGAGAATCGTCCTGAGCTTGTCGAAGGACATTCTAATATACGGTGCCACACCTAAGCCCCAGATACGTACCAGACGGTACATGTCAAGTTTTGGGGAGGATTTGACCCGTACCGTCCGGTACAGGTAAATAAATTTTAACCTCTCCAAAACGGAGAGGTTTTTTTAATATCTAAAAAGGAGGTGAGAATTATGGTTGAACTGGGAGAGGAATTTAGTCCAGTAAGAAAACCGGTAATACCGAGAAGAGCGATACGTTTCGAAGAAGTTGGTGAGCTAACAAGAGCTTTGGATATTATTGAAAGACTAGTGCGAGAAGAAATAGAATTTGAATATGAACATATTCCGGCATCCAGAAAGGGATTGCAAGGACTAATTTTTCCAGAAAATTCATATAAAAAGTTGGAGCCTCTATTGCTAGATCAGGAGGTGAAGTTTACAGAGGTTAGAGCTATTGCTGTAAGTGGGTTGCCAGTTGAACAACAAAGATTAATAAGGCGCAAAAGTTGAAATCTAAATTCAGGAATGAAAGGAGGTGATTAAATTGCGTGAGGTAGAAGAAACAATAAGTGATGAACACAGAGCAGCATTCAATACTGTGGTAAATTATGCTGAGGCAGTAGCACCTATCCTAAGTAGAGGTATAGGTGGAGTCTATCAAAATCCTGAACACCCAGGGACAGGTTTAGTGTTGGTTGATATTGGACATCCTGGAAAAGCCCAAATAGCATCTTTTGTTATTGGAGCTATAGATCCTGAAGGTAATCCGTATACTGTTTTTAACAGACTGGCAATTACAGAGGAGTCATCTCTTAGAAGGATACAACCGGAGCAAAAAGAAGAAAAGCAATTTACAGGCTATCTTCGTTTCAGTGAAGAAGCCAAAGAAATTAGTAGCCAAATACCAGGTAGAGTAAATTTCCTTAAATCACCATTTGAAGATGATAATAGACCAATTTATAGGATTACAGGTGGGCAGTTCCAATTAATTAAGCATTTACTTAAGGGCGAGGGTATTGATTATGAGATTGTGGAATGGCCCGAGGGCGTAGAAAAGCCATTTGTTATGCCACCGGGATTTTAAAATGTGCAATAAACAAATGAAAGGAGGTGAGGGAAATGAGTGAAAGAGATCTCGAAGATTTAAGAGATCTAATAAGACGAGATTCAGCTGCTAGGGTAAGAGAGAAGGCTTTAACCTTTCCTGATGAAGATACTTATTTAAAAGCCGTGAGAGTAGTAGTGGAGCTATCTATTCAAATAAACAGGGAAATTGGATTTAGGCCTTTGGGAGGAAGAGAAGATCTTTTGGCAATTGTGCCGGATCGTGATTTTCCTGAGTTGACAGATTTGTTTAGAGAAAAAGGAATTTTGTTTGAAAGCCGACAGGTAAGGAGCGTAGGCGAGTTGACAGGAGAGGAGAGAGGAGAACTCAGAAGAAATGGTATGAGGATAGGTTAGTCATTACATATTTTAATAAAGGAGATGAAGAGAGATGAATGAAAGACAAGAACTTGGAACAGAAAAGGAAGATGATGGAATATTGAGCTCAGCTAGGTATTGTTAACCTAGTCATATTGTGGTACAATTAATATTGTTATGCAAACGACAATATCAATTACAAGGAAATGGCAAATTCATATCCCTAAGGCTGCAAGGAAAGCCTTAAGATTAACAAAACCTTCTAAGGCTGAAGTTAAAGTTGAGGGTAAAAAACTGATAGTTGTACCGCTAGATAGCAAAATTTTACAGCTTGCAGGTAAATATGCCAAATATGCCAAAGGTAAAAGAATAAATATTGACAGGATAAGGGATTATATTGATTATTCCAATTTTCAGACTGCTTAATTGCCGCTCAATTACCAGAAGATACTGTTCTAATCACCTTTGATGAGGAGCTTTCTAAGATTAAAGAAATTGTAGTTAAAAACCCTCAAGATTTATAAAAGACTAGTTTTCTTTAGTCCCCACCAGATATACAGCCTGCCAGGGTTTATATGCAGATTTCCAGGTTTCTTTAATAATTTCTTCCCCTCCTCTTGTAACTGTCCTTGTAAACGATACATTTGCTCCCCAGGCTGACCAATCAACTTGTTTTACTTCCCCTTTTGGTAAGGCTGGATCATCCTGCCTAAGCTCTGGTGGCGGAGGAGTTTGATTTGTGACGATACTCTTACTTATGGTGGACACTCTTCCGTCAGATGAGCCGTATAAGTCAACATAAAGGGTAAGTCCAGAAGTGTATGCCTGAACTAAAATATGCGCCGGAGTGTCATTTTTAAATTGAAAATCTACTGTTGGATAAAAAACTGTGGCATCTAGCCCTGGAGGAAAACC
>CAYLXC010000013.1:0-7149 GCA_964387865.1 uncultured Gammaproteobacteria bacterium | reverse complement strand
TTAACATCAGATGTTTGGATTTTTGGTTTTGTAATACTAATAGGTAGGTTAATGCTTTTTTCTTTGCCGGAAACTAAAGTATTTGTTAAAGCTTGATAAGTTTTGTCCAAATCTAATTTACGCCCCTCCTGGGATGGTTTAAATCCAGTAACCCTTTTTGTATCCGGATTAAATTCAAACAATCCTTCTTGAACATCCTGGTTTATCTCTGAGGCAATTTTTTCCAAGTAAGTGTAAGCTTTTTCTTTATCCAAGAGAAGATCCTCATCAGATTGTAAATCCAAAAGAGTCAAAAGCTGTTTAGTGTCTAGGAACCAATTAGTCTTATCAAAAATTAATTTTATTGGCTGTTTTAATGTTTGTTCCAAGACCCTTTTTGCCCTTATGACTCGTTCTGTTGTAATTTTTGGAGGAACGGTTTTTATGGGAAGCTCGTTTTGGTATTTTTCACTAAGTAAAAATTGGCTGATTTGATTCTCCAATTCATTTCTATCTAATGTTAATCCATTTACCCCTTCCTTTATTTGGATCCTTGCGGAATCTGTGGCAATTGGGGTTTCATCAAATGTGAGTTGGGCATCTTGAGGCGGCTTATCAATTGCAGTTGCTATTTTATCCGCTTGCTCAGTTAGAAATAATGTTATTTTGGGATGAATTCTGGAAGTAAATATTAGTGTTTGGAATTGATCTTGTAAGATATTTAGGATGGAGCCTGAGTGAATTTGGGAAAAATTTGAGTCAATGGCAGAATAGTCTAATTTGGCGGATGAAGTTGCAATATCGAGAGTATATGGTTTTTGATCATAATAAAATTGCAGCTTTTCTTTTGATCTTTGATTAAATTTGCTTTGAAGTTTTTGGATGGATTGACCCTTTGTCAGAAATGAAATATTTATATCGCCAACAAAAGTAAATGGATAAAATTTATCTGAAATTAATGCTTGGTAAGTTGAGAAAATTAGAACAATAAGGACTAATGAAAGTACTAGAGGTAATGAATATTTTTTATATTTTTTAAAAAAACTCTTTTTACTCTTTTTAGTTTTGGGCATGCCGCTATTGTAGCGTTTTAAGATATAATTGGAAAGTGACGCTTAGCGTCATCCTGAGGAGCGATTCAAGCGACGAAGGATCTATTATGAAACGTATTGTAATCATTGTTTTAGCTTTAAGTATAATTTTAGGTTTCCTATTTTGGAAATTTGGTCCATCTATTTCTTTGTTTAACAGAGGTGAAGAAGGAGGACCTATAACTTTAACTTATTTCGGACTTTGGGAGGAGGAGAATTTAATAAAACCTGTAATAGAGGAATATCAGAAACTAAATCCTAATATAACTATAAATTATGATAGACAATCTTCAGTAAATTATAGAACTAGACTTCAAACACAAATTAAAGAGGAGCAGGGTCCTGATATTTTCAGGATTCATAACTCCTGGCTGCCAATGTTTGAAAATGATCTTGCTCCATCGCCAACTGAGGTATTCAGTCCAGCTGACTATAAAGCTCTTTTTTATCCTGTGGCAGCAGAAAGTTTTGTTAAGGGTAGCCAAATTTATGCAGCTCCTTTTGAGATTGATGGTTTGGCACTCTATGTAAATGAGGAACTTCTAAATAACGTCGGAGGACAGATACCCAAAACCTGGCAGGAATTTATAGATTCGGCAACTAAAATGACTGTAAGGGATACATCAGGTATTAAGACTGCAGGGGCAGCAATAGGTTCAACAGGGAACGTAGATCACTGGAGCGACATTTTGGGTTTGCTACTGCTTCAGCAGCCAGGGGTTAATTTAAATAATATGGCAACCTCTCAAGTTGCAGAAGTATTCACTTTCTATACAGGATTTGTAACAGATCCTAAAAGAAAGGTGTGGGATCGGGATTTGCCAAACTCTACTACCATGTTTGCATCCGGCAGATTAGGTTTTTATTTTGCTCCTTCCTGGAGGGCACATGAGTTAAGAGTTGCTAATCCTAATTTAAAGTTTAAGGTAGTAATGGTTCCACAGCTTTCTTCTCAAAGGCAGGTTGGTTGGGCAAGCTTTTGGGGTGAGGCAGTATCAAAATATTCTAAAAATAGTGAAGAGGCTTGGAAATTTGTTAAATTTTTAACATCTGCTGAAGCCCAGAAAATATTATATGCGGAAGCCTCAAAAGTGAGACTTTTTGGAGAGCCTTATTCTTTAATTAATTTAACTGCCGAGGTAGCAAACGATCCTGTAGTTGGAGCTTTTGTAACCCAAGGGCCTAATTATAAATTCTGGTATTTGTCATCAAATACTTTTGATTTGGGAATAAATGATGAGATGATTAAATATTTTGAGGACGGGATTAATGCAACTTTAGGGGGAACGGATCCGCAAGTTGCTTTACAAACTGTAGATAAAGGGGTAAAACAGGTATTGGATAAATATACAAAGCCTGCACCAACTGCTACACCCCAATAGTTATGTATAAAATAGTTACCTTTGTTCCATTAGAATATGCAGATAAATTGAGGAAAGTAATGGGGGATGCGGGGGCAGGGGTTTTGGGGAAATATCATCATGCATCTTTTTCAAGCAGAGGGGTGGGGAGATTTACTCCAGGTGAAGGGGCAAAACCCCATATAGGACAAATCGGTAAACAGCAAGAAGTAGAAGAAGAGATGATTGAAGTTTTGTGTGAAAAGGAAAAAGTTAAAAATGTGGTTGCCGCAATTAAAAGAGTGCATCCCTATGAAGAAATACCAATAGAAGTTTATCAGTTAGTTGATGAGGAGAAATAAATTAACTTAAGGGTGGTAAATTTACAAGTTGCACCTCCGGTTCAAGTTTAATTCCAAATTTTTCATAAACTTTATCTGCATATTTTTTGGCTAAATTGTAAAAGTCAGAAGCTTTTCCTTCACCATTATTTACAAACAAATTTGCATGGTAATCTGCTATTTTGATATTACCTTCTCTTGCTTCTTTTGCTCCAACTTCCTCAAGTAGCGACCCTGCAGGAATTTTACCATATACAATTTTTTCTTTGGGGATATTTTTTAAAATTTCTTTTGGCAACTCATCTGCAACAAGATTTTTAAAGAAGGATCCAGGACACATTATTCCTTTCGGGTATTTAACAAGTCTTTTTTCCAATACTTCATCTGCCTCTTTTCTTAATTTTTTGGTTTCACCTACATCCAATTTAAACCAAATTTCTAAAATGGTAAACCCATTTTTTTTAAAAATACTATCCCTATATTTAAACTCACATTCATCTTTGTCTAAAATTATTATTTCACCATTTCTGTCAAAACATGTAACTTCCCTTATATAATCACTGATTGTTTGGCCATATGCCCCTGCATTTCCATAAACTGCCCCACCAACAGTTCCCGGGATTCCTGTTAATTTTTCCAGACCATGAAGGGAGTGGGCAATTGAATAATCCACTAAATGTTGCAGGATTGTGCCGCTTTTAACTTTTAAAGATTTTCCTTCTTTTATGATTCCCTCTATTTCATTTTTAATAATTAAACAATTAACTCCGCTATCATTTACCAAAAGGTTGCTTCCTCCACCAATAACGAGATATGGAAAATTATTTTGTTTAGAATACTGAATAGCTTCCTGTAGTTCCTGCTCATTTGAAACTGTGATAAAAAGTTTAGCCGGACCTCCAATTTGAAGAGTGGTTAAGGTAGATAGGGGGATATTTTGTTCAAATTTTAGCATGTAAAGTATTATACTCTTCGAGCGAGTCGAAGACGAGTCGAGAAGTTACCTTAGAAATTATTATATTTTTATGGTATGTTCTCGGTTGCACTCGAACTATAAGAGAAACCATGGAAAAAGCTATTTTAAAAACATTAATTTATGCAGATATTTTTGATTATCCGCTGAGAGTATATGAGATACATAAGTGGTTGATTGGGAGAAAAACAACATTAAGGCAAGTGGAAAGAGCATTGAAGAGTTTAAGTAAAAAGTTAAAAGTAAAAAGTAAAAAAGGTTATTATTTTTTGCCGAAAAAAGATGGATTGGTGGGGAAGAGAGAAAGAGGAGAAGAGCAATCCAGAAGTTATTTAGGGAAGGCAAAAATTTTAGTAACTATTTTAAAAATTATTCCTTGGATAAAACTGGTTGGAATTTCAGGGGGACTTGCTATGGGAAATGCTAAAAAGAGTGATGATATAGATTTATTTATTATTACTTCTAAAAGTCGTTTGTGGTTATCAAGATTTTTTGCATTAAGTTTACTTTCTTTAACAGGGCAAAGAAGGAGAGTTTCTGATACGGGAAGAAAAATAGCAGGAAAACTTTGTTTAAATATTTTAGTTGAGGAGGAAAAGTTGGCTCAAAAAAATAGAGATATTTATATTGCGCATGAAGTTTTACAGATGAAAGTTCTTTGGGAAAGGAATGGAATTTATGGAAAATATTTAATGGACAATGAATGGGTGTTTAGGTTTTTACCAAATTGGATTACTGATACTATGTCATTGCGAGGAGCGAAGCGACGAAGCAATCTGTTAAATCATAGTTCTTCGAATAAACAGATTGCCACGTCCGCCTTTGGCGGACTCGCAATGACAATGGAGTTGTTAGCTAAATGGATACAACTTAAAATAATGGAGAAACCAAGAGGAATGGAGAGGATAGAAGATGGGGCTTTATATTTTCATCCAAATGATATAAGGCCAAAAATATTGGCAAAATATAAAAAGAGAGTTAAAATTTATTCCTTATAATTTCATTTCTTAGCAACACTTGACAAAGTCTGCTAGTTTTTGGTATATTCTGAATCCAGTTCACCTGCCTCCTGTTGTTATCATGCCAAAAGTTAAAAAGAATAAAACTAATAAATTATCTGTAAAGCCCCTCATGGGGTATGTTTTAGTTGAACCATCTGAGGCAGAAACTAAAACTGCATCAGGAATAATCCTTCCGGAATCAGCTCAGGAAAAGCCGGCTCAAGGAAAAGTAATTGCTTGCGGGGATGATTGGATAATAGATGGCGGGAAAGTTGTAAAATGTCCGGTAAAAGTAGGGGATAGGGTTGTTTATAAAAAATGGGGCGGGGATGAGATAAAAATTGGGGGAGTTGAATATAAATTAGTGAAATTCGATGATCTAATGGCAATATTGGAGTAAATATTATGGCTAAAATATTAAAATTTGACAGCGAAGCTAGGGAAAAGTTACTTAATGGAGTAAATATACTGACAGAGGCCGTGGCAACAACCTTGGGTCCTAAAGGGAGGAATGTGGCTTTGGATAAAAAATGGGGAGCGCCAAATGTTGTGCATGATGGAGTAACTGTTGCAAAAGAAATTGAGCTTGAGGACCCGTTTGAAAATATGGGAGCGCAGTTAATTAAAGAGGCAGCTTCCAAAACTAATGATGTTGCAGGGGATGGAACTACTACTGCAACCATTTTAGCCCAGGCAATGGTTTCCGAAGGACTAAAAAATATTCAAGCAGGCGCAAATCCCATGATTTTAAAACATGGTATAGAGAAAGCAGTTACAGCTTTAGTTGAAGAACTTAAGAAAATGAGCAAAAAAATCGTTGCTCAAGAGGAAATTGCTCAAGTTGCAACTATTGCCGCATCAGATGCGCAGATCGGTAATTTAATTGCAGAAGCACTTCAAAAGGTTGGGAAAGACGGGGTAGTTACTGTTGAAGAGGGTAAGACTATGGAGATGACAGTTGATTATAAAGAAGGAATGGAATTTGATAAAGGTTTTGTTTCTCCATACTTTGTAACTGATGCGGATAAAATGGAGTCCTCGATTGAAGATGCATATATTTTGATTACCGATAAGAAGATCTCATCTGCACAAGACCTGGTGCCATTTCTTGAAAAAATTGTTTCTGTTTCTAAGAATTTGGTAATTATTGCAGATGAGGTTGAAGGTGAGGCTTTGGCTCTACTCGTTGTTAATAAATTAAGAGGAACCATAAATGTTTTGGCTGTTAAAGCTCCCGGATTTGGAGATAGAAGAAAGGAAATGCTTGAGGACATTGCAATTTTAACAGGCGGATCAGTTATTTCGGAAGACACAGGTAAAAAATTTGAGTCAGTTGAAGTTTCGGATTTAGGTCAGGCTGCAAGAGTTACGTCTGATAAAGATAATACTTTAATAGTTGATGGAAAAGGTGTTAAGGGTAAGATTGAAGCAAGAATTACGCAAGTTAGAAGGGAGTTGGAAGCATCTGACAGTGAATTTGATAAAGAAAAACTTCAGGAAAGGCTTGCAAAATTAACCGGAGGTGTTGCTGTTGTAAATGTTGGTGCTGCAACGGAAATTGAACTTAAGGAGAAAAAGGAAAGGGTTATTGATGCAGTTGCTGCAACAAAAGCTGCAATTGAGGAAGGGATAGTTGCAGGTGGTGAGATAGCATTGCTTCGAGCTGCCAGGGCATTGGATTCAATTACTGCTGATGGGGAAGTGAAAGTTGGGGTTGAGATTGTTAAAAAAGCTTTGGAGCAGCCATTTAGGCAACTTGTAAAAAATGCAGGAATGGATGATGGGATAGCTTTGGCAAAAGTATTAGATTCAAACGGGAGCATGGGGATTGATGCAATTGACGGGAAACTTAAAGATTTGGTAAAAGCAGGAATTATAGATCCGGTAAAAGTTACAAGATCAGCCTTGCAGAATGCAGCATCAGTTGCAGTAATGGTAATGACAACTCATGTTTTAATTTCTGATAAACCAGAACCCCCGGCCCCAATCCCCCCAATGCCTCCAGGTGGAATGGGAGAGTATTAAAGATAGGCAGAACTCAATTATTTTCTGGTAAAATTAGTTGATGGTAAAAATTTCCATTAATACCCAAAATAGAAAACAGGTAGTTGATATTACAGAGAAGGTTAATGAAGAAATTGGGAAATTGGAAATAAAAGAGGGGCTTGTTAATTTATTTGTAACTCATACAACTTGTGCCTTAACTTGCGCTGATTTGGATCCCGGGGCGGATCAAGATTATCTGGATGCATTTGAGGAAATTATCCCTAAACTCCAATTTAATCATCCTCATGATCCTCAACATATGCCGGATCATATTTTGTCTTCTTTAATTGGCACATCACTGACTATTCCAGTGGAAAATGGCAATTTAGTTTTAGGCACATGGCAAAAAGTAATTTTAATAGAATTTAACGGACCAAA
>CAYLXC010000012.1:0-27884 GCA_964387865.1 uncultured Gammaproteobacteria bacterium | reverse complement strand
TGAGTGTAACAATTCAGATTTCGTTTATATGTAACATTTTAAATTTCGCTTAACACAGTCCGCGGGTAGTTGACAAGCAACTCATAGTATGGTATATTGCAAAATATGGCAAAAGAAGCACGAGATTTAGAAGCCTTTTTTAGTGGAATCGAAGGAGCAGAAGCTCTCGCCGGGCAGGCGGGAGATTTGGCTGTACAAGCCGAAGCGAAAGGGCTTTTAAGTATAAAAGGACATGCTAAGGTTGAACTTCCACAAGGTGTTAGAACTGAAACTTTAATAATCGGAACCATGTCAAAAGAAGCCCTTAGAGCAGCGTTTAGGCAAAGGGGTATTAAGGTGACCTCTGATGCTGAGTATCTGATTGATCGTACGGAATTTCGTGATAAACCCCAAGATATAAAACTCGCTTGGTCAAGTGGTAGAGATTTAGGTTTAACAAAAAGTACACCATATAGAGGATTCTGCGAAGCCGGTCAAGACAGGGGTTATAGTTTAAACCGTGCTGAAGTGGGATTGTATTTACGCCTTCAGGATACGAACCAGCCTTTAAATGATTGGTATTGGGTGGCAATGGAACCAATGGCTGACCGCTACGGCCGTCAGTTTGTTTTTGGACTGGGACGCAGCCAGGACGGCGTGTGGCTCAATGCTGATTGGGCGCGTCCTGGCGATGGGTGGGATCCCGAGTATCGGTTAGTCTTCAGCCTCAGCAAGTAAAACTTAAATCCTTAAACACTTTTATAATTTTTTGACTCTTTAATACTTTGTTTCTAAAATAGAAGTTAGATAGGTAATTCAGAAGGCTATGGTTTTTTGATACCTTTCCGGCAAATATAAATTGAGGACATAGGCGGCTAAGGCTTTCTGTGGAGGGTTTGTATTTAGCTTTTAAAAAAAGAAACACTTGGTGTAGCACGCTGGATGATTTTAAATCACAAGTAATATACAGCTTGACGCCTTTTACTTTTAGTAGATTGCGCAGGCAGTGAAATGGATGGCGAGCTACACAAAACTGACCGTAACGGCAATCCGAACGTGTTCGAACTGGAACACAATGAGAACGGGTTGTGGTTGAATGCTAATTGGACGAATCCTGATAATGTGTGGAATCCGAAGAATCGGTTAGTCTTCAGTCTTAGAAAGTATTTTCTTTTCCCCGCCTGAGGCGGGGTTTTTCTTTTGGAGGTTTCCCAGGCTTTTCCTCCATCCACCCAACATTTTACCTATTTCATCAAGTTTTAGAGAAATTTCCTCATATTGTTTATTGGAAACAAGTTTGCCTTCCCAAGCTACCGAGATTAAGAATTTAAGAACGTCCAAACATAAAATGCAATCAGAAATTTTTTCCACCTTCTTTCCTTTTTCGGTAAAATAAGCGGTATATGCAAATTCAAGAAGATCAAGAAAATGATTTTCGATTCTGGCGCCGATTGTGTAGCGGGAGCCTTTAGGAATATGCAGAACAATATTCATCCAAACCAAATACCCCTCTTTAATCCTATTCAAAATGGAAGCACTATTGAGAGAGAGAGAGAGAGAGTAAGCGGAGGCTGGGCCATATATACCAGAGTATCATTTCCATAGAAAATTTGCTCATTTCCTGGCAAGAGTTTTTACGGGGCAAAAGAAAAAGGAAAGATGTAGCGGAATTTTCAGTGCATTTAATGGATAATATTCTTGCACTTCACCGAGACCTTTTCCATAAAACATATAGGCACGGTCCGTACCATGCATTTAAAATCAACGATCCAAAACCGCGCGATATTCATAAAGCTGGTGTACGCGACAGACTTCTACATCATGCCATTTATAGAATCCTGTACCCGTATTTTGACCGGAAATTCATTTATGATTCATATTCATGCCGGGTAGATAAAGGCACACACCGTACAATAAACCGTTTCAGGGAGCTTTCAAGAAAAGTTTCTCGCAATGACACAAAAACAGCATGGGTGCTAAAATGCGACATAAGCAAGTTTTTTGCCAGTATTGACCATAAAATTTTAAAAAATATTTTAGGGCGATATATTAAAGATAGTAGTGCCATTTGGCTTTTGGGACAGGTTATTGATAGCTTTAATACAAAAGGAAAAAGAGGAGTTGGTCTTCCGCTTGGCAATCTAACCAGCCAGCTTCTGGTTAATATTTACATGAATGAATTTGATCAATTTCTAAAACGGATATTAAAGGTTAAATACTGTATACGTTATGCAGATGATTTTGTGATTTTTAATAAAAATAAATTGAATTTAACAAATCTTATTCCTCAAATATCAGAATACTTAAAACAGGAGTTAAAACTTTCGCTTAATCCGGATAAACTCTTTATCAAAACGCTTTCTTCCAGTGTTGACTTCTTGGGCTGGGTTCATTTTCCTAATCACCGAGTTTTAAGAACTTCAACAAAACAAAGAATGCTTAAGCAATTAAAACAAAACCAGACTAGCGAAACAAGGAATTCATACTTAGGGTTATTAAAACATGGGAATACGCATAAACTTATAAAGGAAAAGCTTTCGCAGAAATGATAGGTAGTATATAATACCAGACATATGGGTTTAATGGATAATTTAAAGCAGCTTGGTGATCTTAAGAAAATGAGGGATCAGGCTATGGAGGTCCAAAAAAAACTTGCACAAATTAAGATTACTGTTGAACACAAAGGTGTTACTGTAATCATGACAGCGGATCAAAAAGTACAATCCATTTCCGGTGAAATGGAAGCGGGTAAAGTAACAGAGGCAGTAAACGAAGCATTAAAACAATCCCAAAAAGTTGCTGCAGAAGAAATGAGAGGAATGATGGGCGGCATGGGTATGCCTGGAGGGTAAATATATGATGTCAGAATTAGCACATCTTATTCAAAATCCGGTTAAAGGGGAAATAACAGTTCAGAACGTAAGTGTTGAACAAGTGACGGATGCATTAGCCGCGACTTTGGGATTGGACCACATTAACAAACGTTTAGAAAGAAGCGTACCAGGTATATCTGTAATGAATGCGATGCTAGGATTTTTGCCTGGTGATGAAACAACTCATCTTTCCAATGTTGAAAAAACTCATCCACTTCTTGTTGTTATAAGAGGGCTTAGAGTACCAGAATATACTGTATTAGATGACTACTTAATGCAAATTGATCCAAGAAGAATCCATGAAATTCCTGAAGAGTGGGTTGATTTAGTAAAAGGAAAAATAGAGCAACAAGTCCAAAATATAAGTCTACAAAATAGAAGTCGACGTGGATGGTTTGGTAGAATCCTAGAAGTAGCTGCTCATTCGCCCTTATGGCGATAAGCTAGTGGGATCCTCCTAAATCTGGTATCATGCATCCATGGCAAAAGTTCCAAAGAGTATACAAAACTTAATCGAAGCTTTTGAAAGGCTGCCTGGAATTGGACCAAAAACTGCACAAAGGTTAACTTTTTATTTACTTAATGCTCCCAAAGAAGAAACCCAGGCTTTGGCAAATGCAGCAATCCAAATGAAAGATCAGACAAAAATATGTTCAATTTGTTTTAATATTGGAGAAGAAGATCCGTGTGCAATTTGTTCAGATGATTCGCGTGAAAAGTCCGTGATCATGATAGTTGAAAACCCGCTGGATGTTTTGGCCCTTGAAAGGGCAGATTATAAAGGACTGTATCATGTTTTAGGAGGAGTAATTTCTCCTTTAGAAAATATAGGACCGGAGGAAATACATATAAGGGAATTATTACCGAGATTAAAAAACGGGGATGTGAAAGAAATTATCCTTGCCACAAATCCAACTATGGAAGGTGAGGCAACAGCAATGTATATTCAAAGGTTGATTCAATCTTTGGGCGTAAAAGTTACAAGAATAGCCAGGGGACTACCTGTTGGATCAGATTTGGAATATGCAGATGAGACAACATTGTCCAGGGCGCTTGAGGGAAGGAACGAGTATTAGGTTTTGTCGCTCGTTACAGGGAGAATTTTTATGAGTTATGACTTCGCTCCTTCCAAGCTCGATGTGATAGAATTAATTGATGGCAAATTCAGCAAATGTTATTGGACAATTTAAAGATGAAGTTGAGCAAACTGCTACAGATGTGGCAAAAGATGTTAAAGATGAGGTAGGACAGATGATTGAACAGGGTGTACAATCTGCAGCCGGGAAACAACTAACTCCTCAACAAATCCAAGAGAAACAATTAGAAGATCAAAAGAAATTGGCAAATGCGAGGAGAGTTATTGCGCACTATAAAAAAGTGGAGGAGGAAATAAAGAAAGTTAGGGAACAAAAAAAGACTGAACAAATTAAAAAACAGCAAACAGAGGAACAGGAAAAACAAAAGAAAAATATGGAAGAAGAACAAGAAAAGAAAATAATAATTTCTCCAGCTAGAAAGGGTCCCCAAATTCCCGGTCAGCCAGCACCCATGAGAGAAGAAATTGCAAGGACAAGGCAGGAAATTGGGAAAGGACATGGAGTAGGTGGCTAATGTTAAAACTCTATAATACTCTTTCCAGAAAGATAGAAGAATTTACTCCACTTAATCCTCCCAACGTTAGTTTATACACTTGTGGGCCAACTGTTTACGACTACACTCACATAGGACATCTTAGGACATATGTTGGAAATGATATTTTAAGAAGAATTCTTGAAGGGAATGGGTATGAGGTAAAACATGTAATGAATATTACAGATGTTGGACATCTTGTTTCTGATGAAGATACAGGTGAAGACAAAATTGAAAAAGGGGCAAGAGAATCCGGAAGATCTGTTTGGGATGTTGCAAAATTTTTTGAAGAATATTTTTGGAATTCAGTTGAGGCGGTAAATATAAAAAGACCAAATATTATTGCAAAAGCAACAGATCATATTAATGAACAAATAAAGCTAATTCATAAACTTGAAAAAAATGGATTTATTTATAAAACAGAACAAGCAATATATTTTGATATTTCCAAATTTCCAAACTATACAAAATTATCCGGACAAAAACTGGAGGAGAAAAGTGTTGGTGCAAGGGAAGATGTTGTGGTTGATAAACAAAAAAGGAACCCGCAGGATTTTGCACTTTGGTTTTTTACAGTAGGACATTTTAAAGATCATGTTATGAGATGGCCGACACAGTGGGGTGAAGGTTTTCCAGGCTGGCATATTGAATGCTCAGCAATGGCAATGGAATATTTGGGGGATACCGTTGATATTCATACTGGTGGAGTGGATCATATCCCGATCCACCACACAAACGAAATAGCCCAGTCTGAGGCAGCAACAGGAAAACCTTTTGTTAAGTTCTGGGTCCACCATGAGTTTTTGTTGGTTGACGGAGAGAAGATGTCTAAATCGAAAAAGAATTTTTATAGAATTGATGAGGTTTCTCAAAAAGGCTTTGATTCACTTGCTCTAAGGTATTTATTCTTGACAGCCCACCATAGGGATAAGATAAATTTCACCTGGAAATCTTTAGAGGCAGCCCAAAATGCCTTAAATAAATTAAGGGAGGAGGTTAGACAGTGGTCCGTCTTTTCTGAAGTTTCGGACGGGTTGTCAGAGCAGTCTAAAGGTGATGTCGGACAATTTTGGCAGAAGTTTTTGGAGGTTGCTAATAATGATTTAAATTTGCCACAAGCTATTGCGGTACTTTGGGAAATGGTTCGCTCGGACACCCCAACATCTAGTAAAGCAAAAGATATTTTAGAAATGGATAAAATTTTGGGTCTTGGACTTGATGATTTTCTGGGTAAGCCAATTGAGATACCAGATGAAATTATGCATTTAGTTAGAAAACGTGAGCAAGCCAGAAATACTGGAGATTTCAAAGCGTCTGACAAATTAAGAAAAGAGATTAAGAAATTAGGATATGTAATTGAAGATACTCCATCTGGACCAAAAATAAAATCAGTGGTAAACTAGACATTTAGTGGAATCTAACATAATTACAATTGATGGACCAACATCCTCCGGCAAAAACAGTGTCGGATTTTTGTTGGCAAGAAAATTAGGTTATCAATTCATTGATACAGGGATGATCTATAGGGTTGGGACTTACTTAGTTTTAAAAAATAAAATAGATCCTGAAGACGCATTAAAAGTTACAGATATTTTTAAAAATTTAATAATAGAAATAAAACCAACTAATGGTGAATTGAGAATATTAAGCAGCGGAGAAGATTTAACTGATGGACTTCATTCTAAAGACGTTACTGAAAATGTTTCCGCGGTAGCTGCAATAAGAGAAGTGAGAGAGGTAACCAAAGTTATTCAAAGACAATTGGGCCTGTCTAAAAATATTGTGATGACTGGAAGGGATATTGGATCTGAGATTTTTCCTGAAGCCAAGCATAAGTTTTTCTTAACCGCAAGTGTAGAGGTTAGAGCAAAAAGAAGATTTGATCAACTAGTAAAATTGGATCCAAATGTTAAATATGAAGATGTATTACAATCCATGTTAGTGCGTGATAAAAAAGATTCGGAAAGAGAAGTATCACCACTAAGAGTTCCTGATGGAGCCATAACAATTGATAACTCCAACCTTTCAGTTGAGGAGACTGTAAACAAAATGTTAGACTACATTCATAGACATGCACAAATTACAAACCCTAAGTAACGGTCTTACACTAATAACTGTCAGTCTACCACATCTTGATTCTGTTACTACATTGGTTGCAGTGGGTGCCGGCTCAAGGTATGAGACTAATAAAATAAACGGTGTATCTCATTTTTTGGAGCATATGTTTTTTAAAGGTTCAAGAAAATATCCAACAGCTGAACAAATAGCTACCTTGATTGACGGAGTAGGAGCAATTAATAATGCAGCCACGGATAGGGAAGTAACTTACTATTGGATAAAGTCTTCTGCAAAGCATATTAATTTGGCATCAGATATTCTTTCTTCAATGGTAAAGGAATCGCTTCTTGCAGAGAATGAGATTGAGAAAGAAAAAGGGGTTATTGTTGAAGAGTTAAGAATGTATAGAGATAATCCTCAAAGATATGTTTGGGAATTGTATATGAGACTTCAGTTTGGGAATCAGCCCTTGGGTTGGGATATTGGTGGTGACGAAAAAACTATAACTTCTTTCAAAAGAGATGATTTTATAAATTATATGGATTCTTTATATTCTCCCAAAAATATGGCTGTAGTTTATGCAGGAAATATTACAAAAGATATTGAGAAGGTTGCAGAAAATTACTTTTCTGATATGCCACAAAGGGATAAAATTAAATACAAATCATATATAAAACAAAAACAAAAAAGCCCAAAAGTTAATATCTTTTACAAAAAAACCGACCAATCAAATCTAATTTTAGGACTTGAGGCTTACGACAGGTATCACCCAAAGCGTTATGCAGCTTTACTCTTATCGGTAATATTGGGAGAGGGAATGTCATCAAGGTTATTTGTTCAAGTCAGGGAAAGAAGGGGTTTAGCGTATCATATAACCTGCGATTATGCAACCTTATTAGACACTGGATTTTTTGTAGTTTATGCGGGGTTAAAATTGGAAAAAATTTATGAAGGATTGGAAGTGATTAAAACAGAACTTGAAAGAATGGTAAGCGAAATGGTAACAGATGGTGAGTTGAAAAAAGCCAAGGAAATGGTTAGAGGAAGGTTGGCTATAAGACAGGAATCAACAAATTTTTTAGCAGAATATTTTGGTACAACTTTTGTTCTTGACAGGGAAATTGAAACATTCGATGAATATTTAAAAAATATTGATGCAGTAGGAGCTGATGAAATAAAAAAAATTGCACAAGAACTTTTCAAAAAAGAAAAATTTAATCTACAAATAATAGGACCATTTAGGGACAAAAATAAATTTGAAAAGATTTTAGCTACCTAATTGAGAGTTTGTTCCTTAAAATTCTTGCAATTTGTCTCGCAAACACAGCTGAAACTAACCCTACTAAAATTCCTCCAACAATATCTATAGGATAATGAACTCCAACATAAATTCTCGATATTCCTACCCAAAGCATAAATATGATAAATAGCGGAGCCCATTTGGATTTTGTAAAAACATAAGAAAAAGCTACGGCTGACATTATGGATGTATGTCTTGAAGGAAAAGATGCATCCGAATGAAGGTTAACTAAAGGCAAAATTTCATTATCCACAAATGGCCTTGGAACAACGATAAAAATATGGATTAGTTTAATTAAAATTACAACAATTGGCATTGAGATTAAACTTAAAAGTAATGCTTTTCTCTCAGGAGCGCTACCCTTAAAAGCAAAAAGGAAAAGCAAAACAAATGTCAGATAAATCAAAAACTCTGCTCCAAAAATCATTAAGTAATCTGCAAAGCTGGAATGTTTACTTAGACCAAAAATTAAGAAGAATAGGGATGTATTATCCATTTAGATTAGATATGGCAGGAAGATGATAATGCCACAAACACCGGCTGTGACAGCGGCCACAAGTACTGCCCCGGCGGAAATATCTTTTGCAAGTTTTGCGCCCGGATGTTTCTTGTCTGTGAACGCATCAACAACTGCCTCAATTGCTGTGTTGGTTAATTCCAAAGAAATTACAAAGCCAATAAGCATTAAAATTTTAACCCAATCATTTAAAGAGATTTGCAAAATCAAAGAAATTACAACCACTATAAAAGCAATTAAAAAATGAAATTTCAAATTCGGTTCTTCTTTTAAAGCAGCAACCATCCCTTCGAATGCAAACCTAAAAGTTAAAATGTGGAATTTCTTAGAATCCATAATCTTAGTATAACATGCATGTTGTTAGAGCATTCATTTGACAACCTCTTAGTTTAGTCATTTAATTAGATTAAGGTGGTATATAAAAATCAAAATGGCTCGCCTCGCTCGCTTCGCGAAGCGGGTGCTACTCATTTACTTATTCTTGTAGCAGTTATAGGGTTTATAGCATTTATTCTTATATCCAGAACAGCTGAATTTAAAAATAGGATATTTTCTGCTCTTTTCCCAAAACCTCCATCAAAAGCCGCCCAACCATTTTCTGTTGGAATGAATGTTACCGGAATTATTCATTTTGGTTATCAGGACGCAAATCCCTTTTGTTCATCTTCTGTCGGTTATTCAACTTCCGGCCAAGTGCCACCTGTAACTTCAGGGGGTGGCAGCAATATATATGCAGATTTGGCTGCTGCAGGAACTATGAAAGTAACTGCAACAGGAGACCTGCAATGCAGTGGCCATATCACTCCTAATTTTGGGTCCGGGTTATCAAATTGTACAGGCGCATGCGGCACAGGAGGGGTGACTGATGGGTGTACCTGCAGCGGTGGAAATCCGAAAGATGGAAGAGCATGCTGGTGGAGATGGACATGCGATGTATCCTCATCAGGAACTGCTACCTATGACAGTATCTTTCTTGAAGCGCCTGCATCTCATATTGATGCTGATCTTTTGGAAATGCAAAGAATGGGAGCAAAAATTATACGGATTTTTGCTGCAAATAAGTATATTTCTGATACTGAAGCAGCGCAGAGGCTTAACAATTTTCTTGTTAAGGCTCAATCTTATGGCATTTCTGTAATTGTGGCATTTATTGATTACTATAATAGCGGTTTTAGCCCTCAGGGAATAAGCTACAGCCGTTGCACTTTTAATCCGTGTCTTTTGGGTAGTGATTTCTTCACAACCGGTTATCAGGGAAGGTATAAACAATTTGTTCAAACAGTTGTGGAAATGAATAAAAGCATGCTAAATATTTATGCATGGGAGATTGGAAACGAACTAAGATATGAATTTGATTCAACAATTTTTATAAATTTCATGAATGATGTTACCTCTTTTATCAAAAGTATCGATCCCTCTCATAAGGTAGCTACAGGTATGCTAAGAGCAGGTCATACTGGTCTTACTGCCGCAACCCTTTATCCTCAACTTCCGCAAATTGAAATTGTAACGGTTCATCCATATAATGGCGACCGAAGCGGTCTTGAGGATGTGCAGTGGTCAAATTCAAACAGTAAAGAGGTAATGATTGAGGAATTTGGGATAGGAGGAACCTCCGACAGATCAAGTGCTGTAACTACTGAATTAAATTATTGGAAGTCTCAGGGGGTTTCTTCCTTTCTGCAATGGGGATTTATTGCAAAAGGTTTAACTGATAGTGGAAATGGAGATAGTATTTATGGCATGGATACAATCTGGCATACTGATTATGATCAGCTTTTTACTCTTTACAAACAGGCTAATCCATCTCCTATCCCCTCACCTACACCACCTCCAGGTAAACTTGGTGATATAAATGGTGATGGGTCTGTTAATGTTATAGATTTTTCAATTCTTTTGTCCAAATGGAATACCACAGACGCATCAGCTGATTTAAACAAAGATGGTATTGTGAATATAGTGGATTTCTCAGTACTCTTATCCAATTGGGGAACATAAGATATTTTAAACTTGACTTCAAGCCTAATTTTAGTTATATTAAGATATGGGAAGCAAGATTCAAGAAAAGTGTGGAATATTTGGAGTATATGGTTGGGGATTTGAGGCAGCCCGTTTAGTTCATCCGGGCCTTTGGGCACTTCAACACAGAGGCCAGGAATCTTCAGGAATTGTTTCTTCTGACGGTAAAAAAATTTATCTTCATAAAGGTATAGGACTTGTAGCTCACGTATTTGGTGAGGAGGATCTAAGAAAATTAAAAGGACACTTGGCAATTGGCCATAACCGCTATTCAACATCTGGTGATGCTTGGGATAAACACGCACAACCGATTTTGGTTGATGTTAAAGGGGGAAAACAACTGGCTGTTGCCCACAATGGCAATCTCCCATCCACAAAAAAATTAGAAGAATTCTTAGATAACAAGAATATTTCTCGTAAAGACATGAATGATTCTGAAATGATAGCTCAAGCAATAGGAGTATATGTGTCCGAAGGAAATTCCTTAGAAGATGCCATTAAAAAAGCTTACCCATTATTAACTGGAGTATTTTGTTTGCTTGTCATGGATGAAAAAAATATTGCTGCAGTAAGAGATAGCTTTGGTATAAGACCTTTGGTTTTAGGGAGGCTTAATGGGGGATTTGTGGTGGCTTCTGAAACTTGCGCTTTAGATATTATTGGAGCCCAATTTGTAAGAGAAGTAAAGCCAGGAGAGATGATAGTAATTTCAGAAAAAGGATTCAAGAGTATTCAAATAGAAAAAGGTAATCAAAAAATGGATACCTTTGAATTTGTTTATTTTGCCAGGCCTGATAGCTACATTTTAGGAAAAAGTGTTGATCAAGTCAGACAAAATTTGGGGATAGAGCTTGCTAAAGAAAACAGTATCAAAGCAGATTTAGTTATTCCAGTTCCAGACTCTGCAATCCCTGCTGCCATCGGTTACTCAAGACAATCGGGTATTCCTTTTGAAATGGGGCTTATTAAAAATAGATATATTCATAGAACCTTTATTTCTCCAGAGGAACATACAAGACACAGAATTGTTCAGCTAAAACTTAATCCCATGAAACATGTTTTAATGGGTAAAAAAGTAATAGTTATTGATGATTCAATAGTCAGGGGGACAACTTCAAAACAAATTATTAAAATGATAAGAAATGCAGGAGCTAAAGAAGTTCATCTTTTGGTTTCTTCACCCCCAGTTAAATTTCCTGATTTTTATGGAATAAATACTCCGGACCAAAAAGAGCTAATTGCTGCGGTCAAAAATATGCAGGAAATAGAGGAGGAACTTAAGGTAGATTCTCTGCATTATTTATCTTACAAAGGATTAATAAAAGCAATTGGACTGGATGAAGATGTACTTTGTACGTCATGCTTTACTGGTAATTACCCGGTTGATATTGGAGAAAGGGCAAAAGAAGTAGATTTCAATTTGAAATCATGAAAAGGATTGCAGTATTAATTTCTAATACAGGAACGGGAACTAATTTACAAGCAATCATCGATGGGATAAATTCAGGAAAAATAAATGCCAAAATTGTTTCAGTTATTTCTGATACAGAAGATGCATTAGGTTTAAAAAGAGCAAAAAAACATAAACTTCCAATAAAAATTATTCCCAAAAAAGAAAAACTTTTATTTGTTTTAGAAAAATTAAATCCGGATTTTATATGTCTTGCTGGATGGAAACAAATTATTTTGGATGAAGTAATAGATGCTTTTCAAAGTAGGATTTTCAATATACACCCTGGTCTTATACCAAATAATATGGATCAAGTTGTTAAAAATCCTGATGGTTCTCATGGATTATGGAATAAGAGGAAACTAACAGAAAAGGCGATACAAAATTTCTTGGATGCGAAAGCCACATATTCCGGATCAACAATACATTATTTATCTAAAGAATTTGATTTCGGTTCCGTACTTGGAAGAGTCTTTGAGAAAATTAAAAAAGGAGATACGGTTAATTCTTTATATGAAAGATTAAAAATAAAAGAAAATAAATTGTATGTAGAAGTCTTGGGAAAATTATGTAAGGAAGATAAGATGAATATTTTGGTCATAGGACAAAATGGGAGGGAACATGCGTTGGCAGTTACTTACGCCAAGAGTAAGCGGGTGAAAAAAGTGGTGATGACGCCGGGTAATGGGCTGACAGATTTCAATAATCCCAAAATCAAAAATTATCCGGAAGTTGTGATGATGGATTTTGAGAAAATTGTGGATGTCTGTAGAAAAGAGGATATAGATCTTGTTGATGTAGGACAAGATGATGTGATCGCAGAAGGATATGTTGACAAATTTGAAAAATTGGGGATTTCTGCATTTGGTCCTACACAAAAAGCATCACAACTGGAGTGGGATAAAGAATGGGCAAGAAATTTTATGGTGAAATATAATTTGCCCGTCCCCAAATTTAGATCTTTTAATGATAATGAAAAGGCTTTTAAATATATAAATTCTTTACCCGAACAAGTGCTATTTATTAAAGCATCCGGTCTTGCGTTGGGTAAAGGCGTGATAAGGGCAGAAAATAAGAAAGGAGCAATCGAGGCAGTTTACCAAATGAGTAAATTTGGCAGAGCAGGCGAAACATTCCTAATAGAAGAGGCATTAATTGGAGAAGAATTTTCTCTTTTTGCAATTTGTGATGGTGAAGATTTTGTTTTAGCAAAAACTGCTCAAGATCACAAAAGAATTTATGATGGCGATAAAGGTCCAAACACAGGAGGCGTTGGAAGCGTTGCTCCAATTGGAGTTGTAACTGATTCAATGATACGAATCATCAAAGCGAAGATAATCAAACCAACCCTTTTAGGTATGAAAAAAGAAGGAAGGCCGTATAAAGGAATTTTGTACCTCGGAGGAATGCTAACTAAAGAAGGAATTAAGATTATTGAATTTAATTCAAGATGGGGTGACCCCGAAGCAGAAGTAATATTACCAAGTATTCAAACAGATTACTTAAAGGTTGTAAAAGCAGTTCTATCACAAAAACTTAAAAGTACGAAGATTAAGTTTGATAAAAAGGTTAGAGTTTCTATTGCAGGTTGTGCAAAAGGGTATCCTAAAGATTATTCTAAAGTTAAAGGAAAAGAAGTTTTCGGTTTAGCAAGCGTAATGAAATTGCCCGGAATTTCCATATTTGGCGCAGGGATTAAGAGAAAAGGCAATAAATTTTATGCAAACGGAGGCAGGGTGTTTCATTTAGTAGCAGAAGGAGGAAATGTACTCGAGGCGAGAGAGAAAGCATATAAAGCTATGGAACTTATTCATATAGAAGGAGATAATTTACATTATCGAACTGATATAGGATGGAGAGATATTGTCCGCCTTCGCAAAGAGGCTTCGGCGGGTAAAAAAGGATAAACATGATACAAGTAGTAAGAGTTAAAAATATTGGAAAAGATTTACCTGCTGAAGGTATATTGAAAGATATTCATCACATGGGAAATAAAAATATTGTTAAGGTGGAATCTTCTAAAGTTTATCGATTAGAAGGTGTTAGTGAAAAAGATGCAAGAATTTTGGCAGAAAAAGTTTTTTGTGAAAGTATATACCAAGTATATACTATTAACTCTCCTGTAATCTTGGATGCAAAAGAAGTTATGGAAATTGCATATAAACTCGGTGTTATGAATCCTGAAGTGGGATCAATCAAAAAAGCTGCTTCTGACTTAGGAATAAAATTTATAACAGCTGATTCCTCACATGAGTATGGATTTTTTGGAAATTCCAAAAAGTCTGAGATAGAACAAATAGTAGAAAAACTGCATCTTTTAAATCCCTTGATTGAACACATTGTGAGGGATGACCCAAAATCCCTAATAGTAAAAGGGACTCCAGGAAAAACAAGAACCGTCTGGCTTCAGCAAATGGGTGATGATCAATTACTAGAACTTTCTAACGATAAACTTTTTCTGAATTTAGAAGAAATGAAAGTTATCCAAAATTATTTTCAAGAAATAAAAAGGGATCCGACTGATTTGGAGTTAGAAACTTTGGCTCAAACTTGGAGTGAGCATTGTGCACACAAAACATTTAAAGCAAAACTGATTGTTGATGGAAAAGAAAAAGAACCACTGTTTACCCGACTTAAAAAAGAGGCACTTAAACATAATAAAAACATTGTTTCAGCTTTCGTTGATAATTCCGGAGTTATGGATTTTTATGATGGATGGGCAATTAATGGGAAGGCTGAAACACATAATGCTCCATCTGCAATAGAACCGTACGGTGGAGCAATGACAGGATCTGGAGGAGTATTTCGTGATGCAGTTGCAACAGGACAGGGTGCAAAAGCAGTTATTTCAACGGATATTTTTTGTTTGGCCCCACCTAATTACCCGGAGGAAAAATTGCCGGAAGGCACTTTACCCCCGGTGTATATGCTCAAAAGAGTCGTTGCCGCTGTAAGGGATTATGGAAACAGAGTGGGGATTCCAACTAATAATGGATCCTTTCATTTTCATGATGATTTTAGAGCAAAACCAATAGTTTTAGTTGGGGCATACGGGATTTTACCTAAATCAAAAGCCAAAAAGGGTGAGCCAAAAAAGGGTGATATTGCTGTTGTAATTGGTGGAAGGACAGGGAGGGATGGGATTCATGGGGCAACTTTCTCATCAGGTGAGATGACTGAAAGAACGTCTGAAATTAACGCAACAGCAGTGCAAATTGGTAATGCAATTGAGGAAAAAAGAATATTTGACGCAATCTTGGAGGCACGTGATCAAAATTTAATTAGAGCAGTGCAAGATTTGGGAGCTGGAGGATTTTCATCTGCCATTGGGGAAATGGGAGTAGAAACCGGTGTCACTGTGCAATTGGAAAAAGCACCACTTAAATATCAGGGACTTGTGCCCTGGGAAATATTTCTTTCAGAATCACAAGAAAGAATGTTAATTATTTTGCCGAAGAAGAACTTAAGGAAATTTTTCTCAATTTGTAAAAAATACAATGTAGAAGCAACAGAAATTGCTAAGTTTGACAATAGCAAAAAGTTGCAGGTATTTTATGGGAAAGAAAAAGTAGGGGATTTGGAAATGGAATTCTTGTATGGAGGGTTACCTCAGAGAGTGATGATGGCTAAAAAACCTGTCATTCCTGCGAATGCAGGAATCCAATTAAATAAATTAGGTTCGGAATTGGATCCCCGCCTGCGCGGGGATGACAAGGAGAAAGCATGGATAAAACTTCTAGAAAAAATCTTATCCAGCGGTGATGTTAATTCAAAAGAACCAATACTTAGAATGTATGACCATACTGTACAAGGGACAAATGCTCTCTCTCCTTTTTTGGGTGAAGGAATGGATGGGCCAGGCGATGCGGCAGTTATACGACCGTTATTGGACAAACCATACGGTATGATTGTTTCACATGGCCTCAGTCCTATTCTTACAAGTATTGATCCATATTGGGGAAGTATTTGGGCAGCTACAGAGGCAATTGCCAATTACGTAGCGGTTGGCGGCAATTACAAGGATGCATCGCTAATTAATAATTATATTTGGCCGTTTCCGAATGAGGAATGGTTGGGAAAATTAGATATTTGTGTAGATGCAGTTTGTGATTTTATGAAAGCTCTAAAAATTCCTGTTATTTCCGGAAAAGATAGTTTATCAGCAACGTATAGAGGAAAAAATGGATTTGTCTTAAATATTCCCCCAACGCTTTGCATATCAGTATTTGGAAAAATACCGGATGTTACAAAAACCGTTTCTTCTGATTTCAAAAAGGCTGGATCAACGATTGTCCTAGTTGGAAAGTTAGACGTTGAGGCAATGGCTGGATCAATTTATTTAGATATTCTTGCAAATGCTCACCTCCGAGGTGAGGCCAAGCTGACATCCGGATCACACCTCGGAGGTGTACCAAAAGTTGACTTGAAACTTCTGCCAAAAGTTTTAGATAAAATTCACAATTCAATTAAAAGCGGAAAAGTCTTGTCCTGCCATGATGTAAGTGAGGGAGGATTAATTACTACTATTTTTGAAATGTGTGTTGGGGGAAATTGTGGAGCTAAGCTACACCTCGAAGGAGTCAAGGCCCACCTTCGAGGTGAATTTTTGTTTGCTGAAACAGCAGGTTGTTTTATTGTTGAGGTGGAAGATGAAAAAATTGCCAAACAATTATTCAAAAGTGTCCCTTATAAAATTTTAGGAAAAACTACAAAAGCTGAGAAATTATCAGTTGATGGATTATTTACAGCTGATATGAAAACTTTACAAAATGCATGGCAAAAACCAATGAAGGAGATATTCTCATGACCCATTCGACTCGCTTCGCTCGCTCAGGGCAAGATGTGAAAGTATGCATCTTGCAATCTGATGGGACGAATTGTGATAATGAACTTTTTTATGCTTTTAAAAAAGCTGGAGGAAATCCTGAGTTTGTCCATGTTAATGAGTTGAGAAATAAATCCAAAAGTTTGAAAAACTTTGACATTCTGGCATTACCCGGAGGATTTTCTTATGGTGATGACGTGGCATCAGGAAAAATTTGGGCAATAGAATTAATAAGTTTCCTAAAAAGTGAAATAGAAAACTTCAGAAAAAAGGGTGGGTTAATTATTGGAATTTGTAATGGATTTCAGGTTTTGGTAAGAACCGGGCTTTTGCCATTTGGTGAATTGGGAAAAATGTCGGCAACTTTGGCTCCAAATGATAGTGGACATTTTGAATGTAGATGGATTCAATTAAAAGTTGAAAAAAGTAAATGCGTATTTTTGAAAAGGGATTATGATATTGGATATTTTTCTGTAAATCATGGAGAGGGGAAATTTTTTGCCAACAATGCAACAATCAAAACAATAGAACAATCAAATTTAGTTGTTTTCCGCTATGTTGATGAGGATGGGAATCCTACTCAAAAATATCCCCAAAATCCAAACGGATCCTTAAATGCAATTGCAGGAGTAACGGATCCAACTGGAAGAATTTTGGGTTTGATGCCACATCCTGAAAAATTTGTAGAAAATACCCAATATCCAAACTGGAGAAGAGATAAAGTAGAAAAACCCCATGGATTATTTATTTTTGAAGATATGGTAAAGTTTGTAAAGGAAGGAGGATAATTAAATTATATTTCGAACAAAGTGAGAAATTACCTCAAAAATTATTATAGTTTTTAAGGAATCTTCTCACTAATCGCTCGAAGAATATTTTGACCATGATAATTTTAGTTGATTTTGGGGGTCAAACAGCACATTTAATAGGAAGAAGAGTTAGAGAGCTGGGGGTGGATGTTGAAACTATTTCACCTGATGAAGTGGAGGATAAATTGTTGGATTCCCGCCTTCGCGGGAATGACAAGGTTGATGGAATTATTTTTTCTGGGGGGCCAGCGTCTGTTTATGATGAAGATTCTCCAACAATTGATAAAGAAATTTTCAATTTAGGAATTCCTATATTAGGAATTTGTTATGGAGAGCAGTTAATTTGTCACCTTTTAGGTGGAGAAGTTAAGGCAGGATTTAAGCAAGAATATGGCCCTGCAGTACTTAGGGGAAAGGGGAAAGGGGAAAGGGGGAAGTTACTTGAGAATACCCCAGATGGAATAAAAGTTTGGATGAGTCATGGAGATGAGGTTGTTAGAGTTCCAGATGGATTTGATACATTTGCAATAACTGAAACAATTCCACATGCTGTGATTGCTGATGAAAAAAGAAAAATTTATGGAATCCAATTTCATCCAGAAGTTGTTCATACGGAATATGGTATACAGGTTTTAGAAAATTTTTTAAGAATTTGCAGGCTTACCCCTAAGAAATCAGAAATAAGTCCGGAATTTGTTGAGAATTTAATTAAAGACATAAAAGATTCTATAGGGGATGAGAAAGTGATCTGTGCATTATCCGGTGGAGTGGATTCCTCAGTTGCTGCCTTGTTAGTTCATCGGGCAATTGGTAATAATCTTGAATCAGCTTACATAGATTCAGGACTGATGAGACAGAATGAAACTGAATTACTTAAAAAGGTTTTTGAAAAACATTATAAAATGCAAGTAAAAATAATTGATGCAGAAGATAAATTTCTTAATAGGTTAAAAGGAATTATTGATCCTGAAGAAAAGAGAAAAATTATCGGAAAAACTTTTGTAGAAGTTTTTGATGAGATAGCAAATAAGAGTGGTGCGAAATTTTTGGTACAGGGAACAATTTATCCTGATGTTATCGAGAGTGCAGGAACTAAGCATGCAAAAGTTATTAAGTCCCATCATAATGTCGGAGGATTACCAAACAAGATGAATTTAGTTCTAATTGAACCTTTAAGAAATTTTTATAAAGATGAGGTAAGAAAAATCGGGAAATTATTAGAGTTATCTGATGAAATAATAAATAGACAACCCTTTCCCGGACCTGGACTTGCTATAAGAATTATCGGAGAGGTGACCGATAATAAATTGGACATTTTGAGAAGGTCGGATAAAATTGTCCAAGAGGAAATTGAAAAAGGAGGGTTTGCTGGGGAACTTTGGCAGGTATTCGCTATATTGACTGGAATAAAAACAACAGGAGTTAGGGGAGATAATAGAGCTTATGGGGAAACGATTGCCATAAGAGCAATTGAGGCCCAAGATGCCATGTCAGCTAATTTTGCAAGGTTGCCCTATGAGTTATTGGACAAAATATCAACAAGAATTGTAAATGAAATTACTGAAGTTAATAGAGTGGTCTACGATATCACCAACAAACCCCCTGCCACTATGGAGTGGGAATAATGTTTTAAAGTTTGTTTAAGTCTATCTCGGAAAAAGAATCGACTACTAAATTTGCGGAAGCTAGTTTTTCTCTGGTCGTACTTGTAGTTATGCCTACACTTTTCATCTTTGCTCTCCGTAATGCTTCAATACCATTAGGTGAATCTTCTATTCCAGCTGATAGTAATGGAGAAGATTCTATTTTTCTGGCAGCAAATAAGTATATATCAGGATTGGGCTTTGCTATAAATCCAATATCCTCAATGGAATAAATATGATCCTCAAACAAATCGTCAAGTGACATACTTTTGATAGCTGGTTCTAAAAAAAGCCTCTCCAGTGAAGTAGCTATAGCGGTTTTATATTTTCCCCTAATGGACTCATGAAATTCTAAAAATCCGGGGATGAATTTTAAACTTACTGACAAAAGTTCTTTAGCAATAGTCCTGCGTTCTTGGGATAGTTCTTGTAAATCTCCACCAAATCCATAGTGTGTTTGCCATATTCTAATTCCCTCTGACATGGATCTTCCCATGGTTTGTGGTTTAAGAGTTTCCCTATCATATGGAAATCCGCGTCGTTTTAAGAAAATTTCTGCGACTTCATCCCAAATTGGTTCAGTATCGATTACCACACCTTCTAAATCAAATATTACTGCCTTGAGGTTACTCATACATTAATATATTCTTCTCTCGCAGGACCAACTGAGACAATAGAAATTTTAACTCCTAAGAATTTTTCAATGAACTTTAAATATTCACGGCAATTTTTTGGAAGATCAGAAAATTTTCTGATATCTGAAATATCTTCTTTCCACCCCGGAAATTCTTTGTAGTCCACTTTGACCTTTTCCAATTCCTTGTATCCACAACTTGAATATGGAATTGATTTTCCATTCAGTTTGTAGCCAATTCCAACTCTAATTTTTTTCAGTCCTGATAAAACATCAATTTTTGTTATTACAATTTCAGTGACAGATGAAATTTCACACGCAAATTTTACTGCTTCCAGATCCAGCCATCCGACTCTTCTTGGCCTTCCGGTTGTAGTTCCATATTCTCCACCCTTTTCTCTAATTGTATCCGACAATTCTCCTTGGATTTCAGTTGGAAGTGGACCGCCTCCAACTCTAGATGTGTAAGCTTTTACAACTCCACAGACTTTTGAAATTTTTTGTACAGGAATCCCTGCACCAATATTTACTGCTCCTGGTATAACATTTGATGCTGTAGTGTATGGATAAGGAGAAAAGTCTACATCCAGCATTACTCCATGTGCTCCTTCAAAAAGTACATTTTTATTTTGCTTCATAGCTTTTTGTAAAATAGCATATGTATCTGCAACATATGGTAAGATAATTTTTCTTGCTACGGCAATTTTTTCTAATTCTTTTTTAATGTTTATAGGAGTAACTTTAAAGGTTTTTAAAATTTCATTTTTTATTTTGGATTGGAATGTAAATTTCTCAACAAATAAATCCCAGTCCTTAAGTTCATAAATTCTGATGCCATTATAACTAGCTTTATCTGCATAACATGGTCCGATTCCTCTTCCTGTTGTTCCTAATTTATCTTTTCCTCTTGCATTTTCATAGGCTTTATCTAGAGCCTTGTGATATGGAAGAATTAAGTGACATCTGTCGGAAATAAAAAGTCTTCCATTCAAATCAATTCCATCTTTTTCGAATGTATTTATTTCTTCAACTAAAACTTCTAAATCAACAACAACACCATTTGCAATTACACATTTTGTTTTTGGATTGAGAATTCCGGAGGGTATTAAATGAAGTGGATATTTCTTGCCACCAACTACAATTGTATGACCAGCATTATTTCCGCCATGAAATCTGACAACAAAATCCGATTTTGAGGAAAAAACATCAACTATTTTACCTTTTCCTTCATCTCCCCATTGAGTTCCAATTATTGCTGATACATCTTTCATTTTTTTGTCATTCCGGATTTAATCCGGAATCTATAAAATATGGATTCCCGCTTTCGCGGGAATGACAATGGCAGTTTAGCATGTTTTTTGACAAATGAACAGCCATTTTGTATAATGGGCTATGGGAATTACAAAGTATACCATTGTCACTTTAGGTTCTCATAGTGCCCTGCAAATCCTCAAAGGGGCAAAAGATGAAGGGTTCAAAACTGCAGTTGTATGCACCCCGGATAGAATTACTCTTTATAAATCTTATTCAAATTTTATTGACGAAATAATTGAAATCAAATCATGGGATGATTTTCCAAAATTAGAGAAAGATCTCCTAAAAAGAAATTGCATTATTATTCCACATGGATCTTTTGTTGCGTATTTGGGTATGGATGAAAATAAAAAAATGAAAGTTCCATATTTCGGAAATAAGAAAGTTTTGGATTGGGAAGAAAATAGAAAAATGCAAAGGGAGTGGATGGAGAAAAGCGGTATTAAAGTTCCCCACAGATTTAAAAAAGGAGATAAAATTGACAGGTCTGTAATTGTTAAATCATATGGAGCAGCAGGTGGCAAGGGCTATTTTACTGCAAGAAATCAAAAAGAGTTTGATGAAAAGTTAAGAAATTATGACCAGGAAAGATTTATAGTACAAGAATATGTAATAGGAGTTCCCGTATATTTTCATTTTTTCTATTCACCTCTTAATAAAAAAATTGAACTTATGAGTGTGGATAAAAGGTATGAAACAAATGTTGATTCTTTGGGAAGAATTCCTGCAAAAAATCAAAGAGGTTTAAATATTGAACCGTCATTTGAAGTTGTTGCCAATATTCCAATGGCTGTTCGGGAGTCAATGGTTGCAGAGGCAGTTGAAATGGCTGACAGGGTTATTAAAACCTCTCAAAAATTGATACCGCCTAAAGGATTATTTGGGCCATTTTGTCTGGAAACTATAATTACCTCGACAGAGGAAGTTTATATAATTGAAATCTCTGCTAGAATTGTTGCAGGGACAAATTGTTTTATTAACGGTTCACCTTATACATATCTTCTTTATGATGAACCAATGTCTACAGGGAGAAGGATTGCCAGGGAAATTAAGAATGCCCTTTCTGAAAATAAATTAAAGGAGGTTTTGGATTAAGGTATGTTCTCGCTAATCACTCGAACAATAAGATATTTTTCGAATGAAATGAGAAAATACATTTGAAATATGAATAAACAATACACTATAGCTGTTTTAGGTTCTCATTCTGCCCTAGATATTTGCAGGGGCGCAAAAGATTTGGGCATTAGGACATTGGTGATTTGTAAAAAAGGAAGAGAAAAAACTTATCAAAAATATTATGCTACGAAAGGTAAACTTGGGTGCGTTGATGAGATTCTTGTTCTGGATGATTTTAAGGAAATCTTATCTGAAAATATTCAACAGGAACTACTCAAAAGAAACGCAATATTTATTCCCCATAGATCTTTTGAAGTTTATATAAATGATTACAATGCTATTGAGAAAAAATTCAAAGTTCCAATGTTTGGAAATAGGTTCTTATTAAAAGTAGAAGAACGCGGGGTGAAACCCAATCAGTATGATTTGATGGATAAAGCAAACATAAGGTATCCGAAACAATTTAATCCGCCAGCTGGCGGACCCAAAGATATTGATAGACTTTGTATTGTGAAAGTTTTGGAAAAGGAACGCGGTTTTGAAAGGGCATTTTTCTTTGCAGAATCATATGAGGAATATAAGGTGGGAGTTGCTCATGGACTAAGTACGGGAAAATTTACAAGGGAGCAAATAAATAAAGCTGTAATAGAGGAATTTGTTGTAGGAGTCCAGGTAAATTTTAACTTTTTCTATTCTCCCTTGAGTAATAGAGTTGAACTTATAGGCACTGACACCAGAAGACAAACCAGCGTAGAAGGATTTACTAAATTACCATCCCTTTATGAAGAAGATTTAATTAAAAAAATAGGAATTAAATATGAGGAAGCAGGACATATAGCTGTAACAGTTTTGGAGTCACTTTTGGAAGATGCATATGATTTGGGTGAAAAATTTGTGAAGGCTTGTCAAGAAATGATGCCGCCTGGAGTTATTGGCCCCTTTGCATTACAAACTGTGATAACTCCCGGTCCACCTAAAAAAGAGATAATTGTTTTTGATATTTCTCCAAGAATGCCGGGATCTCCCGGAATATTTGCAACTCCATACAGCGGTTATCTTTACGGACAAAATATTAGTATGGGTAAAAGAATCGCCATGGAGATAAAAAATGCTCAAGAATCTGAAAAATTGGAGGATGTTTTAACATAAAATGAAAAATAATATAAAGAGAAAGAAATTTAAAGCTTTAATAATAGATTGTGATGGAACATTAATTGCAAACGAAATGGATGCAATGCCTTCACCCGTTGTTAAACAGGCAATTAAGAGCGCTTCAAAACTAATACATATCGGTATAGCAACCCAACGACCTCTATTTTATTCTCGTGCAATACTTAAACACTTAAATCTTTCAGGGCCATCAATAATTAGTGGAGGAGCACAAGTTATTGACAGTAAGACTTTAAAAATCTTACATGAAGAAAAAATTAGAACAGAGGATTTATATGAGGTTATAAAAATTGTCAAGGAATTTAAGAAAAAATACGATTTGAAATTTATTATACAAGATACGGACGGGTTGGATAGTGATTACAAAGAAGATTATGTTCCAAGAAAGCCTATCGAAGCGGGTATTTTTAGTTTAGAACATCAAGCTGCAGAGGAGCTAAAAGATAAGCTTTCTAAAATTAAAAATCTTTCGGTTCATAAAGGTGTTTCATGGGAAATAGGCAGATTTGGTGTTGTCATAACTCACGCTCTTGCAACCAAACAACACGGTATATTTGAAGTTGCTAAATTACTAAAAATTGATACGCATGAAATAATTGGTGTGGGAGACGGATATAATGATTTTCCGCTTCTTTTGGCTTGCGGACTTAAAATAGCAATGAGTAATGCTGTTCCAGATCTAAAAGAAATTGCAGATTATATTGCGCCATCAGTGGAGGACGACGGGGTAGCTGATGTAATAAAAAGGTTTGTATTATAAGGACCCTAGGTCCTTGCGACCTTCGGTCTAAAGGACCATGACGATTTCGCATTTTGCACTTTTATCTGTATATGATAAGACAGGCATTTCGGATTTTGCGAAAGTTTTAGTGAAGTTGGGATACACGATTATCTCAACGGCTGGTACATATAAAGAATTGACTGATCATGGTATAAAAGCTGTTCCAGTTGAAGAAATTACCGGAAATCCCCGTGATTCATTTGACGGCAGAGTAAAGACAATAAGTTTCCAAATAGAAAGCGGAATATTATTCGACAGAAGAAACTCTAATCATGTGGATCAGGCAAATAAAATGGGTATCCCGCAAATTGATGTTGTTGTTTGCAATTTTTATCCATTTGATGAAAAGCCATCTGTAGAAAATATTGATATCGGGGGACCTACTATGATAAGAGCTGCTGCAAAAAATTATGAGAATGTTTTGGTCGTGACTGATCCATCAGATTATGATTGGGTTGGGAAGGCATTAAAAAGCGGAGATGTCACAAAAGATTTAAGACAAAAGTTGGCTGGGAAAGCTTTTTATAATTTATCCTTATATGATTCTTTAGTTGGTAACTTTTTATCAAATGAAAGGTTTCCAAAAGAGGTGACAATTCCGATAAGAAAATTCAAAGATTTAAGATATGGTGAAAATCCGCATCAGAAGGCAGCTCTTTATTTAGTTCCAAATTCTAATACCCCGCTGTCAAAATTAAAACATCTTTGGGGAAGAGAACTTTCTGGAACAAATACCGGAGATATTTTTTCCGGAATAGAAACTGTGAGGCAATTTAAAGAGAATGCTGCTTGTGTAATAAAACACCTTTCCCCTTGTGGCATAGCAACTGGTAAGGATGCAACGGAAGCATTGGATAGAGCATTAAAAGCAGATCCTGTTTCTGCATTTGGAGGGGTGATGGTTTTGAACCGGAAAATGGATCTAAATGCTGCCAAGGTTATCGCTACCTTTAAGTATGAAAATGAGGGAAATGTTGACGTAGTTGCAGTGCCTGATATTACAGATGAAGCATTAGATTTTTTGAAACGGGTAAGAAAAAGTATGGGAATTTATACGTTTGGAGAAATTCCATATGAAAGAAGGGAAAAGTGGGATCTAAAATATTTTGCAGGAGGAGTACTTTTACAGGATTTTGATGATGATGTGGAGAGAAGTTTTAAAAATTGGAAAGTCGTATCAAAAATTAAGCCTACAAAAAAACAACTAAACCTTATGAGATTTGGATTTAAAGCAGTTAAGGCAGTCAGATCAAATGCTGTTTTGGTGGTAGATAAAGATTTTCCAATGACCAGGGGAATTGGTTCCGGTCAAACTTCAAGGATTGGTGCAACTAAAATTGCCTTAGAACAAGCAGGTAAATTTGCAGAAGGTGGTATTCTAATAAGTGATAGCTTTTTTCCATTTGATGATTCGGTTAGACTGGCTGCAAGATATGGAATAAAAGCAATTTTGCAGCAAGGGGGATCTATTAATGATAAAGCATCAGTGGATGCAGCGAGTGAATTCGGAATACCAATGGTATTTTCAGGAAGGAGGGCTTTCAGACACTGACGCGAAGCGTCATCCCCGACCTGATCGGGGATCCATAAATCATTATTGGATGGATTCCCGCTTGCGCGGGAATGACAGGGGAAAACTATGAAAAACAAAGATTACAGTAGGTATACATCACCTTTTTCCTGGAGATATGGATCTGAAGATATGAGGAAGATCTTTTCTGAAGAAAATAAGTACAGACTCTGGAGGAAAATTTGGGTCGAGCTGGCAAGGGCCCAAAGTAAAGAAGGTTTAGTTTCAAAAGATGAACTATCTGATTTGGAAAAAAATCAAGAAAATTTGGATATTGAAAGAATTTGGGAAATTGAAAAAGATACAAGTCATGATGTTGTTGCAGCAATTAAAGAATTTGCGGAAAAAGCAAAAGTTGGGGGAGGAAAAATTCATCTCGGTGCAACAAGCATGGATATTTCTGATAATTGTGAAACAATTAGACTTTCTGAAGCTTTGGATTTAGTAGAAAAACAAATTATAATTTTAATAAAAACATTTGGAGAAAAAATAGTCAAGTATGCTGATTTTGCATGCATGGGATATACACACTTACAACCGGCTGAACCAACAACATTAGGATATAGATTTGCTTTTTATGCTCAGGATCTTTTAATGGATTATGAATTTCTTACATTTGTAAAGAAAAATCTAAAAGCAAAAGGTATAAAAGGGGCTGTTGGAACTTCAGCGAGTTTTGTAAGGCTTTTGGATTTGGAAAAAGCCCGGCAGATGGAAAGAGAAGTGTTAGAAGGATTAGGGGGATTAGAAGCATTTGAGGTTACAAACCAAACTTCCCCCAGAAAAATAGAAGTTTGGGTGGGAAATTTGCTTTCATCAATTGCGCAATCTTTGTATAAATTTGCATTTGATTTGAGGATTATGCAATCTCCCGGATTTGGTGAGTGGCAGGAACCATTTGGAAAATCTCAAGTTGGTTCATCGGCAATGCCTTTTAAAAGAAATCCAATAAAATCAGAACAAATTTGTTCTCTAGGAAGATTAGTCGTTAATCTCTCAAAAACCACATGGGATAATGCTGCCCACATGTTATTGGAGCGAACTTTGGATGATTCTGCAAATAGACGAGTTGCCATCCCTGAAATGTTTTTAGCAATAGATGAGATGCTAACTTCTGCTGCAAATATTGTTTCCGGATTAATGATTAACGATAAACGAATAACCAAAAACCTAGCTACTTACTGGCCATTCTCTGCAACAGAACTGATTATTATAGAGGCTGTAAAAAATGGAGCTGACAGACAAAAGATGCATGAGGTTTTAAGAGAAATTTCCATGAGTGTATTGGAAGCAATACAAAATGGGGATGAGAATCCTATGGAAAAATTACTTATGGAGTCAGAAGAAATTAATAAATATATTAATCCTAATGAATTAAGAAATTTGTTAGATGCAAAAAATTATATCGGTAATGCTAGTAAGAAAGCTTTGGAGCTTGCGAATAAAATTACAGATATGGTTAAATTAAGAGGAATTGAGACATGAATCTATGAACAAAGTACTCATCATCTCTGCATCTGATACAGAACTAGAAACAATGGGAGAAGCAGCAAAAGTTTTGGATGAGTTTGGAATAAATTATGAGTTAACAATTTCTTCTGCTCACAGATCCCCTAAAAGGACATTAGAGTTGGTCGAAAAGTTTCATAAAAATGGTGGGAAGGTGATAATCTGTGGGGCAGGACTTGCTGCACATTTAGCGGGTGTTGTTGCTTCACATTTTCCTCTTCCAGTAATTGGCATACCGCTTAAACATGGAGGACCAGATGAATTAGATGGAATAGATGCACTACTTGCAACCTTACAAATGCCCCCAGGAATACCTGTAGCTACTGTTGCTATAAACGGAGCTAAAAATGCCGGCATTTTGGCAATCCAAATTTTGGCAACATCGGATAAAAGTTTGGAACAAAAATTAATAGAATATAAGAAATCTTTGGCTGAAGGGGTTCTGAAAAAAGCTGAGAAGCTGGAAAAGATTGGGTTGGAGGAGTATGTGAAGGAGTAATAAACATGAAGGAGATCCTTTGTCGCTTCGCTCCTCAGGAGACCACGCCATAGGCGGGTCAAATGGCTATGTTAGATAAAAGAACAATCATAAAAAACATTCCGCATGTTTTAAAAACAGTTAATCTAAAAGGATTTGGGAAAAAAAAGCAAGGAAAGGTAAGAGATCTTTACATTTGGGATGAAAAAA
>CAYLXC010000011.1:0-29439 GCA_964387865.1 uncultured Gammaproteobacteria bacterium | reverse complement strand
AAGGTGGAGTGAAACTTTAGCGCTTTATCAAAGTTGTCAGGATTTGGAGAAGACAGAGATAAAAAACTGCCATCTTTTTGTTGCTGCGTAACTAAATAATCAACACCATGTTTGATAGAATCAATTATTTTGTCTTGCATATTTTTTAATAGGAAATTCAATAGTGAAGTTTGTTCCTACACCCTTTTTGCTTTCAACAAGATAGTTGCCTTCAAATCCTTTCTCTATAATATCTTTACAAATTGAAAGTCCAATTCCTGTACCCTTTTCAATACCTTTAGTAGTAAATAAGGGATCAAAGATATGGGGTAGATCTGCTTGGCTGATTCCACAGCCCCAGTCTTGAACTTCTAATCTAACATTACTATTTACTTTCTCCATTCTAATCTCAACCAGCCTTCTTCTTTTCTTAACTCTGTCATAAGCATCAATTGCATTTGTGAGTAAATTAGTTATTAGCTGGTTAAATTTAACTGGGTTACCAAAAATCTTAATGTTCTGGTGTGGCTTAAAAACTATGGTAATACTACTTTTTCTAGCTCTGTGTTCAACCATTTGAATTGCCTGATTAATTTCATCTTTAATCGAAAATTCTTGTAAAACCTCCTGATGTTGGATCTGTTTTCTGGCAGCATAAATAAAATTCTCTAAACGTTTAGTTCCGGTAATGGCCCGCTGCAGTGCAACCTCAGTTTCAACTAATTTTGGTTGTTTTACTTTACGATTAAGCCGCTTTAAATTAAGGGAAACTAATGTTAATGGGTTAGCCAAGTCGTGAAACAAACCTGAAGCAGATTTACCAAATTCTGCAAAACGGTAAAGCTGTGCCATTTTTTCGGCTTGAATCCGTTTTAACTCCTTAGTCCGCTTTTCAACCGTAATTTCTAATTTATCTCTTTGTCTTTTTACTGCAGCTTCAGATCTCCAAGCCCTTCTTAAAGCTCTTTCCATTTCTCTATTGAAAAGCCAGGAAACCGTAGCTATAATTGCCAAAGTCACTATCTGAACAAGGGTATCTCCAAAAGTCTGTGGTTGATTCCTCCAATTCACATTTGCCGGCAGGATATTATTGACTTGCAAAAACGAGAGAATAGCTAAGATTAAACCGATCAAAAGGGTAGTTATAAAAGCAAACTTAGTGTTAATCAGGATACCAGACATCACAATAACGACCGAGTACATTAAAAGAGCTTGAGGGACATCGATTCCCCAATAGAAAGATGTATAGGCACTAGAAAGAAAGATAAAATAAATGAAAATAAAGGCAGAAAGTCTAACTTTGCCTATTTTTGAAAGTACAAAAAGTCCTGCTAAAAAAATGGCAAAGGCAAATGTGATCAAAGGGTTAATACCATGGTATTGATAATCTGATAAATTGGATAAATTGAAATAAATCAAGTTTTCCACCAATCCAGCTAGCACCAACATCAGAGATCCTACTAATAGAATATTAAGGATGAACTCACGTCTAGCCACGTCCTTATTAGGGGATTTTGGGGTAATAAGTTTTTTAATGATTGAAAACATCCCATCGAATTATTACCTGATAAAAATAAGAAAATCAACAAGCCAGATTAGATACTTCCCCAAGGAGCAAAGGCTGAACCTGAAGTCAGTGCTAAACTTTGTATTGATTTTTTGTTTCTCAAAGATTTATTAATTAAAATCTTTTCTAGTATTTCTTTCAACTTATGTCACCCCCTTCCTTTGTCCGCCGTAGCTTCAACGTAGGCGGACTTTTTAAGCTTCGATCTTGTATCCCATTCCATGTACCGTTTTTATGAGTTTTTTGTCAAAAGGCCTGTCAACTTGATCTCTCAGATATTTAATATGTACATCTATGACATTAGTAATAGGCTCCGCACTAGACTCCCAAATATGATCTAAGATCATTTCCCTGGTGATGACTCTTCCAACATTTCTAGCCAAATATTCAAGCAAATAAAATTCTTTACGCCGTAAAGTTATGATTCTTTCGCCTCGAGTCACGCTCATTTTGTTAAGATCAATAGTTAAATCCCCAATTGAGAGAATGTTAGAACTTGAAAGTTTAGGGGAACGTCTAAGGAGCATTCTTACCCGGGCTTTTAGCTCATCTATTGCAAAAGGTTTGGTTAAATAATCATCAGCTCCGCAGTCCAGCAGGGATACTTTTTTATCAGTACCATCTTCTCCGGTAAGTATTAAGATCGGTGTTTGTATCTTATTTTCTCTAATTTTTTGACAGACTTCTAAACCATTCATATCTGGCAGACCAAGGTCTAAAATTATTAAATCATATTCATTAATCTCTGCCTGATATTCTCCATCTTCCCCTGAAAAAGCAAGCTCTACAGTATAGTTATCTTCTAACTGCTCCTTAATAGTATTCGCAGTTTCTCTATCGTCTTCTATAAGTAGTAATCTCATAAGATCTATTATATAAAAAGTATATTAAATAATCATTAAAAAAACATTAAGTCTTACCCGATATGTCATGGTACTAGAGTGGAATACACGAGTTTTGCAGTTCTAACGAAATTACTTCCATGTCATTCCCGGGAAAGCGGGAATCTATATCAATTATCTCCAACCAGTTTGCTGTTCTAAAATCGTCCCATTTGAGGAGCTTAGTTCAAAATAACGTGAATCTATACCGTAAAGTGCATATAATTCACGCTAAATTGACAAAATAGCGTGAATTTGATATAATACTTACGTTATGTCAATCTCGACTGCAATTCAAGATAGGATAGAAGTTTTAAAACGAGAATATGACCGATTAAAGATTGGTAAAGATTCTTTACTAAAACTTATAGATGAAGCTGAAGTTCCGGAAAGTGTTTACAACTCAAATGCTATAGAAAATTCTACTTTAACTCTTAAAGAAACAGAAAAGATTTTACTTGAGATGGAAGTATCGCGAAACGTCAGTCTCCGTGAGGTTTTTGAGGCTAAAAATTTGGCAAGGGTAATGGAGTATATCCGAACTAAATCTTCAGAGGAACTTTCAAAAGAAATTATTCTGTTTTTACATCAAATGTTAATAGGAAATATTGATGAAAGCATTGCAGGAAAACTTCGTAAAAAAGGGGAGTATGTACGAATAGGGACTTTTATTGCAACTGCTCCTGAACATGTAGAGTCTTTACTAAAAGAGGCTTTAATTGAATATTCGAGTGATAGTATCAGTTATTTTGTGGACAAAATTTCTAAATTTCACCTACAATTTGAGACAATTCATCCTTTTAATGATGGTAATGGCAGAATTGGTCGAGTAATTATAAATTATCAATTATATAGGTTAGGGTATCCAGGGATAATTATCCGAGAAAAAGAAAAAACTACTTATTATCATTCTTTTTCAGAATATCATGATGACAAAAAAACTAAAACAATAGAAAGGATAATTTCACTATCTCTTATGGAAGCCTTGCATAAAAGATTAGCCTATTTAAAGGGGTATAAAATTATTGAAGCTACAGAATATGCGATGAAAATAGGAAAGCCAGGTCCGGTAGTTTTAAATGCGGCTAAACGCCAGACCATACCAGCTTTTAGAGAAAAAGGAGTTTGGAAAATAGGAATTAAATAAGCAGAGCTTGCTGCTTCGCAGTAAATATTGGTTCAAAACCATCCACGAGTTTCGCAGTTGTCATCCCGACTAAGTCCGAAGGACATATGGAGGGATCTCACACAACAGCGATTGGGTTGAGAGAGATTCCTCGACTACGCTCGGAATGACAGGAAGTGCGAAACTCGTGCCATCTTCTAATTCTATTAATGCCAGTAGTACCAACCCTAACTGCTCCAATTCAGGGGAGCTGATACTTTTTGATGTAGTTATAAACTCCTGTAGATTACGTAAGTAGGCTCTTCACGAAGTATATCCTGGAACCCTGCTTTGATATTTTTATCTGGTAGATTTATCCAAGGATTCATCCATTTGTTTTTGTATCTTGCAAGAAAATGTCCATATGGATAGTTTTCTGATCTTTTAATAAAAACTATAGAATAATCGCTATATATTTCCTTTATCGGTTTCTTGCCAAGCTTTTGCCACCTATATTTCAACCCTTTACTATTTAATATCTCGACTATTTCAGGACAATAAAAGTTTGCTTTTTCTCTTACTCTTATTTGCCCATCAGTAAATAACCTTAATGCTTCTTGATAGGATATATTTAGAACAAAGGCAACGCATGCGACTGCGCACCCAAGACCATCTTCTTGTTTAATAGGTTTCATAATCCTGATTGTAGTTTTTATATATTTATTAACAAGTGGTAAAATAAGTTCTGGTATTTTTTGTTGTTTTCCCATATGGGATTTGATCTGCTCTTTCAAATTTCTGATTTGAACTAGCTGTTCGTCCTACCGAAGGTAGGTTATTAATCCACACGGGGGAGCCCAGAAACCTAGGTTTAATTTGGGTTGTTCCAATAATCTCTCCTAGGACCGTCCCTAGATCAGTCCCTAGATCATTTTTTGGTGATTCAACCAGATGTATGGCTTCCAAATTTCTTGACAATCCGATTGAATCTATGTTATAGTAAAACCATCCAAAGATATGGCTACCATAAGACTAAAGTTATTTTTCTTAGCCAGTACCATTTTCCTAGCCGCACTCTTCATCATTGGCTTTCCTGTTTTTGCCCAGAGTAATTCTCAAAGAAACCAGATTCGGGCGGCTTATGTTCAAGGTTTAATTAAGGTAAATGGACATGATGCAATCGTTGAGATCCTGGTGGCTGTACAAGAAAGAGAGGATCCCCAAGCTAAAGCCAGAGCAGCTCTTCTTCGAGCCTATCCTGACGCTCGACCAATTAACTCAGCCCAATTTAGCACCACTGGCTTGGTTTGGGATGTTTTCTCAGACACGAATTCTGGTAATGACTTTGTTACTGTCAACTACAACCCTCAAGGTGTTCCTGGCAATCTAAATAACCACAGAAATGTCTGGCTTGCCTCTCAAGCTACCTGGACTAATGTTGCTACTTCCAAGTTCGTCTATCAAGATGGTGGGGATACTACTCGTTGTCCTTCCCTAGTTCGTGAGTGTCCAGGACCACAATACTTTGATGGCAAAAATGATGTTGGCTGGCTAGACATTAAAGACCCGGCTGTTTTGGGAGTTACCTGGTATGGCACCTCCACAGATGAATTTGATATGGTGTTGGATAATCAAAATTTCAGCTGGTTTGTCGGAGATGCGGGAAGTATCCCAAATAATACTTTTGATACTCAAACTGTCTGGCTGCATGAATTCGGTCATGGTTTGGGTTTGGGTCATTCTAATGTGGAAGGTGCGGTGATGGAACCTTTCTATGATGGTGTTCGCCGTGTGCTTCATCAGGATGATATCAATGGTGTAAACTTCCTCTATCCGGAATCCTCTCCTACTCCCACACCAACCGCTTCACCTAGTGTTACCCCTACACCCACCCCTACACCCACCCCAACCCCTGTACCCGGGGATACTGTCACTGTCAGTTCCATCTCTTATGCCACTGAAGGTGGAAAACAGCAAAATAGACATCTCTTAGATACTGTTTCACTGGTTAACAACTTGGGTAATCCAGTCAGCGGAGCTTCTATTTCTATCACCCTTAACCATGATTCAGGGGCTTCTTGGAATGGGGTGGGGACAACTGGAGAGGATGGCAGTGTCACCTTTAGACTTAATTATGCTCCTTCAGGCTGCTATACCACTTCTGTTACTAATGTTACCGCCACCGGCTTCAGTTGGGATGGTTTCACTCCTGCTAATAATTTCTGTAAGTAGCACTCTTTTTATAGTAAGTTTAATGTTATCTACCAAGCGGAGTTGAAATCTATTATTATAACCTCTTGATTAGCTCAACTTGTAATATCTTGAGGATGAAGTATATCTATTTCTTTAAACTTTGCAAAATCTCTATCAAAAGTGACGATTTTATTTATTTTATTTTCTATACATACTGCTAAATGAATTAAGTCTCTACTACCAGCACTCTTATAGGTAGAAGCATACCTTAGATAATTGCCTATAACAGTTTCATTGATTGGTAAAATATCATCTACTATTTTTAAACAGATCTTGGATGTCCGTAAACCTTTATCTAGTTGTTTAGTATTTTTGGCTAGATGAATAATTTCTTGAATAGTTTCGACAGATGTTACAGTTAAGATATTGTTCTTCCTGCAATACCCAAGAAACTTAGCGCATATTTTATAAATAGGGGAGGTCTTGTCTGATAAGTAAATAAAAAAATTAGTATCAAGATAAAGACTATTCATACCTTGATTCAAAAATCTGTTTCATTTTCTTAAGGGATGGAGCCTTTAATCCAATCTCTCCCATCTCTTTGGCCAGTTTTACTATGTCTTTCTTGGGAGCTTCTTTAACAGGAACAATTTTGTACTTTTTATTAGTATCCTTTTTAATAATAGTGATGTCTTCACCGGCATCGACCATTTTAAATACCCGGAATATTTGATTTCGAAGTTCAGTTACGTGTAGAATCATACGTACATAGTGTACATGTCATTCTATATTTTGTCAAGATAGCTAATTATTGTTAAGCACTCTAACTCAGGGGAGCACTTCTGAAAAAGTTAAAATACATATGCGACAAATCTAGCCTGGAAAGTCATGCTCAGCTTGCGTTGGACAAGACAAGCCTTGTTTTAAGCAGTTAATTCTGTTATACTCTTAAAACAGTTAGATATAGATTCCTCTTTCATTCGTCTGAATTATCTTTATCTACTTAAATCTTATGAGTAATCCTTGTGTTAGATGTGGTAAGGAAAGACTGGATGGTAAAAGCTGGAAAGAAAAGGCGGGAACATCCGTTATAACCTATATCCAAACATTTTGCCCGGATTCCGAATGTCAAAAAATTGTTGAAAAGGGAATTGCTGATAGAATTGCAAAAAATGAACTTTTATTAAGAAATAAGGCTAAGGCAAAATTAGAAAGAGAAAAATTACTGGCAACTAGTTAATTAATCTACCATATCCAAAACCAACCCCCCCCAGCTAAATTCTTTTGCTCCCTGACCCTCTCCTGTGAGAGGATTAAAATACTCTCTAAATCCCCCCTTTTCCAAAAGAGAAATAGATGATTTTTTAATTTGTTTGGCAACATCAGAAAAACCATACCTCATCAACCCTTTATAAATAAACCAGTTTGTCCCAATCCATGTTGGTCCTCTCCAAAAGCCTTTAGGATCAAATGAGGGTTCATCTATGGAAACTGTTGGTACAGGATAATTTGTCCAAAACTCTTTAGGATTAAGTAAATGTTTTTCTACTAATTTTTTAGCTTCATTCTCATCTAATATCTTTGCAAAAAGTGGTGAAAAAATAGCCCAGGTTTTAACTTTGATTTTTGTATATTCTCTCCCGTAAGTTGGCCAAAAAATATCATCCTCAAGCATTAATTTCCTCATTGCTTGGCTAATATTTCCTGCCTCTTTTGAGAAAAATTTAGCATCCTGCATATGACCCAAGCTTTCCGCAAGTTTAGATAAAATATTTAAATTTTCAACCATTATTGCGTTAAATGGAACATCTTTTACCCAAAAAAAGTTCCTCATACAAAAAGGTGCATCAAAATTACAAGAAATATGTTTCTTAATCAGTTCTCTTCTTCTTCTACTATTTTCTTTAAAGGAATGAATTGATGGCAATCCCAAAGGAGCATCAAATCTTGGGGAATTATCTTCACCTGATTCATCCGGATTCATAATCCCAATTAAATGATTCTCATGAGGATCACGTTCTGTAAGTAAATATCTGTAAAAATGGTAAAGAGGAGGATAAATTTGTTTTACAAATGTTTTGTCCATATCTTTTTTATAAATTTGCCAAACTGCATAAGCAATCATTGGAGGTTGAGTTATTGTTGAAGTATCTTCTTTACCCCATTTAATTTTCGGAAAATTAGTTTTTCTACTTTTGTCCCAATAAATCATATGAGGAATTAGGCCATTATCAAATTGCTTTGAAAGAAGAGACATAATTTCCGCTTTAGCATCTGAAATATTGAAGTGAGTTAGTATTATGGTATGAAAACAGGAATCCCAAAGCCATTGATAAGGGTATGAAATAGGGGATGGTATAGTATATTGAAAATTTTTAACCTTTCTTCTATTAGTTAAAAGAAGCTTATATGAGAGTTTTTTTAGATCCAACATGATATTTCTATATTAACCTAAATTTACAATTGTTTTTAGAAGTTCTGCTGACCAGCGGTAAACATTATAATTTTTAAGAGTTTCTCTCATATCCTGCATTCTTTTTGTCTGTTCCGCATCATTCATTTCCAAGGCTTTCTTTATAGCTTCAGCACTCTGTTCTCCGTTATAAGGATTTATAATAAGTGCATCCTTAAGTTCTTTAGATGCTCCTGTAAACTGACTTAAAAGTAAAACCCCTTTCTCATCATCCCTTGCTGCAACAAATTCTTTTGCAACCAGATTCATACCGTCATGTAAAGATGAAACCAGACAAAAATTGGCAAGTTTGTAAAATATTTGGAGTTCCTCATGAGAATGATGTTTTTTAATTAGCAAAATAGGCTTCCATTTTTTTACTTTGAAAAGAGAATTAATCCTTTCAGCTTCCTTTTCCACTTCCTGGGTAAAATCACTATACTTTTTTATCTTGCTTCTTGACGGTGCAGCAATTTGAATAAATGTAAAGTTTCCTATGTAAGCGGGATATTTTTTTAGAAATATCTCAATTCCTTTAAATCTTTCTAAAATGCCTTTGGTATAATCAAGTCTGTCAACTCCAATCCCAATATATTTTGTACTTATCCCTAGGTTTTTTAGAACTTTCCCCGCATCCAATTTATAATTTAGATTTTTAAGATGGTCAAATCCATTTGGAAAAGCAATACTTATTGGAAAAGGTTTTATTAGGGAGGAATGGTTATTTCTTGTAATTGTGAATTTTTCAAAATCTATTAATGATTCCAATTCTCTCCCAATGGTTTCAATAAAATTATTGCAGTGAAGTTGTATATGAAATCCCAAAAGATCAGCACCCAGCATTCCATCTAGAATCTCCCTTTTCCAAGGACAAATGCTAAAAGATTCAGGGTTAGGCCAGGGAATATGCCAAAAAAGACCAATAACAGCATCATATCTTTTATTTTTTATTAATCTTGGAACCAAAGCAAGATGAAAATCCTGAATCAAAACAATTGGCCTTTGTTCATTTTTTATCTCAGATAAAATAGTATCTGCAAATTTTTGGTTTACCTTAACATACTCATCCCAATCCTCTTTTCTAAAGGTTGGTCTTGTATGAGCAATATGACAAAGAGGCCACAAGCCTTCATTAGAAAAACCATAATAATAGCCTGCTGTCTCTTCTTCGGTTAACCAAACACGCTTAAGAGTATATTTTGGCTCATCTGGCGGAACCTCTATTTTGTCATTTTGGTCAACAACCAATTTATCCGCATCCCCACTGCCGTGTGCAATCCACATTCCTCCACAAGCTTGCATGACAGGTTCAATTGCAGTTGCCATACCAGATGCAGGCAGAAAATAACTGATTTTGCCCCCGTTTTTGGTATGAATATATGGTTCTCTGTTTGATACCATAAAAATATTCCTCCCCTTTAAAATGTCTTTTAAGAACTCTTTTAATCTTTGTGTAGTCCAGGGAGAATCTATTTTTTCCAGTCTTAGCCGGGCTTCTTCCCTTGCAGTTGATCTTGCCTCAAATAAACTCTTTCTGACATTAGTAATCTCTTTTACCAAAGGTCTAAAAAATAAAGAAGAAGGTAAATTTTGGGGGTTTTGTTGTTGAATATTTCCCATTCTTGCCAATCTTAATGTTTCAACCAAGCCTCTGATCGGTTCATAAATAATCCATCGTACCAAAAGGAGTGTTGCCAATGATAATAAAGAAGCCTGGATAACAAGCCTTATCAGATTGCTTCTCCAAATTTCTGCTAAACCATCATCTATATATGATGCATTTTGAACAACCATCATAGCTCCCACCACGCTTTTATCAGAGTGTAGAGGGACTGCCAAAAGATAGACTTTTTTATCTCCAAGATTGGCGAAAGATCCATTTGCTTTATCCGAATCCATGGCATCAGCAACTATTTGTTGAGCAGAAAATGTTGCCTCAGGAATGGTTGAGGAGAAGGCGATAGCACCTCCTTTGTTATCATAGATTCCCAATCCTGCGGACCTTTCTTTATTTGCAAATCTCTCAACTATATCTTGTATGTTATCTGGTGATTTATTAATAAAATCACCCTCAATTGTATCCTTGAGACTCTCAGCAAGAAGGATAGAACGATACTCAAGATCACTCTTAAGCCTTTGATCTTCCTGACTAACTTGATTTATTGTGAAAGCTGTTACAATCAAAGTTATGATAGTAACAATGACAAGTAGGGCAACAATAATCTGTTTCATAAAGCACGGGTATTCTACTACAAATTTGTGATAAACTCCCTAAATACATATGTCCAGCATGCTTTTTACTCTTATTTTGGGATTTATTTTGGGAATAAAACATGCTTTTGAGCCGGATCATGTTATTGCCGTATCAACAATTGTCAATGAAAGTAAAAAACCTTATAAAGCAATTATCATAGGGACGGTCTGGGGTTTGGGTCATACAACAATGCTTTTGGTAGTAGGCATTTTAGTTTTGATTTTGAGAATCTCTATTCCACAAAATTTAAGTCTGATATTTGAATTAATTGTAGGAATAATGCTTATTTTTTTGGGGTTACGCGCAGTAATTGGAGGGAAAATAAAGCTTCATGTCCATAAACATAAACACGGGGAATTGCTTCATGAGCATTTACATGAAGTGAAAAAGCCAATACATTTTCATCGCCTTCCTTTTATGATAGGTTTAGTACACGGACTTGCAGGAAGTGGTGCTCTTATGCTTTTAGTTCTATCATCAATATCTTCCCTCTTGGATGGACTGCTTTATATATTAGTATTTGGTTTGGGATCCATTTTATCAATGAGTTTAGCCAGTTTTCTAATTGGTCTTCCTGTTACTTATTCTGCAAATAAATTCCCAAAGCTAGAATTATATCTTCGTATAGTAGCAGGACTGCTTAGCATTCTTTTTGGGTTATTTACCATCCAAGCTGTTTTAAGATTGATTTAAATTCTTCATTTTCTAAAGAAACAGCCGGAAAGTATTCTCCAATTAGTTCTCTTTTCCAAAAGTTTCCACTTCGTTTCCTTTCCTCAGGTGTTGTGAAATTATATTTATAAATTAGAGCCCGTACATATTTTGGTGGTTGCTCTGGGAATGGATTTGTTCTAAGAAGTGCTAAAGTTTGTCTGTCTCCTATTAGGATCTTTTGCATCAGATGAATAAACCAGGCATCTTGAACCCTTCTATTAAATGCTGCAAACCACATCAGCCAATCAAGCCTTAAATGATATGGTGCAATTTGAGCAGGAATTCTATCTAATTTTCCTACTTTTCCAATAAACTCATACTCTTCCCATTTAGTACTCTCTGTAATAGATTGTTCATCAGTTCCTTCAATAATAATTTCGTTCCTTACTTTTGTAATTGCTCCAAAAGCCCCGTAAGTATTAACAAGATGAAGCGGATCAAAACTGGTATTCATAATCTGATTTGGAGAGAATAAATTTAGAATTGGCTTAATGCTTAGAAGCCCAACTAAAATTGTAACTAATGTGACTGAAAAACTATGGAAGTTTGTAAATGTTAAACTTGCAGGAATGGATAAAGGAATAATCTTAGAAAGTACTGCGTCCGGAAATGTGCTTATGGTTAAAATTAAAGTTAAAAAGCTCAAAAAAGCAAAGTTACCGCTTAAAGTTAGCATTCCATGGAAGAATACGGTTAAAAGTCCGGCAATCCATGCAAAAGGCTGAGGGGCAAAAAAGAAAAATGGAATAATAAGCTCTACAAAATGATTATATAAAACTCCCATTTTATGAAACCAAACTGGCATCCAATGGAAAAACCAACTTAAAGGATTAGGAATAGGCTGGGTTTCATAATGGTATATAAGGCAAGTCAAATCCCTCCAGCAAGGATCACCACGTATCTTTATTAGCCCTGCCCCAAACATATCTTTAAATAAAACAAGCCTAATTAAAAATATTATTAAAATAGGTACTTTTGAGGAGGAATCTCCTAAAAAGATTGCCAAAAAACCTGTTTCCAAAAGCATTGACTCCCAGCCAAAAGCATAAAAGGTTTGTCCTACATTAACAAATGATAAATAAATAAGCCAAAGTAAAAACCAAACTAGCATATGGATAAGAAGACCATTTTTTTCAGATAGTCCAACTAAAGCAAATAAAGATAGGCCTACTCCAAAAAGTCCAAAAACCAAAAAAACCCAATCTTTTGGAAAAAAATAAAACATGCTTGGGAAAGATGAAAATGGAGCAATTTTTATAAACTGGGGGACAGGTAAAAGACCTTTTTCTCCTAAAAGTGGTCTAAACTGGTGAACAACCACCAAAAATGCAATAAGATATACAAAAGCCAAAGCTTTAAGGAAAACAAGTCTTGTTAAGTAGTAACCGCCTGCTTCAACCATATAAGTTTTATAACCGTTATAATAATTATAATGGTTATAATTGTTATACTATCTTTTTTAGGATTTTTAAATGCCCTTTATTTATATTATCAGCATAAAAGAGAGGTTGAAACCGGTCAGAAAATGTATTGTTTGATCGGAGGAGATTGCGGGGCAGTTGTTGGATCAGAATATGGGAGGACTTTTGGAATTAAGAATGAAAAAATAGGCATGACCTATTATGGATTTATTGCTTTATATTCACTAATAGATTTATTTATTCCTCAAGGTATGAACGCGTTTACACTTTTAATAGGAGCTGTTGCTCTTATTGCAACAATTTTTTCTTTGTATCTTTTGTATGTACAAATTATTGTGCTCAAAAAATTTTGCTCATGGTGTTTGATAGCAATTGCAATAAATATTATGATTTTTTATTTCCTTAATCCTTAAGTGTATCATACGCGTATGGGCAGGATAATTTCAGTAAAACAGGTCAAAAAAACATTTGGGCAAAATCCTGGGAAAATAGTTTTAGTGGGCGGTTGCTTTGACATTTTACATCCAGGTCATATTATTTTTTTGGAAAAAGCAAAAAAGAAAGGGAATATGTTGGTAGTGCTTTTGGAATCTGATAAGAAAGTTACTAAATTAAAAGGTGATGGTCGCCCCATCCATACCCAAGAAGAACGCGCCAAAGTTTTACAAGCATTAAGATTTGTAGACATTGTTATAATGCTTCCCTTTTTAGAACATCAAAAAGAATATGATAGTGTAGTCCAAGAGATAAAACCTTCTATCATTGCAGCAACCAGAGGATATTCAAATATAAAGTATTACAAAAGAACAGCAAAGCTTACCGGGGCAAAATTAAGACACATAACTAAGGTTATAGGTTACCATTCAAGCACAAGAATTTTAAAATTGGGGGCTGGACTTTTAAAAAAAAGTATAGTATAAATCTATCCATGTCATCACGAAATATTGTAATTGCTTCAGTTGTAATTTTGTTAGTAATTGCTGGAGGCTGGTATTTAACAAGGTCAAAACCACAAACTCCTTTGGAAACATCTCAAACTCAAACACCGCAACCAAGATCAACAGAATCTGCAACTACTTCAGAATCTACTGAGGAAGCAATGATGGAAGAGAAGAAGGGAAGTGTTGTAAAGATTTCTTCCAGTGGTTTCTCTCCTAAAAATATCACTATTAAAGTTGGAGGGAGTGTAACTTGGGAAAATGGAGATAATGAAGATCATATAGTTAATTCTGCTACACATCCTACCCACACGCTATTTCCCATTTTAAATCAGGTTGGTTTGATAAAACCGGAAGGGACAAAAACATTAAAATTTACAACAGCGGGAACTTTCAAGTATCATGATCATCTTAATCCTTCCTTAACCGGCACAGTTACTGTAGAATGATTGTCTGTGAGGACTAAATTATTCCTGCTGTCTGCAGTCTTTATTATTTTATTTACGTACTTTTCCTATACTGTTGCAAAAGAAAAATGGACTCAGATTGATTTTGATACAACAGTAAAGTTGCAAGATAATATTTCAAGAAAATTTGATGAATATTTTTCTTACTTTAGTTTAGCGGGAAGTGTAGAAATTACCATTGGTTTTTGTATAGTAATGGCATTTTTATCACTATCCAGGCTGAAATTTCTGCCATTTTTAGGGTGGTTAATTATCATTCCAGCAACATTAGCTGAAATCTTTGGTAAACTGGTTCTTTTCCATCCTGCTCCTCCTAACTTTTTCCACAGAAGCATAATAGCAGCTGATTTCCCGTCATTTTATGTTCATACTGATTTTTCATTTCCTTCAGGACATATGACTAGGACGATTTTTATTATTACCATTTTTATTAGCATGGTAATTTTTTCATCAAAGAATTTGCTTTTGAAGCTTATTAGTGGTTGTATTCTTATTTTTCTTGCTATTTTAATGGGTATGACCAGAATTTATCTGGGTGAACATTGGTTGTCAGATGTCTTAGGTGGAGTCGCCTTAGGTGCAGGTATGGGCTTTTTTGCATCAGGATTGATTTTAAAGCCGAGAAAAGCTAATATAGCTGCTGATGCCCGGGGGAGGTGATTTCTTTGAATAGAAATGTCACAATTGTTATAATCATTTTGGTTTTGGTGGTGATTGCAGGCTATCTTGTTTGGCTTAGAAGCCGCTTTCAGCAGCCGGCAGTAACACAAGTTGAACCCACTCCAGAAGTTACAGTTGAGCCAACTGTTACTCCTTTGGAGAGCGCCTCACCTTCAGCTACCCCGGGAGCAAAGGAGGCAACTGGTTCAATGAAACAAAAAACAGCCTCGCCTACTGCAAGTCCAAAAAGATAGAGGATTAGAGGATAATGGAAAAATCAAAGACTGAGAGATTGATTATTATTGGTTCAGGGCCTGCAGGTTTAACTGCTGCAATTTATGCTGCTAGGGGTAATTTGAACCCTTTGGTTATTACTGGTATGGAAGCTGGTGGACAGCTAATGCTAACAACAGATGTTGACGATTTCCCGGGGTTTGATGAAGGCATTCAGGGACCGGAGCTTATGGATAAAATGCGAAAACAGGCGCAGCGTTTTGGGACAAGATATATTAATGAGGATGTAATCTCCATTGATTTGAAAAATAGACCATTTACTATCAAATCAGAAAGCCGAATTCTGAAATCCGATTCTCTGATCATTGCAACTGGTGCATCTGCTATATGGCTCGGATTGGAATCTGAAAAGCGTCTGATTGGTAAAGGTGTATCATCTTGTGCTGTTTGTGACGGGTTTTTCTTTAAAGATAAAAATGTGGTGGTTGTGGGGGGAGGGGATACTGCCATGAGGGAAGCAGCTTATCTTTCAAAACTATGTAAAAAAGTAACGGTAATTCACAGAAGAGATCAACTTAGAGCCCAGCCAGTACTACAAGAGCTCGTAAAGTCTAAGAAAAATGTGGAATTTATTTGGAATAGTGTAGTTGAGGAGATTTTGGGACAAGAAAAGGTAAGTGGCCTTAAGTTAAAGAATATTCAAAATGGAGAAATTAGTACGCTGGAAGTGGATGGAGTATTTATAGCCATAGGTCATAAACCTAATACGGACTTTTTAAAAGGACAACTTCCTCTGGATGAAAAGGGATATGTGGTGGTGGAAAATGAAACCCACACAAAAATCCCCGGTGTATTTGTGGCAGGGGATGTGGCAGATTACCATTATCGCCAGGCAGTTACTGCAGCAGGTATGGGCTGCAAAGCAGCCTTTGACGCGGAAGAGTATTTGGAGCAATTAAAGTAGTACTGGTAATTTGTAAGACAATGTGTTACAATGGATATTGTAGTTGAGGAACTGATAATTGAAGAGGATAGACCTGAACATATTGTAAAGCATGGTGTTAAAGTTTCTGAAGTAAGAGAAATTGTTGATGGGAGGTACGCTTATTATCATGGAAAGCGAGGTAGGTGGATTTTAATTGGTAAAACCAATGAGGGTAGGGTGTTAGCTGTCATAATAGGTCCAAGAAAGATTGAGGGAAAATATGGATTAGTTACAGCTAGACCTGCAAGCAGAGAAGAGCGTAGTTTTTATAAAGAATTTACTTTTCAAATAGGAGGAAGACAAAATGGTAAAAATTAAATATGTAAAAAAAGGAACCATAAAACCAGTCAAACCATTTAAATCCCTAGAAGAAGAGGCAAATTTTTGGGATACCCACTCTGTTCTAGATGAAATAGATGAAGGAACTTTAATTGGGTTTCATCAAGCTAATAAGACAGATACTCTGACTATTAGATTCGATCCCAAAGATATTCAGAAACTTCGAGAAGAAGCCGGTCACAAAGGTATTGGTCCAACTACTCTTGCCAGAATGTGGATTATGGAAAAGCTTAGCCAGAATCCATAAAGCAGCCTTTGATGCCCGCCTAGACTCGACGTCCGCCTCGTCGGCGAGACGGGTCTAGTCGAGGCTGGCCCGCTACGACTCGCGTCTAGCGAGGCGAGCAGAAGAATATTTGGAAAATTTGAAATAATAAATTTGATTTAAAGAAATAAATATGTAAAATATGGGATATGGCACAAGGTAAGGAAGCAGAAACTAATTTTGAAGAAGCACCAGTAGGCTTTTATGCTCTCCTGAAAGAGATTGGTGAAACATACCACTCTGATGAATGGAATTTTCCTAACTTTTTATTTAATAGATATACAATTCTTAGAACAGGTATTGAAGCAGTTTGCCAGGAGACTGGTGGGTCTTGTAGAGAAGCTTTAATACAGACTCGTGATTGGAGAGGAAGAGAACAATCTTCTTTTTTGCACATCACTGATGGTAATTTAGTGGCAAGAACAACTCCGGGATTGGACTTAGATTGGATGATGAAAAAGGTTGGTGATATTGTGGGCAAAAGAAAGGTATAACTCCTTTAAAATTATTATCAGTTGTTTACAACCATCTGTTAATAGTGCTATATAATTTAGGTAATGAAACTTTTGGACTTTTTAATTAAACTTCTTCCCACAAAACCAGTTTTTGCTCATTGTGATATTCCTTGCGGGATTTATGATCCGCACGAGATGCAGATGGCAGCACACAGCGTAATCAGGATAAATAATTTAATAAATGAACTTAAAGCAAGTAGTGCAGAGCCTCCATTTGAGGAGAGAAAAAAGATTATTTCACAAATTTCAAGGCTTACAAACGTTAAAGAAGAACATGCAGAAATTGTTAAAAGAGAGGTCAGAATTATCTGGGGAGATTATTTTAAAGAAGAAAATAGTAAAGATGTACCAGATCTTCATGAAAAAGTATGGAAAATATTAAAACTTGCTTCAAAAGCAAAGCAGGAGGTGGATGAAAAGGTGGCACAAGATTTACTAGCAGCGGTTCAGGAATTTGCAGAGATTTTTTGGAAATCCAAAAGTATGGAGCCTGTAAGAATCCCTTCCGGTTATCCAACTGAAGGGGAAATGGTATCGCACAAGTAATCCATTGTCATTCCGAGCCCCGCAGGGGCGTGGGAATCTGTTAAATGAAGTAGATTGCCACGTCGCTTCGCTCCTCGCAATGACAAAATTGATACCAGTTTCCAGATTCACAGTAAATGGAAATTCCATGAAACCTTATCTGCATCCGGGCCAGGATATCTTGTCTATTAATTGGTTTGTAAAGCCAAAAGTTGGGGATATAGTTGTTATAAAACAAGGGGGAAGGGAAATAGTCAAAAGGGTGGAGAAGGTTATGGGTAATAGGTTTGTGGTTATGGGGGATAATGAGGAGGAAAGTACGGATTCCAGGGATTTTGGGCCAATTAGTTTGGATCAGGTTTTGGGGAAGGTGGTATACAGAAGTGATCAGATTCCATGTCCGCAATGTGGATCACCTGTGATTGGAATTTATGGCAGAAAAGATGCAATTTGTTCAAACTGCGGATTTAAACTTATTTGTTGTGGAGAGTGATTTAATAGCCATCGAATCTGTCAGTTCTGATAGATGTATCATCAATCCCTAACTTTAACAGAATTTCCTCAAAATCATCTACCATTGCTGGAGGACCGGCAAGATAGAAGATAGGGTATAGGGTATAGGGTATAGGGTATAGTTGTTTCACCTTGGTTTCATTTAAATGGCCGACTTTTGATGTGATCACATAATGTATGGTTAACTTGGGATATTGTTTTTGCCATATATCCAACTCTTTTTTAAAAATAAAATCCGGATCGGAGTTGGAATATATTAATATAATAGGTAGGTTTAACTTTCCATCAACTGCCCATTTAATCATGGACCTGTGGGGGGCAATTCCTATTCCTCCCGGTATCAAAACAGCTGGTGATGAATCATCTAAAACTATTGTTCCTGCAGGATGTGAGCTAGAAATAATATCCCCGCGCTTTAAACTTTGAAGTTTCTTCTTATAAATACTTATTCCTGTTTTGTATGTAAGCATTATGAAATCCTCAGAAGGGGATGAAGAAATTGAAAAAATTCTAGTTTTTCCTAATGGATCATTTACTGGTAATTCCACATCTAAATATTGTCCGGGATAAAATCTGAAATCTTTTGGCTTTTCCAAAATTAAACTAAAAGTTTTGTTTGCATCCTTCTTTTTTTGTAAAATCTTAAATTTCATGTAGAGGGATTATACGTCTCCCAATTGGCGTGATCAAGGTGATATGAGATAATTAGAACATGAGCACTGATGTTAAGGAATTAGCTTCAGAAACTGAATATGAACCGGAAGAGACTGTTGAAGAAACTAGAAATTATGACCGCGACTTAATAAAAAATACTGTAGAAGAGGTTCGAACACATGATAGATCATATACAGAAGAAGATGCTACTCCTCCAATGGAACAAAAAATCCAATCCCCGGAGTTAGACGCTGTAGGCGCAGAAAGTCCCGGTAATGAGAATTTTGAGTTTCATGAGGAAGTTGAATCAAAAAATAGAGATTTTCGAAACATATTGAAAAGGATTGCAGATAAAATTAGGGGAGGTGGAAATAAAATTAGACATGCTCCAGGGAACATATTAACTAAGCTTAGGAGAGGCAAGATTAGGAAAGCTGCTCAAGTTGAGAATAAGTATGATTCTGATCAACTAGAGATAGGAAATTAAAATAATGGAAGTTACAACACAAAGTAGTGGAATAGATTTTGTCTCTCTCATAATGGTAGTTGTTGCATTTTTTGCGGCAATTTTACTGCTTATCGGGATTTTTCTTTTTTTTAAGAAGTATTTTGTAGGCTGGATAAAGCATAGAAATAGGGAAAAAACTTCCCTCCAGTTTGTTTTGCTTCAAGTCAAAGTCCCAAGAGGAAATGAGATAAAAATTGATGCTGCAGAACAACTTTTTGCAACTTTTGCCTCCTTACAAAAATCAGGTGGGATGTTGTCTGTTTTTACTCCCCAGCCACAAGTTTCATTTGAAATTGTTGCTGTTCATGAATCAATCAAATTTTTTGTTTCCTGCCATAAAACTCATCAAGATCTTTTAGAAAAACAAATTAATGGAGCATATCCTGATGCCGAAATTAAAGAAGTTCCTGAATATAATATTTTTTCTGAAAATTCACAAACTGCATATACTCAGCTAAAACTTAAAAGTGCTGATTATTTTCCAATAAAAACTTTTAGGGATTTGCCAACAGATCCACTCTCTGCCATAACTTCAGCTTTAGCAAAAATGCAGCCAGGTGAAGGAGCAGCTGTTCAACTTATGATTTCACCATCAGGAGGTAAATGGAAAGATGCAGGTAAAAAATGGATCAAAAAAGAAAAAGATCCGGGGGATGAGAAAAATCCTAAGCCTCCGCCTGATGCCAAACAGCTGGAGGCAGTGGAGAGCAAAATTTCCAAATCAGGTTTTGACACAATTATTAGGATTGTTACCTCATCCACCTCATCAGAATCTGCCAAAGCACACCTTACAAACATTAAGGCTGCTTTTGAGCAGTTTAGCGGTCCATACAATAATTTTACAGGAGCAAAAGTATTTTCTGAAAAAAGTTTTTTAACAGATTTTATTTACCGTTATATGCCCAGATTTTCCAAACCTTCTGTATTAACGTCTGATGAGCTTGCATCAATTTTCCATTTTCCTAATAAATCTATTGAAACTCCGTATATTACATGGCTTTCTTCCAAAAGAGCTCCGGCTCCGGAAAAAATTCCAACATCCGGACTTTATCTTGGAAGATCTGTTTTTAGAGGTATTGAGAGGCCGGTTTATTTGGCAGAGGATGATAGAAGGAGACACATGTACGTAATTGGAAGGACAGGAACAGGAAAAACTGAATTTTTAAAAAGTTTGATGGTGCAAGATATTTTAGCAGGAAAGGGTCTTTGTTTTATTGATCCTCACGGTGATGCTGCTGAGGAAATGCTTGAGCTTATACCTCCACAAAGAGCAGAGGATGTAATTTATTTTGAACCGTCAGATATTGCCCGCCCTTTCGGTTTAAACATGCTTGAGGCATATACAGAGGAGCAAAAACATTTTGTTGTGGCATCAATAATTGGCCTTATGTATAAGCTTTTTGATCCAAATAAAACAGGAATTATTGGTCCCCGCTTTGAGCATGGTGTTAGAAATGCAATGCTTACTGCTATGAGTAAGCCTGGCGCAACATTTGTTGAAGTTATGAGAATTATGACTGATGCTAATTTTGTCAGGGAGCTTCTGCCACAAGTTTCAGATCCTGTTGTAAGAAGGTATTGGACTGATCAGATTGCACAAACAACAGACTTTCACAAATCCGAAGTCTTGGATTATACGGTTTCAAAGTTTGGACGATTTGTTACAAATAAAATGATGAGAAATATTATTGGTCAATCAATATCTTCATTTGATTTGAGAAAAGTTATGGATGAGGGAAAAATTTTGATTATGAATTTATCAAAAGGAAGGATTGGTGAGGAAAATTCAAACTTTTTAGGATTAATTTTGGTTCCTAAAATTTTGGCTGCAGCAATGTCTCGCTCAAATATGCCAATGGAGCAAAGAAGGGATTTTTATTTATATGTTGATGAGTTTCAAAATTTTGCAACGGAAACATTTGCAGATATTTTATCCGAGGCAAGAAAATATCGCCTTAATTTAATAGTTGCCAATCAGTTTATTGGACAAATTGGTGAGGATTTAAAAAATGCGGTTTTTGGAAATGTAGGTACGGTTGTTGCATTCAGGGTTGGGATAACGGATGCAAATTATCTCCAGCATGAATTTACTCCAACATTTACTGAGCAGGATTTGGTTAATATTGAATCTCCGCATACATATATTAAAACACAAGTTCAAGGTGAACCAGTTGTGCCGTTTTCTTTGGATACAACCAAGGATATGGTTAAGTGGAAAGGTATGTTAAAACCACAAATAGGCCAGGCAATTAAGGAGTTATCAAGATTAAAATATGGTAGGGATGAAAAGCAAGTTGAGGCAGATATTATCCAAAGGGCAAGGCTGTAGGGAGTCGCTCGTCACACTCAAAAAGCACAATTTCTATATTGTCATTCTGAGTGTAGCCGAGTCTGACTCGGCGTAGCGAAGAATCTCTAAATTCATTTTAGATACAATTTTAAGAAAAATGAAAGTGGAAATTTGATATAATCTCATCTGCTCAGGCCCGTAGCTCAGTGGTAGAGCGGGTGTCTTATACACACTTGATGAGGGTTCGATTCCTTCCGGGCCTACCAAAAGAAATTGTTGGGGATTACTACTCCACTTTTTCTCTATACAATAGGCTAATCTAGTGGTTCCAAAATTTGAACCGTCATAAGGCAGTCCATGAGGAAAAAGGAATTTTTGGAACCGTTTCTTTATATCTAAATCCACAGCTAACCATACTCCGCTAATATCTTCTAACACGGAAAGACTATGCTTAACTACCTTCATAACATCATCTCTACTATCTGTATGCTGATGAAGTTCTAGTGTTGCCTCAGATATTTGCTGTTCGTTTTCTTCAAGTAGTTCTTTTGCCAGATTATCGTTTATAACATTCCCGAAATTTTTCTCTACAATCTGCTTCTCTTTAGCCTTAAGTTGCAATATTTGTTTTTCAAGTTCATTTACTCTTATCTTGTTGCCTTGAGCCCTATATTCTAAGTTAGCCTCAATAGCTTCAATCAACATTTCTTTTAACTCTGATTTATAACTATGCTCTTTTAGGAGTTTAATGAAATTACTCTCTAAATCATCCCTTTTTAGATTCACTCTTCTGCAAAATTTACACCTGTAATATGCGTATCTCTGAGACCTCCCTTTAGACCAACTAGCTGTCATTCTTTGGTTACACTGGCTACAAGTTACTAATCCCCTGAGTGGAAAGTCTTCATTGTCTATCTTATAAACAGGCATATTCTTGCCATTTTTCTGAAGTTTTTCCTGAACCCTTTGAAAAAGGTCATAGGCAACTAGAGGCTTGAAGTTTCCAACAACTGACAAGCCAAATTTTTCAATAATACCTATGTAGACTTTATTCCTAATTAACCTATGAAAGTTGCTTTTGCTTACAGGTTTACCGCTTTCCCCTCTTAATCCATCTTTTGTTATGGCTTTTCTAGCTTCTTCAGGAGCATAACCAGTATCTATATACTCCCAGGCCTTTCTGACCAGTTTAACTCTCTTAGGCGTGTCTAAACTTAAGTTTGAAGTACCTTTACCGCCAGTATTCTTATATCCTATTGGAGCTTTCCAAACATATCTTCCAGCCTTTACAGCTGCCATCATACCGATTTTACATCGTTCTGCTCTAATCTCATTATCAAATTGAGCAAATCCTGCTAATTGGTTCTCTATAAGCCTGCCAACAGGGGTGTCTTCAAGGTTTTCGGTGGCTGAGACTAATTTAATTCCAAACTTATTGAAAAATAATTTAAGCTGAGCGTGATCTAAGGTATTTCTAGCCAATCTATCTATTTTATAAATGATTGCCGCTTCTAAGTTCTTAGAATATTTACTTACATAATCCAATAGGGCTTTTAATTCTGTCCTATCAGCTGTTTTGGCACTCTCACCCTTTTCAGTAAATATCCTGTCTATCTCATACTCGTTTCTTAGGGCATAATCAGTACAGATCCTCTCTTGAGTCTCAATACTACTTCCTTCCATTTGCTCTTTTGAAGAAACTCTTAAATATAAAACTGCTTTTTTCATAGGTTTTTATCAGTTTCGCCAAACGAACCCATTTGGTTAACATCTACTGTAAGGGTCGGTAGTACATCTTCTCCTTTTCTTAACTTTTGAGCCCTCTCAAGCTCGTGTATTGCCCTAAAAAGCCTATTTTCAATGGTAGTTTCATACCTTGCATATGTTTCAGCCAGTTTTTCAACACTTTGACTCCCAATTCTAGGAGTATAACCCTCATTCAATACTTCACCTAAATTATCAAGCTCAAGGAATTCTTTAATTACTTTAGGATTAAGCTGAGACTTGATGAATTCTGTCTCCGCTTTTTGAAGCCTAAACAATTTCAAATAGCTTATTGCTATTCTCTCTATCAAGATCTCCTCAATAATTCCTTGAGGCTTATATTCATTTTTCAAATCATCAAGGATTCCTGAATAAAACTCCTGCTCGTATTCAGTAATTGATTGTCTAAGTATCCCATGAACTTGTGCGTTGTATTTTGACACTGTCTTACCTTCGGGCGTTTTAACCCCTCCTAGTAAAGCATTTTCTTGATTTGCTTGAAGTTGTTTATCGCTTACCATTTTGTGTCTCCTTAATATAAATATCAATCAAAAGATTAGATAAATAGTTAAGCTCTTTAACTACTATATCCTCTTGCTCCTCACTTAGCTTTAATTTTCTAAGCTGCTTTCTTAGTTTTGCTTTTAGTATCTCATTATCTATCACTAGACTAAAACCTTTCAGTTTTAGCCCAAGTTCTTCTTGATACTAAAAACAACTTTTACTATTTTTGCCTGCAAGATTTTCTTGCTCAGCCTAAAGTTTTATTGTTTCTTCAACTTTGTAATTTACAATTTTCCCATCTCTTTTGACAATGTTTATATCTTGAAAGTCTTTTGTGTTTAACATCTCTACTAAATCTTGGGTTGTAGTTCCGTTGCTTCCATCCCTTACTTTTTCTGCATAGACTAAGGTTATTTCTCCATCCTTCTTTTTAATTCTGATAGCACTGTAGTCAACATTCCGTATTATCTTTAATAATTCTTCTTCTTTTGTAGTTAAATCAAACCTATATCCATCCAATATAGCTTGTCGGATTGACCAAATAACTGGAATTGGCTGTTTTTTTGATTTCACAAGTAAATTATTAACAAAATCATTTAGCCTAATTTGTATTTGAGACTTTGAGTTTGGGTTGAAAAGGGCATAGTGAATAGGGTCATAAAAAACTATTTGCCCCTCTGTATCAATACTTAATATAATTTCTACTTGTCCAAAGACACAACCAATAGCTATTTCTCCTATTCCTTTGTTAATTTCAATTTCTGCTACCTGTCTGTTCTCTCTCTTTGTAAGCTCCTTAAAAAAGGCTTCCCATAATTGTTTCAGTTGTTCATGCTTTAACCCAAACTTTTTTAACTCGTTGACTATGAGTAGATAAATTAGTTCTTTAAAGCTAAATTTTCTCCATCCTTGTTTTTTAGCTCTATCCTTTGTAAGGAGATTATCCGTATCTAAGGAGTTAACTTGGCGGTAAGTAAGGGGAGTATCGGCTACTGTAAAAAGTTTCTTATTGATAAACTCATCAAGTTTAAACTGTTCATTAGCTTTGAGATATTTTAAAAGTAGGTTATCTGAGATAAGTAGCATAAATTGAACCCCACTGTATAATTTATATCACTTCTAAATTAGACTGTCAAGTATACTTATAGGGATACCTTTTTATATGTGTCCGATTGTCCGAATTATGAAGTCAAAAATTCTTTTTTTATGTTTATTAAGTTGTTAACTTTTTGAAGCTAAAATTTAGTTAAGGCCTCCAAGAATATTTTCTTCTATAGCCAATGAGTGCACCAACGCAACCAAAATTACCATCAATCTTTCTCTTATTGATCTCATCTCTATCTAATACTTCTACACTTTGACCTTCCATCAGTCCACGGTTTGGATCATAAACATTTATTGATACTGTATCAGAAGAGAGTACCGATATTGATGTAGCTTTGGCCTCACCCAAGAAAGAATACCCTAATTGAGCAGCCTCTGGATTATAAAGAGTTTCTAAGTGTGTAGTTGTCCCTTCTGGAGCAGTAGTCCTTGCAACTGGTAAATATTTTAAAATGTAGTGCCTACACTCAACTGTCATGAGCCCAATAATAACACAGGAGAGCCTATTTATCCATTCCGTGTTCGTCCTATAGTTGAATTGCGGTGCTTATGGGAGTATAATATACTCAATTATGGAGTATGTAGAAAGATTTTTTGGACGTAAGCCTAAACCAAAAGAAAGTAAATCTCAATCACCTCAAGTAGGTAAATCTGATGATGAACTTCAAGCAGAACTTCAAGGATTATCTAGAATAATAGAGAGCGGACACCCAGAACAACACGCTATTGCTAATGTGATGGGAAGAATGGTACGAGGAGATTTAGCTGCCCGTGAAGGTGGCTACAAAGAAAGAGAACCCCGCTATCAATCAGATTTAGATATGGGGATTATTTCAGAAGGTGGCAGAAAAACAGCAATCCATTTGAGAGAAAATGGGTTAGCAATTACACTTCCAATTGATACATTTTCTCCAGATGAAGTTTATCAGGCACTTACAAGATCCTATCCCGACTATGAACTATTTACAGAACCTCCACACTATTTCCCAGAAAAATGGGCAGAACAAGAGTTTAAGGGGCTGCGAAAATCAGTAGAACTATTGGCTGGTCAACCCGAAGCACGAGCCCTATGGCTTCTGGTGAGAGACTGGAACATGTCTTCAGCATCATTTACTACTGTTACACAAGGAGGAGAAATAGAAACGCATATAATTGATAATAGATCCTTAAATGTTATGGCTGCACCCGAAATAAGAAGTTATTGGGTCGAGAAAGCAATTGATGGAAGCGAGGATACCTGGTTTCCTCAAACTGTTGATAGTATCCCCAGAGGCTTACCTGAATACAAACAAATGCAAGATAGAATTGGTATTTTTATAGGCAATCTTTTAGGAAAAGATAAAGTTAATGCCATTAGTGTTCATCCTAATGGTTGGGACACTGTAATGACACCAACTGAAGCGAGCAGGCAACCAGGTTATCATTTAGTTAGAAAAGAAAAATGGATCAGACATCTCAGTTCTACAGAGTTTGAGATTAGCGAGCACAATACAGTTGATAGACCAAATTGGGAACAGGGTAAATATGTCTTTAATATGGGTGAAAATGAATTTGGTATATTTCATCAACGCTTAGGAGGATATTTACTGCCTTACCAGTTTATGAGGGTACAATTTTATCCACAAGGGCTTCCTGGAGTTGAAATACAACCAGAAATAGAAAGATTGAGGTCAATTTAATATGTCGCCACTTAGAGTTGAAGTTTACAGATCAGATGTAAGAGAGTGGGTACAAGCAGGAGAAGTAAAACCTGGTGATCCACCTGGCTCGATGTCAGATAATAAGCCAAATGGTACTCGGGATCTCTATATCTTTGAATGTGATCCAGATGATTCTAAATCTACTCTTTATAAATCAGAATTAGGAGTTGATATAGATCAGGGAAGCTTAAGAGCCGTAATAAGCGATAGAACGAAATGGAATATAATTAAAGAGTTAAGGAAAAATGAATCGTTTGAAATGAACGTTAGGACTGATATAAGTCCTCGTCCACGACAGATACGTTTTACACATAGATAAATTATGAGTGAACAAATGCCATCATCAGAAGTCCCACAATACAGTCGGGAGCAAGTTATAGAGTCTTTCAAAAAATTCCCACAAAGAGGCATTCAGAGTCCTGATGACTTAGCTGAAGCTAATCCTGAAGTGGTCGAGGCTAATAAGATTTTAGATGCCTGGACTAAGCAAGCTCAGGATGAGGCCAAAAGAAAAGCGACACCAGAAGCCAATTTAGAATTTACTTTTGATAGAAGTACGATTTTTGTGGATGCTGGCTTTTCAGATCCAGATTATCTTGATGAGGTGGCCAATGATTGGTTAGCTCAGGACTTACAAGAGGCAGAAGATGCAGGATTAACAGAAATTGCCTCAAAAATTAAATCTAAGATAGATCAAATTGAGGCTCAATTAACATAAGTTACTTATGAGTGAACTAGAGGAAAACAGAGAAAGGCAATTAGAAGTGTTTAGAGCTAACTTTGAACATGGCATAGATGAAATGCTAGAGTTAGCAGATTTTCTATTTGATATACCAAAACCACCTGATCCTTATTCAATGGGGTTTGATGAGAGAGCAATAGATGAGTTAACTGATGACGAAAAAGCAGTAGCAGAGCAAGTTATTTATCAAAAATTTGGTTTAAATCCTGAGAGAATAGATGAGGCCAGACTAAGAACCTATACTACACAAGCTGCGGAAGATGCTAAAGTTCCAGGTGAAATAAAGGTAGCTATGTTTAAAACTAACCAAGAAAATCTATTCCTTCAGGAGCTAACTTTTCAGGACGGCCATAAAAGTTGGGTGATTGGCCCAGATCAAAATATTTAATCTCTACCTAAAAGTTCTACTAATTTAAGTTTAACTTGCTTCTCAATGGTTTCATCATAGGTATATCTAAATTTTTCTGATACCTCTTTTGCGACTCTAGGAAAAATTTCTATTATCTCGAATAATGCTTTTTTAATCTGGTCTTCATCATAATTTGGGTTTATCTTTTCTAGTAAAGCTATGTACTCATTACTTAGAAATTTTTCAATCCTTTTATTACTTTCCAAAAGTAAAATATTGGGATCTTGTAATAGTTCCCATAACTTAATTAAATCTGATTGGATAACCCTTAAAGCGCTAATAGTATTCCACAACTCTCCTTTTCTATAATACTGAGCAGCTACTACACCCATATACCAAAAGTCTAAAACTCTATCCTGAAATAATTTTTCAAAATCAATTGTATTAGGTCTGCGATTTAAAACTTTTTCTAGCTCACCATTTGTTCTATCAATTAACACTTTTACTTCCTGTGCTTTTGGTCTAGTAAAAATATTTGGTAACTCATTTAACTCTGCTACTGGTAACTCTAATCTAAAAAGATCACTAAAAAGAGTAGAAAATCCTGCCCATTGATTGTTGTAAGAGAAGATGACTTCTCCTAGATGATTAACTAAATTTGGTAGAGTTTTCTTAAATTCTTCAGCAACCCCATCCTTAACTATAATATAGCTCTCTATATCGGAATATTCGTCTGCTTGATAGATTGTTTCTCTGGCTTGAGATCCAACTAAAACATAAGCTACAACAGAAGGATTTTTATTAAATTCCTCAGTTAGCTTGGTAATTATCTCTTTTGGTTTAGGCATAGGTAAATGTTACCACAATTAGCCTCGAGGCAGCTTATTAGGCACCAAAATAAAAATTTCTAATGTCCTGCAGTCCCCGCAGCATAATTCCTATTGCTTTAGAGCTGACGCTAAATGCGTAAAAAGAGAGTATTGATTCTAATACCTACTAGTAAGATAAGTTTGGCTAGATAGGGTGGGAGCTGGTATAATTGAGTTTAGCTGTTTAAGCTCCAAAAGGAATTGGTTCCAAGAAAAATCCTTTTGGCCTACAAATTTTCCTGTCTGCCCATAGCTAAGGGATTAGTATTAAGAATTATTTGAAGAAAGCAATGTAAAGAAGCAAAAAAACAATTAAGAGTAGAGCGTAAGCAATAGCTATTCTGGCATTAACATCAATAATATCAAATTTTTTCTTCATAGCACTTATTTTTCAGGTAGTAAAGGTAAAAGATCTTGGGCAAGAGAAGGTTGTTTTAACAACCTCAAAGCACGTGCTTCAATTTGACGAACCCTCTCTCCGCTTCTTAAACCAACTTGTTGTTTAATTTCTTTTAATGTTTGGATACGGCCATTTTCTAATCCATGTCTTGTTCTAAGTATTATCAACTCTCTATCATTTAACTGTAAAACTGATGATGCTGTTTTACTTCTGTCAAGAGTCCTTGTAACTGTATCAACTAATAATTGGCTCCTTTGTGGATCTTGAAAAGTAGCTTGCCAAAACCTTGCCCCCTCTTCCGTAAAAGGAGTATAAGTCGTAAGTAAGTGGAATCTTCTAGCCATTTCTTCGCTGAAGAATGGTCTACTAAAAGTCCTACTAAGTAACACACTTGCAGCTTGCGCAGGGGTCAATAGTTGTTCTACTGGCATTAGAGTTCCTCTAATTTTACCTTACCTTCTCCATTTTGGCCTTGAATAAATTGGAGATATCTTTCTGTTGTTGAAAGTCTTTTGTGTCCTGCTAATTTTGAAACCATAGTCATAGGA
>CAYLXC010000010.1:23255-32327 GCA_964387865.1 uncultured Gammaproteobacteria bacterium | reverse complement strand
TTTCTGTGGGTGAAGTAAAAAGATTAGCTCCTCCGAACAGACGGGATATTGGTCATGGATCTCTGGTTGAAAAATCACTTTTGGCAGTTATTCCATCTGAGGATAAATTCCCTTATGCAATAAGAGTTGTTTCCGAGGTTTTGGCTGCAAATGCTTCAACATCTATGGCATCAGTTTGCGCAACAACTATGGCTCTTTTAAATGCAGGTGTTCCTCTAGTAGAACCTGTTGCCGGGATTGCCATGGGGTTATTCTCCGATGATAAAAAAATACAAGTTGTGACAGATATGAGGGCTGTTGAGGATTTTTACGGGGAGATGGATTTTAAAGTTGCAGGTACCAAAAATGGGGTTACTGCAATTCAGATGGATACAAAGCTTGATGGTTTGACTTTTGAAATTATTAAGGAGGCTCTGGACATGGGTAAAAAAGCAAGGATTCAGATCTTAGAGAAGATGGAGGAGATTACACCCAAGGCAGGTCCTCTATCACCGCATGCACCAAGAGTTGAAATACTTCATATTAAGCCTGAGGAAATTGGACTTTTAATAGGAACCGGCGGGAAGAATATTAACTCAATCATTACAAAAACGGGGGCTTCAATAGATATCGAGGATGATGGAACAGTAATGGTTTCAGGAACAAAATCCGAAGGCGTTGATAAGGCAATTGAGGCAATTGAAGGAATGTTTAAAACTGTTAATGTTGGGGAGGAGTTTACAGGTAAAGTTGTAAGGCTGGCTCCATTTGGTGCGTTTGTTGAAATTGCACCGGGGAAAGATGGTCTGGTTCATATTTCTCAGATGGCTCCCGGACATGTGGATAAAGTGGAAGATGTGGTATCTGAGGGACAGGAAGTAAAGGTTAGAGTAACTGATGTTTCGCCTGAGGGGAAAATAGGATTATCCATGCTTTTTGGGGCAGATATTAAGCCTGAATCAGAAAGTAGACCATCAGGAGGAGGCTTTAGGCCAAGCGGCGGAGGATATAGGCCCCGCCCTGCTTTTGGGGACTCGCCTCGCTACGTGCCTTCGGCGTCGCATCGCGCGGGCGAAGCGGGTAGACCTAGGTTTGGTAGTGGGGGCGGCGGCAGATCAGGATATGGAGGAGAAAGAAGAAGTGGAGGATATGGTGGTAGGAGTTCAGGTGGATATGGCGGAAGATCTTCAGGAGGATATGGTGGAGGAAGAGGCGGATCTTCCGGTAGATCAGGTTTTGGAAGAGGCGGAGGTAGACCTGTCCGCCGAAGCGGCTTTGGCGAAGGCGGGGATAGAGGAGGCAGAGGGGGTGGAGGATATTAGATTTTGATTTTCTAAATGGTTAAAGAACCCTGTGTAAAAGTGAAAAAATGAGGTAAAATGAGTAAGTTATGGATGCTGCCCAAGCTAGTGTTGAAGAGCTTAAAATAAAAATTTCTCAGGCTAATTTATCAGATGAAATTTCTGAAAAGTTAAATAATCTTTTAAAATTTCCATCCTCCGGTGTTGAGCTTGAAAAATTTGTATCATATGTTGAATTTGTGATTTCTCTTCCATTTAATAAAACATCCCAGGATATTTTAGATATAAATCGGGCAAAAGAGATTTTGGATCAAAATCATTTTGGATTAAATGTTGTCAAAGATCGGATTTTGGAATATTTATCGATACTTATTTTGCATAAACAAAGAGGTGAAACGAATAGCTTTCATGCTCCAATTTTGGCATTCATTGGTTTGGTTGGAACAGGTAAAACATCACTTGCATCATCCATTGCAGAGAGTTTGGGTAGAACTTTAATTAGAATTCCATTCGGGGGTTTAGGAGACCCTGCATCTTTAAGAGGTCAATCGCGCATAAGGCCTGATGCAGAACCAGGCCAGATTATTAAAGCTGTAAGAGTGGCAAAAGTCTCAAACCCGGTAATTCTTTTGGATGAGATAGACAGAATTGCACAAGAATTTAGAGTGGATATAATGGGAGTATTAGTGGAACTTTTGGATCCTGCGCAAAATCAGGCATTTTTAGATCATTATTTGGATTTTCCATATGATTTATCACAGGTTTTATTTATTGCAACTGCCAACAACACCTCAAATATTGCTACAGCAGTTTTGGATAGATTGGAACCGATACAGATGCCTGCCTATTCTGATGAAGAAAAGCTGACAATTGGAAAAAATTATCTTTTACCTAAAGCTTTGGATGAGGCAGGGGTTAATAAAGAAAGTTTGCAAATTGATGAATCTTTATGGCCACAAATTATAAGGCCTTTAGGTTTTGATGCAGGAATTAGATCTTTACAAAGATCTTTGCAATCAATTTGCAGAAAAGTTGCAAGGAAAATAGTGGAAGGTGAGAAAGGACCATTTAAGGTAACTAGTGAAAACTTAGGAGAATACTTATCAGGATAAGTGATTTATGAGATATGATTTACGATTTATGATTTTTAAATTCATAAATCATTGTTCATAAATCTTAAATCTCTTGTTAATAAAATGAAATCATTTAAACCAAATACAAATATCAACCAAAATAACAGTCAGTCCTTAAAACTAATCCCTTTGGGGGGTGTTGGTGATGTAACCAAAAATATGTATATATATGAGGCAGGAAATGATATTTTAATTATTGACTGCGGGGTGGGTTTTCCTGATGAAGGGATGCCTGGTATTGATCTGGTTATTCCAGATATTTCATATCTTAGGGAGAGAAGAAATAAGATAAGAGGGATAATTATTACACACGGGCATGAGGATCATATAGGAGGCCTTCCATATATCTGGCCGGAGCTTCAGGTGCCAATATATACTCAAAGACTTACTGCAGGTTTTATTAAAGCCAAATTTTCTGAACATAATTTGCCAAAAGATAAAATCACTGAGGTCAAAATTGATCAAAGTTTAGATTTAGGGGCATTCAAAGTTTCCTTTTATCAGGTATCACACTCTGTTCCCGATTCAACTGGAATTGTTATCAGAACACCCCAAGGGCTAATTATTCATCAGGCTGATTTTAAAATAGACTGGACTCCTGTTTCAGGTCAGGTAACTGATGTTTCCAAAGTTGCTCAGCTTGGTAATGAAGGAGTACTACTTTTGCTAATTGATTGTCTAAGGGTAGATAAAATGGGATTTAATAAATCAGAAAAATCTATTGAAGCAACTTTTGAGGAAGTTGTTCTTGGAACAAAAGGAAAAGTGTTAATCACCATGACTTCATCAAATGTTTCAAGAATGCAGCAGGCAATAAATGTTGCTCAAAGATTGGGAAGAAAAGTAGCTGTTGTTGGTCGTTCATTTGAAAATAATTTTCAAGTTTCAAGAGATTTAGGATATTTGCATGTTCCGCCAAATATAATTGTTGCATCTGATGCCATTTCATCCTTTGCCCCTCAAAAAATGATAATTTTAATTGCAGGGGCACAGGGTCAATCAGACTCATCCCTTTCAAGAGTTGCAAATGAGGAACATAAGCTGGTTAAAATAAAGGAAGATGACAGCGTAGTATTTTCCGCAGATCCTATTCCGTCAACAGAATCTGCTCAAAACGCATTGATCGACCAGTTATCGCGCCTTGGGGCAGATGTATATTATTCAGCAGCAACTTCTGATTTACATGTTTCCGGACACGCTGCGTTGGAGGAATTAAGACTTATGATTAATTTAGCAAAGCCGAAGTTTTTATTTCCAATTGGTGGAACTTTTAGGCATATGGAAGCATTTTCCAAGATGGCACAGGATATGGGATATCCAAAAAACCAGGTTTTGGATTGTGAAGATGGAGATATACTGGAAGTCATAAGGGATAATATTAAGTTAACTGGCAGGATTGATATACAAAATGTTTATGTTGACGGGTTAGGAATAGGGGATGTTGGGCATATTATTTTAAGAGATAGACAAAAAATGAGTGAGGAAGGGGTTGTGGTGGTTGTTGTGTCAGTTGATCAGCACAGCGGTAAATTAGTTTCTGATGTTGACATTACTTCAAGGGGATTTATATTTGAAGAATGGGGAAAGGAAATTTTGGATGAGGCAAAAGAGGTTGTAAAACTTAGTTTGGAAAAACATACCCATAAAACTCCGGATTGGAGATTTATAAGAAAATTAATTGAGGATGCTTTGGAGAAGTTTTTATATGAGGCAACACAAAGAAGACCACTAATACTACCAGTGGTAGTAGAGGTCTAGTTGACCCATAGTGTGTTATAATTATATTTATGGCTAGAAGAAGATCTTTATATAAATTACCAAAACTGAAATTACGACAAAGAACTATTACAGCAGTTGGTTCACTTGCTGCATTCACCTTGGCAATTGTTTCCCTTATCACGTTCTTGACAAATTCCCAATCTTTAGCATTTTGGAGGAATTTTTTGGTTGGTTTATTGGGCTGGTTGAGCATTTTAGCTCCAATTATTTTTGTTTTATCAGGTTTAGTTTTAACAAAATCCAGATGGAAATATGCTCAAACTAATGTTTTATTAGGGTTTATTTTATTGATTCTATCTTTATCAGGATTAACAGCTTCCATAAATTTTGAAAAAGGAGGATCTATAGGTCAGATTCTTTGGAGGGAGTTTTCATCGTTTGTAACCCCATTTGGAGCAATCTCACTTCTATTTCTATTATTTTTAGTTGGTTTAGTAGTTCTTTTTAACACATCTTTAGGCCAAATTTTTTCAATTTTTATTTGGGTATTCAAAGTATTCAGGGATAAGATTTTCAAACCAATTTTCAGAAGGCCCAGGACTTTTGAGGCAAAACATATCCCAATAAAGGTATCTGGGCTAGATGAGAAAATTCCCCCTAGACATGCTCCACAAAAAGATTTAGTAATTGCAGATGCTTTAGTACAAAATGTGGCAGGACAAGGAAGAGTTTGGAAATATCCGCCTTTAAGTTTACTCTCAGATAAAGTTGGATCTCAAGCAGAACGCGGGGATGTTAAGAAAAATGCCTCAATTATTGAAAAAACTTTGGATTCTTTCGGGATTCAGGCAAGGGTTGCCGAAGTTAATGGTGGTCCTGCAGTAACTCAATACGCATTGGAAATTTCTGCTGGAACAAAGATTGCTAAAATTGCGAACTTGCAGCATGATTTGGCCTTGGCTTTGGCAACACCAACCGGAACTGTTAGGATTGAAGCACCAATTCCAGGAAAATCTCTGGTTGGGATAGAAGTTCCCAATCATTCCTTAGAAATTGTTGGTTTAAAAAATGTCTTGGCATCGGATGAAATGGGTAAACACAAGTCAAAACTGGCTGTTTCTTTGGGACGGGATACTTCTTCAAAGCCTGTGGTTTTAGATTTGGATAGAATGCCCCATGTTTTGATTGCAGGAACAACTGGTTCTGGAAAATCAATTTTATTGAATTCTTTTATTACCTCTCTTCTTTTTAGAAATTCCCCTGATGAGTTGAAACTCATTATGATTGATCCCAAAAGGGTGGAACTTACAAATTATAATGGAATTCCTCACCTTTTAACACCGGTTATTACTGAACCGGAAAAGATTTTGTCATCTCTAAAATGGGCCATGGCTGAGATGGAAAGAAGATATAAATTATTTCAATCTGTGGGAGTTAGAAATATCAGCGGTTATAATGAGATGTCAGGTTTTCAGGCGTTGCCATATATTGTGATTATTGTTGATGAACTTGCGGATCTTATGATGTTTGCACCTGTTGAAATTGAGGATGCAATAACCCGCATTGCTCAGCTTGCTAGGGCAACTGGGATACATTTGGTTGTTGCAACACAAAGACCATCAGTTGATGTTATAACAGGTTTAATTAAGGCAAATATTCCATGCAGAATTGCTTTTAATGTTTCATCCATGGTTGATTCAAGGGTTATTTTGGATGGGCCCGGGGCTGAAAAACTGCTTGGACGTGGAGACATGTTGTTCCTACCACCTGATGCCTCAAAGCCAATAAGGATTCAGGGAGTTTTTGTGCAAGATAGTGAGATAAATAATTTAATTAAATATCTAAAACAGACAGGGATTTCTCCGCAATATAGTGCAGAGGTGACTGAGATGCCGCTTGGAAGATGGAGAGGAAAAGGAGGAAATGGTGGAGAGAGAGATGAATTGTTTGAAGAAGCAGTAAGAACTGTTTGTCAATACGATAGGGCTTCAGCATCACTTTTGCAAAGAAGACTTAAAGTGGGATATGCTCGAGCTGCACGTATTATAGATGAATTGGAGGAGTCAGGAATAATAGGACCCGGGGAAGGATCTAAACCCAGGGATGTACTGGTCAGAAATGCAGATGACTACTTTGCATCCCAAGCTGGAGGGGCAGCAGAAAGTTAAATGATAGAATGTATCACAGAAAGTGGTCGTGAAACAAGTTTAAGACATGTTGTTGTTCACGCGATAGTAGAAAAAAATGGTTCAATTCTCCTCCAAAAAAGAGCACAAGATCTTTTAGAAGGTGGAAAATGGGCGCTGCCAAGCGGTTTTCTTGATAGAGATGAAACAGCAGGTGAAGGTGTTCTAAGGGAATTACAGGAAGAAACTGGTTGGACTGGAGAAATTGTATCTTTGTTTCGCGTTAATACAAACCCCAATAGACCTAATGAAGATAGACAAAATGTCGCTATTGAATTTATTATAAAGCCTCTTAAAAAGGTAAGTGAACCTGACAAAGAGTCAACAGCAGTTGAGTGGATTCCGCTAGACAAACTTCCTCCATTAAGCGATCTAGCATTTGATCATGGAGAGTCTATAAAGCTATACATTCAACATAAACAAAACCCTCATTCTCTCCCCATTACAAACTAGTGTCGATTGGCATATTTGTAGTTGAAGATATGGCGTGCGATCGTACAACTTATTGTATAAATTAGCTTCACAGTACCTTATTTTTTAATTGGATCCCCGCCTGCGCGGGGATGACAGATCTTTTTTAATTGATACGAATCATTAGAGCAGATATAAAATGATTTAAATCATTGAAGCAAAGTTTATGGGTATAAGTAATCGCGGCCGCGACTGATTGTAACCATTTTTGTTAAATGTCCTCCGATCGTGGTACATTTGACAAAGTCAGATAATGATTTACAAAAGCTATATAATGTAATATAATCTTTTTGACATTTAAAAAGAAATCATGAAAAAAACAAAAACAGTTCCAAAATTTAAATCAATTGAGGATATGGCTAACTTTTGGGATACTCATTCGACAGCTGATTACCCTGATTATTGGGAGCCGGTTACAGATGTAAAATTTTCCAAAAATTTAAAATCTGTTTATTTAAATGGAGCGAAACCTCCTAAAAGCAAAGTTGTGCAGATGAGATTGGATGAGGAAACTATTTCTGCCATGGAAAAAGTAGCCAGACAAAAAGGGGTAGGAACTTCTACTGCTGCAAGAATGCTAATTCGTGAACGATTGAGCGAGATGAAAGTAATTTAATGTCAGGAAAATTAATTGCTACTATTTATTTTTATGTTATTTCAGCAGCCTCTTTGGCTTTAATTGTCATTGGGATTTTTAATGTTGTTAATTTTGTCATAAATTCCACACAATATGAAAAATATCCACTTAGATGGGGTGGAGTTAGTACTTGTGAAGGGCCAAGACCTTTAATGCCTGTCTTAATAGAAGAATCAACTCTTAGTGCAAAGCAGAGTGAAGAGGCAATCAGGACATGTTATGGAAATGAAGAAGCAGATAGAAAACAACATAGAATTGATGATTTAAAAAATGCTATAACATTTACTCTAGTAGGATTAGTATTATTCTCTATCCATTTTCCACTGGCAAGAAAGCAGTCAAAAAGTTAAATTCCCTTTTATGGATAATAAATTAATAGGTATATTAAAAGATGGTGGGATAGCTGTAATCCCCACAGATACAATATATGGAATAGTTGGATCTGCATTAAATGAAAGAACTGTTAAGAAAATTTACCTTTTAAGAAAAAGAGCTCCTGATAAACCCTTTATTATTTTAATCTCAAGTTTAAATGATTTAAATCAATTTAATATCAAGTTATCAGAAAAACAGAAAATATTTCTTGAAAAAAATTGGCCTAATCCTTTATCTGTTATCTTGCTTGTTAAAGGAGAGAAGTGGAAATATCTTCACAGAGGCACTGACTCTTTGGGTTTCAGAATGCCAAAAGATGATGGACTTCATGATCTTTTAAAAAGGGTCGGACCCTTAGTTGCGCCTTCCGCGAATCCTGAAAGAGAAAAGCCAGCTAAAAATGTGGAAGAGGCAAGAAAATATTTTGGAGATGAAGTGGATTTTTATGTTGATGGTGGAGTAATAAAATCAAAACCATCCACTTTGATACAAATTAAAATAGATGGATCATGGCAGATACTAAGGCAAGGTAGTTACAAAATCTCATCTTAAGTGTAGAATTACACCATGCGTACTGTTGGACAAGTTTTAAAAGAAGAAAGAGAAAGAAAATTTTATACTCTTGATGAGATAGAAAAAGCAACTAAGATTAGAAAAGAACTTTTGGAAGCTTTAGAGGCAGGCGAATATAAAAAACTTCCACCCCAAACTTTCGTTCAAGGTTTTATAAAAAATTATGGAAAATTTTTGGGATTAAACAGTGAAAAACTTTTGGCAATATTTAGAAGGGAGTTTTCTGAAGGGTTAAATCCACCAAGGATTTTAGAATCTTTCAAAAGTCCTGTTGAAAAAAAAGGATTTAAATTAACACCGACAAAAGTTTTAGTTACAACTGTCTTCTCTCTTATTTTAATTTTTTTTGGTTATCTTTGGTTTGAATACAGATTTTTGGTGGGTGCACCTGTTTTAGAAGTTAATACGCCACCTGATCAGTTTAATTCAATCTCAGAGGATATTTTAGTTTCTGGAAGAACTGATCCTGAGGCAAAGGTTAGTATTAATGATCAAGAAATTCAAGTAGACCAAAATGGAGGATTTTCTGAAACATTTAAGCTTTCTGATAATTTGAATACAATTATAATTGTTGCAACTTCAAGTCTTGGCAAACAAACTAAAGTACAAAGGACTGTTTTTCTGAAACATTAGTGTGATATATTTATCACCATGGATTTATTACAAGCATCTTTAATCTTTTTAATATTACTTTTATC
>CAYLXC010000010.1:0-23155 GCA_964387865.1 uncultured Gammaproteobacteria bacterium | reverse complement strand
TTATCACCATGGATTTATTACAAGCATCTTTAATCTTTTTAATATTACTTTTATCAATTTTCTTGACAATTACCGGTATTCAGGTATTTTTTATTTTAAGAGATTTAAAAAAAGCATTGGATAAATTAAATGGTGTTTTACAAACAGGTAAAAATATTGCAGCGGATATTGAAAAGCCAATTGCAGCAGCATCAAATTTAGTATCTAGCGGAACTAAGGCCTTAAAAGGGATAGTTAAAAGAAAACCCGCTACCAAAAGATTCTACAGACGAGGTTTATAAATGTTAAAATAGCTTCATGAGTTCCAAAGATATTAGGGATAAGTATATAAAGTTCTTTGTGGAGAAAGGACATAAGCAAATTCCTCCTTCGAAGTTGGTCCCTGAAAATGATCCCACGACTTTATTTACATCTTCCGGAATGCAACCACTTATTCCCTACCTTTTAGGACAAGAACATCCGGAAGGGAAAAGATTAGTTAATTCTCAACCATGTTTTAGATCGGAAGATATTGAAGAGGTTGGGGATAACAAACATACAACTTTTTTTGAAATGTTGGGAAATTGGTCTTTAGGAGATTATTTTAAAGAGGATCAATTAAAATGGTGTTGGGAATTTTTAACAGAAGAAATTGGATTGGATAAAAATAAACTACACATCGCAGTATTTGAAGGAAACAAAGATGTTCAAAAAGATGAAGAATCTTTTAAAATATGGAAAAGTCTGGAGGTTGATGATAATCATATCCACTTTTATGGAGTAGAAAAAAATTGGTGGTCCAGATCAGGCTCCCCGGACAAAATGCCGGAAGGTGAAATTGGAGGTCCTGACTCTGAGGTATTTTATGAATTCACATCCGTAGAGCATGACAAGAAGTTTGGTGAAAAGTGTCACCCAAATTGTGACTGCGGCCGTTTCTTGGAAATTTGTAATTCTGTATTTATCCAGTACCAAAAACAAAAAGATGGATCTTTAAAAGAATTAGAACAAAAAAATGTAGATTTTGGTGGAGGGTTGGAAAGATTAACGGCAGCATCTAATGATGAACCAGACATTTTCCAGACAGATTTTTTCACTAATGCAATTAAGTCATTAGAAGCAATTAAGAAAGGTAGTGCGCCTGATTATAAAACCGACCCTCGCCCATACAGGATTATCGTGGAACATTTAAGAGCAGCAATTTTTATAGTGGCAGATGGAATTATTCCTTCTAATAAGGAGCAAGGATATGTTCTAAGGCGATTAATCAGAAGATGCATGTTGTATGCTCGCGAATTAGGGATGGAAGGCGATGAATGGTTATCAAACACCATACATATTTTGATTAAAACATATTCAAAGGTCTATCTAGAACTAATAAAAAGGTTTCCAGATATAAATATGGTAATCACTCATGAAGTAGATAAATTTAGAAAAACCATTAATCAAGGATTGAAAGAATTTGAGAAGTATATTACCGCTGGAGAAGTTGGAAAACCAGAGACACAGAAAAAAAAGTTATCGCCAAAAGACATCTTTACATTATATGAAACTTTTGGCTTTCCTTATGAGTTATCTAAAGAAGAAGGAGAAAAAAGAGGGATAGAAATTCCGTCCCGTGAAGTTTTCGAATTGGAAGCAGATATACATAGGCAGCTTTCAAGAAATGCATCTGCTGGGATGTTTAAAGGGGGGTTGGCAGATCATTCTGATGTGGTAATTAAATACCATACAGCCACACATCTTTTACACCAGGCTTTACGCGACATGCTGGGCCCGGAAGTTTTCCAACAGGGATCTAATATTACTGCAGAAAGACTGCGATTTGATTTTTCTTTTAATAGAAAGATGACTGAGGAGGAGGTAAAGGCGGTCGAGAATCTGGTTAATGAAAAAGTTGAGGAAGATTTGAAGGTTGAACATATGATTATTACACTTGAGCAGGCTAAAAAGATGAATGCCATTGGGCTTTTTGATGAAAAATATGCAGATAGAGTGAGTATTTATGGAGTGGGACCAAACTATAAACTTGATCCTAATGCTAAAGACAAAAGAGACAGAGGTGGTTATTATTCTTTGGAATTTTGTGGAGGACCTCATGTTGAACACACTGAAGTCATTGGTGGAATTAAAATTACTAAAGAAGAAGCAGTTTCTTCCGGAATCCGTCGAATTCGGGCGGGAATTGTGATAAGATAATTTTATCCACATGAGCTTCCTTAATAAATTAGCTACCTTTTTGCCATTTGGGAAAGAAGTGGAAGAATTAGAATATTTTTTTGCATTAAATATAACCGCGGAAAAACTGACTGTTGCTCTTTGGACAATTGAAGGTAAGCAACTTAAAATTATAGAAACCGCTACCGAAGATTACTCAACGTTGGATGATTTAGAAACTGTTACAGATAAGCTTTTGGATTCAGTTTTGGGGATAAGGCAAATTGATGTTGGAAAAATTCTTTTTGGTGTACCAGGAACATGGCTTTTGGATGAAAATTTAAAAGATGAATATTTAAAAAAGTTAAGAGAATTGGTTAAAGTATTAGAACTTACGCCAATGGCTTATGTGGAATCTGCAAATGCCCTAGTCCATTTACTGGAAAAACAAGATGGCATACCGCCAACAGCAGTTTTAGTAGGTTTTGAGGATAAACATATTACTGTAACTGTTGTCAGAGCTGGAAAATTAGACGGAGTAAAAATTATCTCAAGAGGTGAAAATAGTGGTATAGATATTGAAAAGGCGCTTTTATCCTTTACAACAGTTGAAACTCTACCTTCAAAAATTTTGATCTATGGATTTGAGAGGGGAGAATTGGAAAAGTTAAGGAGTCAACTTCTCTCATTCCCCTGGATGCAAAAATTATCCTTTTTGCATTTTCCAAAAATAGATATTTTGCAAGATGATATTGAAATAAAAAGTGTTTGTTTAGCAGGTGCAACAGAGATTAAAGGTGATGTTTACTTTGCTGATACAAAAATAGCCCATGATGTTAGAAAAACACCCATTATAAATACAGAAAAATCAGCGGAAGAGTCTACTTTAGAGTCAAAAGAGTCAGAAAGTCATGAAGGATCAGAAGTTAAGGAGGAAAAAGCTTCTGAGGAGGAAAACTTGGGGTTTGTGGTAGGGGATGTAGCATCACATGAGCTATCTGATGAGATGGGTAAGGAAGAGTCAGAAAGAGAAATCGATGAAAATTTGGTAGTTCCTCAAGATAGGGGATTTGTTGAGACAGCGGATTTTGAACAGGATTTGGCACTGCCTCCTTCCGATATTGAGGTTAAGAAAAAATTCAAAATTAAATTTCTATTTTTCACTTTAAATTTGACAAATATGCTTATTTTGTTTGCAATTTTGGCAATTGGGCTTTCAGTTTTGGGAGCATATTTATTTTTGGTAAAAGCTCAAGTTAAAATCTTTGTTGAACCGCGTGTTTTGGAAAAAGAGTCCCAAGTGATTGCTGATCCGTCTCAAAAAGAAGTTAATGAAGATAAGAAAATAATCCCTGCATCAATTATTGAAACAGAAATCTCCGGAACAGCAAAAGAAAATGCATCCGGACAAAAAGAAATTGGAGATCCAGCTAAGGGTACGATTGTAATTTATAATAAAACAAACGAGAGTAAATCCGTAAGCAAGGGTACAACAGTAAGTAGTTCCAGTGGTTTGAAATTTACATTAGATAATTCTGTAAATATTGCATCTCAATCAGCAACGGATAGCGGCATTACTTTTGGGAAAGCTAATACAACAGTGACAGCGCAAGCTGTTGGGGCTGATGGTAATTTGCCATCCGGTTTGGAATTAACAATTAGTAATATTTCCACGTCACAAATTTCTGCAAAAGCAGAGGGGAATTTTTCCGGCGGGACTTCTAAAAAAGTGACTATTGTTTCAACTGATGATCAAAATAAACTTCTTGCCTTTCTTAGTTCGGATCTTAGAAAAAAAGCTCAACAGGCCTTACAGGAAAAACAGCCTGATAAAAAGATTTTGAAAGAAGCCTTATCTGAACAAATTACAAAAAAATCTTTTAATAAGAATGTAGGAGATCAGGCAACTGAGTTTTCGCTAAATTTAACAGCAAAATATAAAGGTACTACTTTTGATGATAAAGATTTAAGACTTTTTGTATCAAAACTTGTGACAACAGACGTGCCGGAAGGATTTGAACTAAAATTGGAAGATACTGAGACTCAAGCAGATGTATCAAAGCTGGAAAAAGATGGCAAATTAATTTTCCTTGCACGTTTTAAGGCAAAACTTTTTCCAAAAATAAATACCCAAAATTTAAAAAATCAAATTAAGGGTAAGAGTGTAAGCGAGACTGAGAGGATTGTAAAGGAAATGGATAATATTTTAGGATCGGAAGTGAAAATTTCTCCATCTTTACTTTCATTTTTACAAAGGCTCCCAATCCTTACAGGGAATATTAATATAGAGGTAGGGCTTAAATGATTTTAAATGATAACCGTATCTAAATTAATTCCGCTTTCGTTTTTATCAATTGGCATCATTTTACTTATGCAAGTAATTTTACCAGTTGTTTCTTTCCATATTTGGATGGCTGGACAAAAATTTAATAATGATATCTTACTTATTAGCCCAAATAGTTCTAAAAGTAAGCAAGTTTTGGGAGTTTCAATTGAGAATAAAAATAACTTTCCGGCTTTCGTTTCCGAGTTAGGAAGAGCAACTGGATCAAATTATGAGCAGTTCAGATTATCAATTCCAAAACTTAAAATAAGTGATGCAAATGTTTTAGTTGACAGCAATGAACTGACAAGAGGTTTAATTCATCTTCCGGGTTCAGCTTTGCCTGGAGAGAAGGGAAATGTGTTTATTTCTGGCCATTCTGCTTTGAGCCCTCTTTTTATTTTTAAACAAGCGTTATTTGCAAATTTAAAAGATTTAAAAAAAGATGATGAAATTGTTTTAGAAGCATCCGGGGCAAAATTTAAATACAAAGTTTCTGAGTTAAAAGTGGTTGACCCAAAAGATTTATCAGTTATTAATCCCCCTGATGCATATGGAAGATATATTTCTTTGATGACATGTGTTCCTCCGGGATTAAACTATAAAAGATTAGTTGTTTTAGGTAAGATGATATGAAGTATTTAGGGATAGATTTTGGATTAAAAAGAATCGGTTTAGCAATTTCTGAAGGTGAAATTGCTTCCCCATTACGAACGCTTGAGGTTAAAAATTTTAAAGATGCAATAAATAAGGTTTTAGGTGTTGTAGAAAGTGAGGGAGCAGGCAAGGTAGTGGTAGGTTTGCCCGAAGGCAAGATGGGTAAAACTGTTTTAGGGTTTATAAAAGCTTTAAGAAAATCCGGGCTGGATGTTTCAGAAGCTGATGAAACATTATCTAGCCAAAAAGCAACCGAGCAAATGATTAAACAAAATATTCCCCGAGGAATTCGGCGGGTAAATGATTCATCTGCAGCTGCTATAATCTTGCAGGAGTGGTTAGATGAGAATGGGGTTGCTCGTCACACTCAAAATGCACCGTTCGACTAGAATAGACTGAAACATTTGGTTTAGCCTCTAGTCTCACTATGGAAAGTTTTGTGATTTAGAACTGCACACAAAACTTTCTAATTGCATTTGTGAGTTGTGACTTCGCACCTTCTATCACGATGAAGAAGTTATTGGCTCTAATATTAGTTTTCATTGCAATATTATTCTTTGCAATCTTTTGGTTGAATAGTCAGCTTTCTGCTGTATCAGATGATAAAAACACCAAAAGAACTATTATAACTAAGGGAATGAGTTTAAAGGAGATTGCAGTTAAGCTGAAGCAAGAGAATTTAATCCGTTCTCAATTAATTTTTAGTTTATACACCCGTCAGAAAGGTTTATCTTCCAAACTTTCGGCAGGCACTTTTGAACTTTCTCCTTCTATGTCCACACCCCAAATTTTGGAGGCACTTATGGGAAATCCGGCCGAGATCTGGGTAACTTTGATTGAAGGATGGAGGGTGGAAGAAATGGCAAACAGGCTAAATTCAGAATTCAAGATTCAGAATTCAGAATTTTTAAAATATGCAAAAGAGGGCTACATGTTTCCGGATACTTACCTTTTTTCTCATGAAGTAACTGCGGAGCAAGTGGCCAAAAGATTAAGAGATACTTTTAATGAGCGTTTTTCAGATGAGCTTCGTTCAAAAATTAAAGCTCAAGGGTTAACTGAAGATGAGGGAGTAATTTTGGCATCAATTGTTGAACGGGAAGCTCGCTCTGATAAAGCAAGGCAAGAGGTTGCATCCATTCTTTTAAAAAGATTAAAAATTGATATGGGCATGAATGCTGATGCGACCTTACAATATGCGCTAGGTTATCAGGAGGGGGAAAAGTCATGGTGGAAAAGACATTTGACTCGTGAAGATAAAAAAGTAGAATCCCCTTATAATACTTATTTATATCGCGGTTTACCTCCAAAACCTATTTGTAATCCTGGATTATCTTCCCTTCAAGCTGTGGCAAATGCAAATCCTTCTACGCCCCACCTTTATTATTATCATGACTCAAAAGGAAACTCGCATTATGGAAAAACTTTGGAAGAGCATAACCAAAATGTGGCTAATAATCCATGACTAGTCGCTCGTCACAGTAAAAAAGTGCTACCAATCTGTCATTCTGAGCGATTAGCGAAGAATCTCTCACGAATGTGAGAATCGAATCATGAAGGAGATCCTTCGTCGCTGCGCTCCTCAGGATGACAAACTGAATTTTGAAATTATATTCAGTTTGTCAATTACTTTTGTACTTGTGACTTCGCTCCTTGCAGATATAAAAATGCTATACTCCATTATCATGTTTAAATTCTGGGGGAAGGTGAGAAAACATAAACAAAGGGGAAAAAAGTTGGGGTTTCCTACTGCAAATACAAATTTATTCAAAAAAATTCCTGAGGGTATTTATGTTTCAAAAACCAAAGTGGATGGAAAAGTTTATGAATCAATTACATTTATAGGTACTGTTAAAATTTTTAATGAAAAAAAATTTCATGCGGAAACATATATATTAGATTTTTCTAAAGACATTTATGATAAGTGGATTAGTATAGAATTATTAAAAAAGATCAGGGAAAATAAAAAATTTAACTCAACAAAAGATTTAATTAAACAAATGAAAAAAGATGAAGCTGAAGCAAGAAAATATTTTAAAATCTGACCCCTTGACTAATTGGTAAATGTTTGGTAAATTATGGTTAGTTTAATAGAAAAAATTGAGGCGTACGGGTACGTACGCTTACTTTTGTTGTCCCAAGGGCCATCTACTAATGTCTAAAAATAATAATTCCATAGCTGAAAACGACCGTAAACACTGGAGCAAAGCGCCAAGCATAATCCCGCAGCTAAACTTAATCCAAATCCAGCTGGATTCTTATCATTGGTTTTTGAAAGAAGGAATTAAGGATGTTCTTCAGGAGATTTCTCCTGTTGAGGACTTCACAGGAAAGAACTGGACCCTGGAATTAGGGTCCTTTTATTTTGGCAAATCAAAATACAGCGCTGAGAAAGCTAAAGAAAAAGGTGTTACATTTGATGCTCCTTTGAAAATTGAGGCTATTTTGATAAATAAACAAACTGGAAAAAGAGGTAAACAGGAAGTATTTTTAGGAGATATTCCCCAAATGACTGAAAAGGGCACTTTTATAATTAATGGTGTAGAAAGGGTTATCATAAATCAGCTTGTACGCTCACCCGGAGTATTTTTCCAGGCTTTAGATGATCCAATCACAGGAAGACGGCTATATTCTGCAGAGATTCGTCCTTACAGGGGTTCTTGGCTTGAATTCTCTATTACTCGGGGAGGGGTTTTGACTGCCAAAATTGACAGAAGAAGAAAATTTGCCGCAACAACTTTTCTAAGAGCTATTGGATTTTCAGAAACTGAGCAGATTAAGGAAATATTTACGGGTGTCGACAATGGTGAAAACAAATTAATTGATGCAACACTTGCGAAAGATCCAACAATAAATACAGAGGAAGCACTTTTGGAAATTTTTAGAAAAATGCGTCCAGGTGATCCTGTTGTTTTGGATAATGCCAAAGCTTTGCTGGATGGAATGTTTTTTAACTCCAGAAGATATAATTTAACAAAGGTTGGGCGCTTTAAGATAAACAAGAGATTAAATTTGGATTTAGAAAACAGTGAGGAAAATTGGATTTTGACTAATACTGATATTATTGAAACACTTAAATATCTAATTAAATTATCCAATGGTGAAGGTAGGCTTGATGATATAGATCATCTTGCAAATAGAAGAGTAAGGTGTGCAGGGGAATTGGTGCAGCAAAATGCCTTCAGAATTGGGGTTTTAAGGCTTGAGAGAATCATAAAAGAAAGGATGAGTTTAACTGCAGCTGATCAGGAGGTAACACCCGGTGGTTTAATCAATGCAAAACCTGTAATTGCTGCAATAAATGAGTTTTTCCGCTCCTCGCAGCTTTCCTCTATTTTGGATCAGGTTAATCCTCTTTCCGAGCTTGATCATCTAAGAAGACTATCTGTTATGGGAGCTGGAGGAATAACAAGGGATAGAGCAAGCTTTTCTGTTCGGGATATTAATCATTCTCAATACGGAAGGATTGACCCAATAAGATCTCCTGAAGGGCAAAATATTGGCCTTGTGACGTATCTTGCTTTATATGCAAGGATTAATGAATACGGATTTTTGGAAACACCATATAGAAAGGTAAAACTGCAAAAGGGTAAGCCGAAAATTACTGATGATATCTTATATCTATCTGCAGATGATGAGGAGGATTTTCATATTACTGAGGCAACGGTGACAATTGATAATAGCGGATTTATATTGGACGATCGGGTACCAACAAGATATAAAGGGACATTTTATGAGGGAAAAACATCTGAAATATCCTTAATAGATGTATCACCCCAGCAGATTTTTGGAACTTCAGCATCCCTAATACCATTTTTGGCAAATGATGATGCAAACAGGGCTTTAATGGGAACTCAAATGCAGTGTCAGGCAGTACCGCTTCTAATTCCATCTGCCCCAATTGTGGGAACAGGAATGGAAAGAGTGGTTGCAGATAATATGGGAAGGGTTGTTAGGGCGCCTGATGATGGATCAGTTATTTATGTTGACGGGAAAAAATTAATTTTTAAATCAGGCAGGGATGAATATAAATATGACATTAAAAAATTTGTTCACTCCCCCCAGGGTACTTGTTATTCCCAAAAACCGGTTATTAATTTGGGTGAAAAAGTTAAAAAAGGTGAACTTTTGATAGATGGAGTGGCAACTAAAGATGGTGAGCTTGCTTTGGGACAAAATCTTTTGATTGCTTATATGAGTTTTGAGGGTTTAGGCTATGAGGATGCAATAGTTATTTCAGATAGATTGGTTAAAGAAGATGTTTTAACCTCCATACATATTGAAGAATATGAGGTTGATGTTGTTGAAACAAAACTTGGGCCTGAGGAGTTGACACGGGATATCCCAAATGTTTCAGAGGATGCTTTGGCAAATTTAGATGAAACAGGATTGGTAAGGATTGGTGCGGAGGTCGGGCCAAATGATATCTTGGTTGGGAAAGTCCAGCCAAAAGGTGAGACAGAGTTAACAGCTGAGGAAAGATTGCTTAGAGCAATTTTTGGGGAAAAAGCTAAAGAAGTTAGAGATACATCTCTTCGTATACCGCACGGTGAGCGTGGAACTGTGATTGGGGTTCAAATTTTATCAAGGGATGAAGGTGATGAGTTGGATACCGGAACTCTGATGAGAATTAAAGTTAAGGTTGCACAAATTAGAAAAGTAACAGAGGGGGATAAGCTTGCCGGAAGGCATGGAAATAAAGGGGTTATCTCGAGAATTGTACCTCAGGCGGATATGCCGCATTTGGAGGATGGAACACCCGTTGATATTATCATCTCACCTTTATCTGTATTATCCAGAATGAATTTGGGCCAGCTTTTGGAAACCCATTGGGGTTTTGCGGCCTCAAAATTAGGTTACAAAATTGCAGCCCCTGTTTTTGAGAAAATACCTGAGGAAAGATTGATAGACGAGTTTAAAAAGGCTGGTATACCCGCAGATGGAAAAGTAAGACTTATTGATGGAAGGACAGGCCAGCCATTTGATAGGACTGTTGCTGTTGGGCAAAATTACATCTTAAAGCTTATTCATATGGTTGAGGAGAAAATTCATGCCCGCTCAACCGGTCCTTATTCTTTGGTTACCCAACAGCCTTTGGGCGGGAAAGCCCAAATGGGAGGACAAAGATTGGGAGAGATGGAAGTTTGGGCACTGGAGGCATACGGGGCTGCAAATATTTTACAGGAGATGCTAACTATAAAATCTGATGATGTTGTGGGAAGGGCAAAGGCCTTTGAGGCAATTGTTAAAGGGATTGATATACCTCAAGCCTTAATTCCTGAATCATTTAAGGTGTTGGTTAAAGAACTACAGGCATTAGGATTATCAGTTGAGACTTTGGGTGCAAAGATTGTCCAAGCACCTGCAGTTGAGGCAAAGGAAGAGGTTATAAAGGAAGTAGCTCAGTTGGAAGAAGTTTTAGAGATGAAGTCAGTAGTTCCAGAGAATGAACTTGAAGCTGAAGGAAGTCCATTTGAGCTAGTTGATGCTACAGAACAGATGAAGAAGGAGGAGTGAATTTATGAACGACTTACTGGATTTTGAAGCATTAAAATTAACTGTTGCCTCACCTGAGCAAATCAGGGGTTGGTCTTTTGGGGAGGTAACAAAACCTGAAACAATAAATTATAGAACTTTGAAGGCAGAAAAAGACGGTCTGTTTTCAGAAAATATTTTTGGTCCAACCAAAGATTATGAGTGTTACTGCGGAAAATACAAAAGAATTCGCTTTAGAGGAGTAATTTGTGATAAATGTGGGGTTGAGGTTACCCAAAGCAAGGTAAGGCGTGAGAGAATGGGACATATAAACCTGGCATCTCCTGTTGCACATTCCTGGTTTGTCAAGGGTGCTCCCTCAAAGTTATCTTTGATTTTGGACATTTCTCCTAAAAATTTGGAAGCAGTTGTTTATTTTGCCTCGTATTTGGTAATAAATATTGATTCTGCTGCTAAAACTTCTGCTTTGGAGAAACTGGATAAAGATTTGAAGATGAAAATTGATGAGGCAAAAGATGCTTTGGAGAAAAATATTAAGGGAATTGAAGATCTACTGAAGAAAGATTTGAAAGATTTGAAAAAGAAATTGGACAAAGAAAAATTTGAACTTGAATCTCAAGAAGTTGAACTTAAAAACAGACACGAAATTCAAAAACTTAGGGATAATTTGGTTGTTGAGATCGGCCAGCTTGAAAGTATTTTTAAAGCTGTTTCTGATCTTGTAAAAAGTGTTTCTCCTTTAAAATTATTGTCAGAGGATGAATACTACAAATTGTCAGAATACGGTGTTTCTGAATTTGTGAGCCTAGGAATGGGGGCTGAGGCGATTTTGGAAGTATTGCAAAAGCTGGAATTGGACAAACTTTCGGCACATCTCAGGGAGGATGTTAGAAAATCAACAGGCCAAAAACATATTAAGGCTACAAAAAGACTAAGAGTTGTTGAGGGAATGCGTTCTGCCAATATTTCACCTGAGTGGTTAATAATTAGAGTTTTACCTGTTTTACCGCCGGATCTTCGCCCAATGGTTCAGCTTCCCGGAGGAAGATTTGCAACTTCTGATTTAAATGATCTTTACAGAAGAGTAATAAACAGAAATAACCGTTTGTCAAAGCTTATGAATTTGGGTGCTCCAGAAATAATTTTAAGAAATGAAAAAAGAATGCTTCAGGAGGCTGTTGATTCACTTATTGATGCATCTTCTAAAACCTCGAGAAGAGGTGGTCCTGTTACAGCACATATTTTGCGTTCTTTATCTGATATGCTCCGCGGAAAACAGGGAAGATTCAGACAAAATCTTTTGGGAAAAAGAGTTGATTATTCAGGTAGATCAGTGATTGTGGTTGGACCAAAACTCAAACTTGATCAGGTTGGACTTCCAAAGGAAATGGCTTTGGAAATGTTTAAACCGTTTGTATTAAGAGAAATGATTGGACGTGGTTTGGCATCAAATGTTAAAGGTGCTAAAAATGTTTTGGAGGGAAGACCGAGCGAGGTTTGGGATATTTTGGAGGAGATTATTGAAGGCCATCCGATTTTAATAAATCGTGCCCCAACTTTGCACAGGTTAGGTATTCAGGCATTTTACCCTGTTTTGGTTGATGGAAATGCAATTCAAATTCATCCCTGTATTTGTGCAGGATTCAATGCTGATTTTGATGGGGATCAGATGGCAGTTCATGTACCTTTGTCTTCTAAAGCACAGGATGAGGCGAAAAAATTGATGATGGCGAAGGAAAATATATTTGGTCCAGCTAATGCTCAGCCAATTACTGTTCCAAATAGAGAAATGGCTTTGGGTTGTTACTACATAACTTTGATGGATGAGCCAAAGAGTGGAGAAGATTTGAAATTTTTTGTAAGCGAGGATGATGCAATAAGAGCATATAATTTGGGAAAAATTACCATTCATCAAAGGGTGCGTGTAAGGATTGAAAAAGAAATTATTGAAACATCAGTTGGGCGAATTCTTTTTAATCAAGTCCTTCCTCCTCATATGAGGTTTCTAAACTCAATTATTCAAGGAATTATTATCCGTGACATTATTCTTAGAGCTACTGAATCTTTGGAAAAAGAGGTGGTAACTGAGCTTATTGACAATATAAAATCTATCGGGTTTTGGGGAGCAACTATTGCTGGAATATCTATATCTATTTTTGATGCAAAAATTGTGCCGGATAAGCAAAAGTATTTAGATGAGGCGCAAGCTGAGATTAAAAAGATTGAATCAAATGTTTTTAAAGGACTTATTACTCCTCAAGAAAAGTCACAATTATCACAAATGGTTTGGATTAAAACAACTGAAGATTTGGCATCAGCAACTTGGGATTATCTTGGAGTAGATAATCCAATCAGGATGATGGTTGAGGCAGGAGCCAGGGGATCAAGGGATCAGGCGAAACAATTATCTGCCATGAGAGGATTATCAACAGATCCAACAGGAAAAGTTGTAGAGCTACCCACAAAATCAAATTATAGACAGGGTCTTTCTGTTTTTGAGTATTTTACCTCAGCCAGAGGTGCCAGAAAAGGTGTTGCTGATAAGGCATTAAAAACAGCTGATGCCGGATATCTAACAAGAAGGCTTGTTGATGTTGCGCACGATGTGATTGTTCGGATGGAGGATTGCAATACTAAAAATAGCTTGGAATATGATATTTCAAAAAGTAACTTCTCCTCTGCTAGGGAGAAACTTTTAGGAAGGATGGTTTCTGAGGAAGTCAGACAGCCTAAAGGGCGAAAAATTCTTATAAAGGAGGGAATTTTTATAACTGAAGATGTTATCCATAAGCTTTTGAAAGCATCAGCTAAAAAGGTTTCAGCGCGTTCTCCCTTAACTTGTGAGGCAAAATATGGGATCTGCAGACTATGTTATGGACTTGATTTAACAACCCGTGAGCTTGTATCAATAGGTACTCCTGTGGGAGTTGTTGCAGCTCAAGCAATTGGTGAGCCTGGAACACAACTTACAATGCGAACATTCCATACAGGTGGAATAGTGGGACTGGATATTACTCAAGGTTTGCCGAGGGTTGAAGAATTATTTGAGGCAAGGACACCAAAAATTGTTGCACCAATGTCCGAGATTGCAGGTAAAGTTTCCGTAATTGAAACAGAGCTTGGAACAAGAGTTAGAGTCAGGACTACTCAAAAGCCACATGAGGAGAGGGAATATATTATTCCTGCAACTGCTACTTTGGCAGTTGAAGAAGGACAGCTAATTGATGCCGGAACAATTTTGGCAACAGGTCATATTGATGTTAAGGAAATTTTAAGGATTCAAGGCTTGAAGGCTGCTCAAAGATATATTGTTGATGAAGTTCGTTCGGTTTATGAATCACAAGGTGTGCCAATAAATGAGAAGCATTTTGAGGTAATTGTAAGAAAGATGTCTGATAAGGTTAGGATTGAATCACAAGGGGACACTAACCTTTTGCCTGGTGAGATTATTGATAAATTAAGATTTGAGGAGGAAAACATGAGGGTTTTAGCAGGTGGAGGGGAGCCTGCAACTGCTGAGGTTGTAATTTTGGGAATAACAAGAGCTTCTTTGCAAACTGAGAGCTTCTTATCAGCAGCTTCTTTCCAGGAGACCACATCAGTACTTTCTGAAGCTGCAATTTCCGGAAAAGTTGATAAGTTAATCGGGCTTAAGGAAAATGTTATAATAGGACGCTTGATACCAACAAGCTTGGAAAGAGCGAAAATAGAGGTGTGAGATATGCCCACAATTAATCAATTAGTTAGAAGAGGCAGAAAGAAAATTAGTAAAAAAATAAAAGCAACTGCGTTGCGGAGGAGTTTTAATGCAAAAGATAGAGAGTATAAAACTTCTTTTAATCCTCAAAAACGAGGAGTAGTAACTTTGGTTAAAACAATGACGCCTAAAAAGCCAAATTCGGCTTTGAGAAAAGTTGCCCGAGTCAGATTATCCAATAGAGCTGAAGTAACAGCATATATTCAAGGAGAAGGTCATACTTTGGCAGAGCATGGGATAGTTTTAGTTCGTGGTGGAAGAGTAAAAGATCTGCCGGGAGTTAAATATCATTTAATCAGAGGAAAACTTGATCTAGGGGGAGTTGTAGGAAGAAGAAGAGGAAGATCAAAGTATGGGACAAAAACCGGCGGGAGTGCTGCTCCACCAAGGACAGCAGCTCCAGCTGCACCGGCACCGTCTGCGGAGGCAACAGCCTAAAAATGCGTTCTAAAAAAGCACCAAAGAGAATACTTTCTCCTGATCCAATCTATAATTCCAGGTTGGTTAGTAGATTTATAAATAAAGTCATGGCTGACGGCAAAAAATCCATTGCCCAGAGTTTGGTTTATAAAGCGCTGGAGCAAATTAAAGAATCAGCAAAGCAGGATCCTGTTTCTATTTTTGAAAAAGCTATACAAAATATTTCTCCAAAAATGGAGGTTAGGCCCCGTCGTGTGGGTGGTGCTTCATATCAGGTGCCTGTAGAAGTCCGGGGGGATAGGAAAGAGGCTTTGGCAATTAGGTGGATCTTGGATGCAACAAGGAAAAGATCGAATAAGGAATTCCACACTTTTGATAAAAAGTTGGCACAAGAGCTTATGGATGCTGCAAATAACATTGGAGCTGCCATTAAGAAAAAAGATGATACCCAAAAAGTAGCCGCAGCAAATAGAGCATTTGCCCATTTTAGGTGGTAAATATGCCAGAAAGACCTCGTAAAATCATTGGAGTATATTTGCCAGAAGAATTACAAGAAAAAATTAAAGTTTTTTCTATCATAGAGGGTATAACAAAAAGTGAATTAATTACCCGTGCGGTTGATGAATACTTGTCCAATCCAGAAAGGATTGATAGAGCTAGAGCTCATGTGCAAACAATGTTTGATGGTTTAAATGATCAAGGAATAACATCTGGATTAGGCAGAGAAGTTTTAGAAAAAACATTAGAAACGGTAGGTGGATCAGAACCTCAGCCAGAATAAATGCCTACCATCATATTTGAAGCTCATGCGACTACTTTTGATAATGAGGCTCATTTATCCTCAGGACATAATGATGTAGGACTTTCTCCTTTAGGTGAAAAACAAGCTGGAGAATTGGGGCAAAGATATGAAGGGGAGAATTTTGATGCCATATTTTGTTCTGATTTACAAAGATCATTTAAGACTGCAGAAATTGCTTTTGGGAATAAGTTTCCAATAATTAAAGATAAAAGGTTAAGGGAATGTGATTATGGGGATTTAACAAGGCATCCATCAGATGAGGTGGAGCCGCTTAAAGTGGATCATATCAGTGTGCCTTTTCCAAATGGAGAATCTTATGAGGATTGTATGAAAAGAATGAAGGAATTTTTGGATGAACTTAAGGAGAATTATGATGGTAAAAAAGTAATGATTATTGGGCATAGGGCAACTCAATATGGATTAGAACATTGGATAAATGGAAAATCTTTGGAAGAGTTAGTAACAACTCCCTTCAAATGGCAGCCGGGCTGGAGCTACACAACAATTTGACTTTTAGGATCAGAAACCTTAATATATAGTTTGGCCTCCCAAATTACGAGGGAGGTTTTTTAGATCATGGTAGGATAATAATATGGACAAAAAATTGAGATTAGAGAAAATTAAAATGTGGAGAGATAATTTAAAACAGCTTGAGAGTCAGCTTAATGTTGTTATGGCCAAAAGAGGTGAGGCTGCGCAGGAAGGGGATCTGTCTGAAAACGCAGCATATACTATGGCAACAGAGGATGCAGAAACATACAGGGTTCAGATAGAACAGGTGAAGAAGATAATTTCGGATTTGGAAGGACCCGCCTCCGCTAAAGCTCCGGCGGGCAAAGGGAGCTAATATGGTTATTACTAAGACCAAACGTGATTTTCCGCTGGATAAAATACGAAATATTGGCATTATTGCGCATATTGATGCCGGAAAAACCACAACTACTGAGCGTATCCTTTTTTATACCGGAAAAACATATAAAATCGGAGATATTGATGAGGGTACTACTGTTACTGATTGGATGGAGCAGGAAAGGGAGCGTGGAATAACTATTGTTTCTGCTGCTGTAACCACATTTTGGAAAGACACCCGAATTAATTTAATTGATACTCCCGGACATGTTGATTTTACAGCTGAAGTTGAGAGGTCTTTACGGGTTTTGGATGGCGGAGTAATTGTTTTGGATTCATCATCCGGAGTTCAATCTCAAACAGAAACTGTCTGGAGACAGGCAAATAAATATAAAGTCCCGCTTATTGCTTTTTCAAACAAAATGGATGTTATTGGTGCAGATTTTCATGGGACAATTCAATCAGCGAGGGATAAGTTAGGGGCCAATGCTTTGGCTTATAATTTGCCAATTGGAAAGGAAAATGATTTCAAGGGTGTTGTGGATCTTTTGACAAAAAAAGCATTTGTTTGGGAAGCAAGCCCTTCGACCCGTTCGATAGACTCAGGGCAAGCGAGCTCAGGGCAGAGCGAGACCGGGGCTAAATTTAATGAGGAGGATGTGCCTTCCGATATGGTGGCTGATGTAGAAAAATACAGGGAAAAGTTGGTTGAGGAAATTTCCGGTACTGACGATGTACTGATGGAAAAATTTCTGGGAGGTCAACAAATATCTGTTGATGAGCTTAAAATTGTTTTAAGAAAAGCTATAATTGATAATAAAATTGTGCCTGTTTTGGCAGGTTCTTCTTTAAGAAATAAAGGTGTGCAGCCAATGTTGGATTGTGTTGTGGAATATCTCCCATCACCTCAAGATATTGCGCAAGTTTCCGGCCAAAATATGGCAGGGGAAATGGAAATTAGAAAAGCTGATCCATCTCAACCTTTGGCTGCTTTAGCTTTTAAGATTCAAGTTGACCCGCATGTTGGAAAGCTTACGTTTATTAGAGTTTATTCAGGAACTTTAAAAAGTGGCTCTTATGTTTATAATTCCACAAAACAAATTAGAGAGCGTGTGGGTAGGCTACTTTTAATGCATGCAAATGACAGGGAGGAGATTGATGAGGCATTTGCCGGGGAAATTGTTGCAGCTGTTGGGTTAAAAGACACTGTGACTGGTGAAACTTTATGTGATGAAACTGCACCAATAATTTTGGAATCCATTTCATTTCCGGATCCTGTTATTTCCCTTGCAATTGAACCTAAAACAAAATCAGATCAGGAAAAACTGGGTTTTGCATTAAACAGACTTTCAGAAGAAGACCCAACATTTAGAGTAAAATCTGATCCTGAAACAGGACAAACAATTATTGCGGGAATGGGAGAGCTTCAACTTGAAGTTTTAGTGGACAGGATGAAAAGGGAATTTAAGGTTGAGGCAAATGTTGGCCAGCCGCAAGTTGCTTATAAAGAAACTATTACAAAGGAAGCTGAAGGGGAAGGGAAATATATTAGGCAAACAGGTGGTAGAGGACAATATGGTCACTGTTTACTTAGGATAGAACCGCTTCCTCGTGGACAGGGCAGAGAGTTTGTATCCGAGGTTGTTGGTGGGGCAATTCCAAGGGAATTTATACCACCAATTGAAAAAGGTGTTATTGAAAAAGAAGATACGGGAATTTTAGCAGGATATCCTGTAACTGACATTAGAGTTGCGGTATATGATGGATCATTTCATGATGTTGATTCATCGGAAATTGCATTTAAAATTGCCGCATCATTAGGACTCTCGGATGCAGCAAAAAAGGCTGACATGATTCTTTTGGAACCGATAATGAAGGTGGAAGTTACCACTCCGGAGGAGTTTTTGGGGGAGATTATCGGGGATTTATCTTCAAAAAGGGCACAAATTTTATCATCAGAATCCCGCGGAAATGCAAGGGTTGTTATAGCTTTGGTGCCTTTGGCAGAAATGCACGGGTATGCAACAGTAATAAGAAGTATGTCCCAAGGCAGAGCTACATATTATATGGAAGCAGACCATTATGAACCGGTTCCACAAAATATTACTGCAAAAATAGTTGAATCCTCCGGATTTACAGGAAGAGTTGAACGTTAAAGTTGACATTTAGGCAATAATAATTAGAATAAACTCCCAAGTTAAATATATGGGAAATTAGGGAAATATGGAAAATAGGGGAGAAAAGAAAAGAGCTGGTTATGAATATTTAGTTGCTTATAAATTGACGGTCCCAATTTATGATTATACTGTAGAATTTTGCAAAAGATGGATTAATCCCAGATCAAGAACAAAAGATCAGATGGAGCAGGGTGCAAGATCCGGAATGCAAAATATTTCTGAAGGTAACAAACAACAAAGTCTGGGTGGTTATATCAGGTTGGCTGGAGTTTCTAGAGGATCCTTGGAAGAATTGCTGAAAGATTATCTAGCTTTTGCCAGGCAAAATAAAATCCCAATCTGGCCCAAGGAGAGAGTAATAAGGGAGATAAGGGAAATAGGAGAGATTTGGGGGATAATAAAACAAAACTCAGCCCTCCCTGATAACCCAAATTTCCCAGATCTCCCAGAAGATTTAGAAAAAGCGGTAAATTTGCTTATTACCCTTATTAACCAGGCTAATTACTTTCTTGATAAGCTCATTTTATCTTTAAAAGATAAACATATGAAAGAAGGTGGATTCTCTGAGAAACTGCATAAGGAAAGAAAACAATATAGAGGATATTAACTTAACTTTGTAGCAAGTCTCCAATTATGGAAATGGTTTATAAAATTGTTTATAAGAATCTGAAACCAAGAGACGGATTCAGAAAACTTATGCAACTTGAATTAAGTAGTGAGGATGGAAATTAACGAATAGAATTTAACTCTTGCATTTTGAGATCATCTGTTGTATATTATTGAAGTTCCAGCTTAGTTAGAGCTGGATTTTAAGGACTATTTTATGGCCGATCAGAAAAAATTTGACAGATCAAAGCCGCACGTAAATATTGGAACCATGGGTCATGTTGACCATGGTAAAACTACCCTTACTGCAGCTATAACTAAAGTTTTAGCAGCTAAAGGGTTGGCTGAGGTTCGCTCAGTTGACCAAATTGACAATGCCCCAGAGGAAAAAGCACGCGGAATTACTATTAATATTTCCCACCAGGAATATGAAACAGAAAAAAGGCATTATGCTCATATAGACATGCCAGGACACGCGGACTATATTAAAAATATGATTACAGGTGCTGCACAAACTGACGGGGCAATTTTAGTTGTATCAGCTCCTGATGGTCCAATGCCGCAAACCAGAGAGCATTTGCTTTTGGCACGCCAGGTTGGAGTTCCTGCAATTGTAGTTTTTCTAAATAAAATTGATCAGGTTTCAGACCCTGAACTTATTGATTTGGTTGAGGAAGAAGTTAAGGATTTACTTAAAAAATATGAGTTTGATCCAAATTCCCCAATAATTAGAGGTTCAGCTTTAAAAGCATTGGAAGGTGATGCAGAGGCAACCAAAGCTATTGAGGATTTGATGGCAAAAGTTGATGAGTGGATTCCAACTCCTGTAAGGGATATTGATAAGCCATTTTTGATGGCTGTTGAGGATGTCTTCTCAATAAAAGGGCGCGGTACAGTAGTAACCGGAAGAATTGAGAGAGGAAAGGTTAAAGTTAATGAAGAAGTTGAAATTGTAGGTATAAGACCTACCAAGAAAAGTATTGTTACAGGAATTGAGATGTTTCACAAGCTTTTAGATGAAGGGCAGGCAGGGGATAATGCAGGAATTTTGCTTCGCGGAATTGAGAAAACAGATGTAGAGCGCGGCCAGGTTTTGGCAAAGCCCGGATCGATTACACCTCATAGCGAATTTGAAGCAGAAGTTTATGTTTTATCAAAAGAAGAAGGTGGAAGACATACTCCCTTTTTCAAAGGATACAGGCCGCAATTTTATATAAGAACAACGGATGTTACAGGTGAAGTTCAACTTCCGGAAGGTGTTGAGATGGCTATGCCGGGGGATACAGTTAAGGTTACAGGAAAATTGATTACTCCGGTTGCCATGGAAGATGGATTAAGGTTTGCTGTTAGAGAAGGTGGAAAGACAGTAGGTGCGGGGGTAATAACTAAGATAATTGCTTAAGTGACTTAAGTTACTTAAGATAGTATAATTGCACATTGAAAGGTCTATATGCCAAGAGGTAGAATCCGCGTAAAGCTTAAAAGTTATGACCACAGAGTGCTTGACAGTACCTGTGAATCCCTTTTGGATACAGCCCTTAGGACCGGTGCAAAAATTGTAGGCCCTGTTCCCCTTCCCACAAAAACAGAAAGAATAACAGTTAACCGTTCCCCGCATACAGATAAAGATTCAAGAGAAGCTTTTGAAATAAAAACTCATAAAAGAGTAGTTGATATTTTAGAACCTACCCAAAAAACAATAGATTCCCTAATGCATTTAGAAATCCCGGCAGGAGTTGATATTGAAGTTAAGATGTAGTTGATAGTTGACATAGTAATTCTTTTAATGGTTTATTTATATTAAGAGCAGAAAAATAAGTGTCTAAAATTTTTAAGTTTCTTAACCAAAAGGGAGTTATTCATCTGCTCCCACTTTTATTTGTTGCAGCAATAGGTTTGTTATTGTTTATCACAATAACCAATGCCTTTAATTTTAAGGACAAATTATTTTCTCAACTCTTCCCTAAACCTCCTTCCCATGCCGCAGGTCCTGGCCTGCAGTTTGTTGATTCATCCAATAATGTTATTACTCAAACAATGAGCCCCACTGTTAGAATCGAATTATTCTCCCCTTATGCAATTGCACTAAAGGAGGATGATTCGAAGTTTGCCCTTGTTAAAGAAGTCTTAGCTCAATCCACAACACCTTTAGTGCTTGAGGCAGAATCTATGAGTTTACCATCCCCTGCTGTTCAGGTTTATTCTGATTCAACAGCCTCAGGAGGTAAAGCTTTAGTATTTTATTCAAATACAACAGCAACAGGAAATATTAATGCAACTGGTACATTAAATGACATAGTTGTTAGAGCTAAAGCTGACAAATGTCAAGGTAATCCTAAGATGTTAGTAACAGTTGATGGTACAAATGTCTTAGACACGGATGTAAGTAGCACCACTTTTGCAGATTATACAGCAAATGTAAACCTTTCTGCTGGTTCACACACTGTTAAAGTTTCATTTACTAACGATAGAGTAAGAAGGAATTGTGACAGAAACCTAAGAGTTGATAAGTTAACTTTTAATCAGATTCCTGTACCAACTCCTACCCCGGGTGCAACTGCTTCCTCAACCCCCACCCCAACATCCACCTCCACACCTACGCCTGTCCCAACACCGACTCCTACCTATACTACAGTTAGTGCAACTTTAGCAGAAGACGTTAACTTTACTAAAAATGTAGTCACTGTACAGCCATTTTCATCAAATCCAACTTACACAAACTATACTTTCTCCGACTCATCTTTAGGCACGAAAACTTTATACGTTAAATATACCTCATCTTTCGGTTCAGTACAAACATTCAATAACTCTATTGATCTTGTGGCACAACCTACTCCAACACCTACAGGTAGTTCAATTTATGGCGGGCCGATTACTGACCCAGATATTTTAGGAACCTGTTCCGCTTCGGTGCATGATACGTATGTCGTAACAGGTCCTGATGGGCAACTGTATAGAACGTGGCATCCGACAAAGGATCCGAGTGGATGTGGGCTTGGTCATGACCACGGTGATGACCCACGAACGAGCAAAGTAAATGCAGAGCTTCCTGCACTTGGATACATCGGAAAGCAAGTTGGAGATCTTGAACCGCATCCTGGTTTTAAAGTAGCAGTCCAAAATGCGGGAACGGTGAACGATCAAAATAAGGTTGCTTCCTACGATACTCGACTCGTGTTCCATATGGGAACAGGCGGGGTAAAGCGGTATGTCGCCCAATTTCATTCGATGCAGTTCGACTTGATAGGTACAGGGAAATTGGGTGGTCCTGTCAAAGAAGTGCATGTGATGGGCATGGCAGATACTGGAGGGGTTGGTTCAATTTGTGAAGACCCAAGGCAGGGAAAGACAGTTATGCAGACAGATTGTACGGTTGATTCTGCATATGAAATTTGGGCATTTAGCTTTAGCATTCCTGATAAAATTGAAGTAGTTAATTCTATGGCTCAACTTGATCCAATTACGATTCGCGATCCAAGTGATAATACGAAATTGCTATACGTAAAAGACTACACAAATAAGTTTGGTACGCCATTTGGCGAGCAGCATGGATGCGCACGAGAAACCTACTTTGGGCCAGTACACTTTGGAGGTAGTAGTCCTGCGGATAACGTAAAAGAGACAGTTTATACAGATGCCTACGGTAATATTGTTGCCAGTGGTGGCTTTAAGCAAGTATTTACGCATAGTGCGCCTGAATTGTATAATGCAGCACTTTTGATGTCTTATGATCAAAATGATCCGGAAGATTTACAGACTCAAGCAAAAACCTCCATTATGGACTATTGTGCTCCGGAAGTTGGACTAAAGAATTAATTTTGTATAACCCTCGTTGGTAATGGCGTCCACGCTCCGAATTAATCCATAACAGTTAACATTGAGTCTGGTGCATAATTAAATACTCCTTATCCCAACGACCCAAACTCTTTTCA
>CAYLXC010000009.1:31592-32974 GCA_964387865.1 uncultured Gammaproteobacteria bacterium | reverse complement strand
TAAGGATTGCTGGTTGATAATCTCTTTCTGAAAACTGGGCGGGCGGCTTTTTATCTCGGCGACTTCTTTTTTCAAGGAAAAGAAGTCCGGAAGTCCCAAAAAAGATGCTACGGTTTTTTGAACTTTTTCACCAATAATTTTAAAGGGAGATAGCACAAAACTAATAAACCGTTCAAAAAAAATTGGGTTTTTATTTTCCGTTCCTAAAATCTCCCCTTGCGCTGTGGCCAGATCTCTCACCTTTTGAGTTCTAATTGATAATAAAGATATACCAGTTAAAAATAATATGGTAAAAATTAAAAATAAACTTAAAAACTTAATAGCATAATTTGGTTTAAATGAAGGAATTTTTGGAGACTCAAATAAGCTAGGAATGTTTTGAGCAAGATAGGGATTTTTTTGAGCTAAAAATTGTTTTAATTGCTCAAGATGATAACGTCTGCTGCCACCCTTAGTCCTTTCTGGAATAATTTTTCCTCTTTCTTCCCAGTTTCTTAAAGTATCTGCTGATACCCCTAAAAACTTAGCTGCTTCTGAGATGGAAAAAAGATATTGTTTTGTAGGCCTATAAGTTATAGCTTTTGACCTATAAGTAAATTTGAGGGATGTCATGCCCAAGCTGAAAACATATCTAGCGCCTTTTTTGATTGCCTTAATACATGTGGTCAAAAGAGTTTTATTCATAAATTAGAGATTTATAATTTACAATTGCTGTTGGAGGAGATATCCCTTTTTCTTCATAATCCACATTCTTATTTTCGAAAGTTCTGTCAATTTTGAAGCTAAAACTTAGTAATTTTCCTAACTTATTAAAAATAATGTATGTTTGTTTAAAATTTGAATGCTTTAATTTTTCCGTTAATTTTCCTAATTTTTGTAAATATTGTTTGTCTTTCTTTTTAATTTTGTTGATAAAAATCGGTATTTTTTTTAAAAATACCTTATAGTTTCCAGATAGAGTCCTATAGGAATGCACAGGATTTACAAAATATGGGGATGATTTATTATGCAGATAACTCACTTTATGTAAAGAATTAACTGAACTTTCTAGAGTAAATCGTAATTTATCAATTGATTTAGTTATTCCTTTTTGGATCGTATTTGGTAAATCAATTTGTTCAAGTAGTAATTTTTTGAAATTTAACTTAGATAATTTAACTAAATCACTAATTTTAAGTAAATGTTTTATTTTATCAGGAGATATTTTGCCCTTTTTAAGATAAATTAAATTTTTAATTTGACTTTTGGATAATGAACTACCCCGCAGCAGAGCTGCGAGGTATCGTTTCACGAAAGTTCTTGTCACATTGTATTGTGACCGCGCCATGTACCGTATGGTACGTGGCTCGGTATTATGTGACAATAGATTAGGCCATTTTATT
>CAYLXC010000009.1:5728-31492 GCA_964387865.1 uncultured Gammaproteobacteria bacterium | reverse complement strand
GAGAATTAGTTTGAAAACTAATTTTCTTAAAAGCTTTTGATTTATAGAAAATAGCCCTCTTAAGTGAAGAATATTGCCAGATCTTATTTGCTAAATAATTAGTGAATTTCTTATTACTTGAATCTTTGCTGAAGGTTAGTAAAAGTATTGTTTTTTCAGTTATTAAAATGTATACAGTTTTTACTCTTTTTAAGGAAATTCTATTGGTAATTTTAGAGGGATATGAATTTAGGACATAAAATAATTTCCTAAGTGGCAGTTTAGGGTTTATTCTGTCCGTCTGCTCAAATATTTTTTTGAGCAGTTTTTTCATTTGGAGAAATTTAGGAAAAATGAGCCTGAATCTTAGGAATTTTCCTAAGGATTTTCCTAAATTTTCTAATCTAATTTAATAATAATTTAATAATGACTTATTTGGGAAATTTTGTCAATAGCTTTATTCTAAAGGTCTCGCTAGGTCTCCTTTTCCCCCACCATGGGCCCTCAGTTAAGTTAGACTTAGCTTCTATTTAAAATATATTTAAATTGATACTTTTGGTCGCAAAAGTATCACAAAACTCTCTTGCAATGATAGTCGGGCTAAAATCTTCGGGCTCGTTAACGGGGGCTCACCCCCTCGGATATTCCCTCACTACGTTCGGTCAGTATCCGGTTCCCCCTGTTGCCTCGCCCTCGATTTTTTAACGCCCTTTGTATCAATGCAAATTTTAGAATAGGAGCGAAGTCACAACTCACAAAAACAGTTAGAAAGTTTTGTGTGAAGACCTAAATCACAAAACTTTCCACAGTGAGACTAAAATTAAAACTTCAATGTTTGAGAAATATCAGTCGAACGGTGCTTTTTGAGTGTGACGAGCGACTCCCTTAGCAATTATTAATTGCGCTTAAGAGCTCTCTTAAGAATTGATCCAAGATTAATTTTGAGATTGTATATTGAAATTAGTCCAAAAACTAGCACAAATAAAGCTGATAAAATATGAAACAAAACTATCATGGCAGATGCTAAATTAACATCTATTCCAAACATCCCTGTTAAGATTAAAGAACCTGAGGCTTCAGCTGACCCAACGTAACCCGGTGCTGCCGGTACTAAATAAGTAAGTGCAGATAAAAGCTGTCCTAAATACATTTTCAAAAATTCCATATTTACTTCTAAAGATAAGAATGTAAAATACCAGATAGCCGCATCAGCAGCATAAGCTAATATTGTAATAAACATGATAAGAAGCAAATCTTTTGGATGTCTTCTTAAAATACTAAACGAGTCTAAAATGAGATGACTAAACCTCTCAAAATATATCTTAATATGCTTTTCTATAAATAAATGTTTCAAGAAAATGATTATTTTTTTAGTGAAATTGGCTTGGAATATAGCCAAATAAGTCAAACCCAAGGCGATGCTTAGTATAATTGTTATAAAAATTATAATTGTTATACTAAGAGAGGTCGGAATTACCAACAACAGTCCAGCAGACAATATTAATACTACCAAAAAATCCACAAACCTGTCCAAAAAAATCCAAACAACAGATTTTCCTAAATTTAGCCCGAATTTTGTATTCAAATAAACTCCTTTTGCAATCTCTCCTGCCCGAATCGGAATAAAAAAATTTAGCATGAGCGCTGCCCCGTTAAGAAAGATTAAATTCTTGAGAGGTATTTTTTTAATTTCAGATAAGAATATTTTTAGTCTTAATGCACGAATTATTGGAGATAAAAGCATAAACAGAAAAATTGGTCCCAGATTTATTGGATTTACTTTTAAAATAGTTTGAAAAATTTCCTCTAAATTTACAAAACGTGACCAAATGAAGATTAAAACTATCCCCAATAAGGTATTGAATAGGATTTTTATCATTATTTGATTGTAGTACAATTAATCTATGTTCACCACACTAAAATCACGTCTTTTTTTGGGAGTTTACATATTTATAATCCTTTCTATCCCAGTTGGTGCATATCTTGCTTCTGAAAATCAAGAGGTAAGCAGCAAAGCTACCGATACCAAAGATACTAAAAAATCCCCGGTTACTTCCCCTATACCTTCTCCAAAACCTACAACCTCTGCTGCTAAAGAACTTCTTGATCTTTCTGAAAAGAGCGGAAAAGATATTGACTCACCGGATTCAGCAGATGAACTGGAATCCTTATCACCTACAATTGCAACATCATTCGGTCCAACCTTATCTTTAAGCGCTACTTTGGAAGGAAGAAATGAAAAGGACCAATCAACCAAATTATTTATTGGAATTGTTGAAGGAACCTTAACATCCAATCCCAAATTTGTACTTAATTTTACAGTAAACCTTCCCTCCTCCGGAAGCTATTCCAACCTATCTTTGGCAGGACTTTCAACAGGTTCAAAATACACGGCACTTCTTAAAGGATCTGCCCAGATTGCTACATCTTCTGCATTCACCATGTCTCCAACTGTCAGCAAGTTAAATGATGGAAAACCGTTAAACTTATTAACAGGAGATTTAAACGATGATAATGTTATAAATACGGCAGATTTTGCAATTGTGATTGGTGCCTTTGGTGCGACTGTCTCCTCAAAGAATTGGAATTCAGTGGCGGATCTTAATAAGGATGGAATAATAAATACAGTGGATTTGGCATTTGTTATTAAAAATATGGGTAAGGCAGGAGCATCAGGAGCCTGGACTTCACCACTTCCCCAGCTTACAGGCTCCCCAGGAGAGGCCACTCCAGAAGCTTCAGCACAGGGTGGAATTCCTAATAATAGTAAAGGCTACTGGATCTGGGTCCCCCACCTTTAGATTTCGTTTAACAAAGTTTTTGTTTGACTTGACATTAGGTATCTTAAAAGTATATGGTTATTTTAGATGGTTTCTTTTTTTGATGAACTGTTTATTTATAAAGTTATAAGCTTTGTACTTACTTTAGCAGTTGCTTTGTGGGGGATTAAAAAACTGGGGTCGGGTAAAGGGAGAATAATCTTTTCCCTCATGCTTGGTTCATTTTTTCTTTCAACAATTCTCTTTTTCCCAGAAGGTAGAATAAATGATTGGCTTAAACATATCCCATTTTACTTTGGTCAGTTGCTATTTTATCTTTGGCTTGAGAATATTTTTGGTAAAACCTCCCGTACTCAAGCTGGGGGGCTGGCGCAGGCAGTGGCGGTTCCAACCACTGGAGGTTTCATAGAGTGGTTTAATTATTTAACTGACCAGGGTCTTCAGCATATTATTACCTTGCCCTTTTTGATTTTAATTGTTGCAGCGGTCAGAGTCCGTTTTGGATATATTGCCTCGTCTCATCTTAAAACAACACTTAATATAATACTTCTTGCCGCAGCCTCTCTAACAATGATTCATGTCGGTGAATTTGTAGTTGAAAGCCAAGCATGGCTACCTTTCTTGGAGTCGTCAATTGAGGTAATAGAATTTCTTTGGTACTATCTTGCTCTTGGTCTGTTCGCCATAAGCGTAAAGAGACTCTCCCAAATCCCCCGATAATTTGTTAAACTACAATTAGTTTACATAATTGTAGTAAACTAAATTAATGTCCTTTTTTAAAAGCCTTACCAGTTTTAGAGCAAAGCTTATTGTTGGTTTAATTATCCCTGTCATTGTTATTTTTGGTTTTGATTTTTATATATTCACGGAGGGTCGTCAACTTGAAGCTTTATTGAGAACACCTCCTTTTACTCAAGATAAGATTTTAGCTTTTGAAAAAAGCATGCAAAATTTTTCTCATATAGCTTTCCTATTTTTATCGCTAGTCATAATATTTAATTTGGGCATTGTTATAACCTTGGTTATAATTTTAACTTTTTCCCTAAATATGATCCTCAATGGGATTAAAAGAATTGAAGGAGGGGATTTATCTTTTAGAATACCCTTAAGTTCAAGGGATGAGTTTGGAACTATTGCCCAATTTTTGAATCTTGCCACTTCCAAAGTTCAAATTATTCAACAAAATATTGAGCAAAAAGTAATTGAACGTACGCAACAACTTAATTTGGCAGTCAATCAACTAAAACTGGATAAATCAATTATTTCCGCTGAAAGGAACAAGCTTGAAGTAACTATTTCAGGGATTACGGATGCAGTTATTGCTGTTGATTTAGAGCGTAAAATTATTATTTTCAATAATGCTGCAGAGCGTTTAACCGGATATTTGGCAAAAGAGGTTTTAGGCAAAACGCTTGATCAAGTGATTAGAATTTTTGATACAGCTTCGGAAGTTACTCCCTTAAATTATTGTCCTATTAAAACAGGCGGCATGGAGGGTATAATATTTAGCAAATCTAATCTGAAGATGGTTGGAAAAAGACAGGCTTTTGTGAATTTGATTGCGGGTCAAATTGCAGAAGGCTTACAGAATAACCTGGGCTGTATATTAACCCTTCATGATGTTAGTGCGGAACAGGAGCTTGAGGCAATGAAATTGGACTTTGTTTCCATGGCTGCTCATGAACTGCGCACTCCCCTAACCGCGCTTAAAGGATACATACAAGTATTTTCAAAAAATCTTAGTAATGTTTTGACCGATCAGCAGAAAACTTATCTTTTAAGGATGCGTATAGCAACCCAGAGGCTTGTGGGTTTGGTTGAAAATCTTCTTAATGTTTCAAGAATTGAAAGAGGAAGTCTGACGATTCGTTTAGAAGATGCGGACTGGCTTGCAAATGTCAAAGAAGTATCAGGTGAACTTTTGGATCAGACCAAAGATAAGAAACAGGAGCTTAATATAATTGAGCCTAAAATACCCCTGCCAAAAGTTAAGGTGGACAAATTCAGAATTAATGAGGTATTATCCAACCTTTTAACAAATGCCATATCATATACTCCCTCCGGAGGTAAAATTACTATATGGTTTGATGTAACACCAAACGAAGTTGTAACCCACATCCAAGATAACGGTCAGGGTATTCCCAAAGATGCAATGCCTCATCTTTTTACAAAATTCTTCAGGATTTTGGGTGTTTTGGAACAAGGCTCAAAAGGTACCGGGCTTGGGCTTTATATTGCAAAATCTATAATTTCGCAGCACAAGGGTAAAATATGGGCAGAGTCAGAGGAAGGAAAAGGCTCAACCTTCAGTTTCTCAATACCTATAAATCCGCAAGTAGTAAGTCAGATAGAAAGTGTGCCTGATAGTCAAATATACATAGGACAGCTGTAACTTAAAATGGATTATGAGAGTCTTGATTTTGATTGATGCAATCTGATAAAAATAGTATATGAACAAAAAGATATTACTTATTGAAGATGATGATTTCATAAGACAACTTTATGCTGATACGTTAAGAGCAGCAGGTATTGATGTTTATGATTTCCCTGATGGAAAATCAGGTCTATCAGCTTCAAAACAGCAAAAATTTGATCTTGTGCTTTTGGATATAATGCTTCCTGACATAAACGGATTGGAGATTTTAAAAGAAATTAAGCAGGATCCAGGCTTAAAATCCATCCCTGTTGTGCTTCTTACCAATTTGGGGCAGGATACAATTATAAAAGAAGGATTTAAACTGGGGGCGGATGCTTACCTTATAAAACTTGCATACAACCTTGACCAAATTGTTGCGGAAGTAAAAAATATCTTGAAGATTTGACAACACCTTAAGATTGGAATAGAATTGAAAAGCTTAAGACAGTAGGTGCCTAACTAAATCCTACTTGAAGCAAACAATGCCAAAAACAAGACAACAAAAAGAAGAGCAAGTAAAAAAATTGTCTGAAAAGCTTTCCCAGGCTAAATCTGTGGTGTTTGCAGATTATAAAGGCTTATCAATGAAACAGCTCTCAGAGCTTAGGTCTAAACTGCGTGAACTTAATGCAGAATTTACTATTACCAAAAACACACTGCTTAAACTTGCCTTTTCTAACTCATCACTCATGACTCACGACTCATCACTCTATAATGGTCCAACAGCAGCTTTACTCTCCTATGATGATGAGATCTCACCTATTAAGATTTTAGTTAAGATGTTGAAAGATTCCGGTTTGGGGAAAGTAAAATTGGGATTTTTAGGGTCTGATCAGCTAGATGAGGCAAAAATAATAGAACTATCCTCATTACCTACTAAAGTTGAGTTACGAGGTGGAGTCGTTGGAGTATTGGTTGCTCCACTGCAGGGGATGGTATCAGTCTTACAGGGAAATTTAAGAAATTTAGTATATGCACTTTCAGAAATACAAAAAGCGAAGGGAGGTGAATAGATAGGGACTAGGATCTAGCGACTAGGGTTTAGAAAAACTATACCCTAAAACCTAACCCCTAAACCCTAACCATATGGCAGATGATAAAACACAAGTAGAAGTGAAGGCTGAAGAGGCTGTAGAAGAAGCCAAAGAAGCTGAGGAAGCAGCTGAGGAGGCTACTGAAGCTGTTGAAGAAGCCAAAGAAGCTGTGGAGGTGGTAAAAGAAGCGACCACCCCAGAACCTGAAGCAGCAAAAGAGGAGAAGCCTAAAGCAACCCCGAAACCAGTCGAAGATACTGAGCGAAGTCGAAGTATTTCAGCAAATTTGGAAAAAATTATTCAACAGATTGAGAAACTATCAGTTTTGGAACTTGCGGATTTGGTTCATGCTTTGGAAGACAGATTTGGTGTTTCAGCTCAAGCACCTGTAGCAGTTGCAGCTGGAGCTGCCGCTCCAGGAGGAGGTGAACCTGTTGAAGAAAAAACAACATTTAATGTTATTTTATCGGCATCAGGAGCAAATAAGATAGCTGCTATTAAGGCTGTAAGAGAGTTAGTACCAACTTTAGGTTTGAAAGAAGCAAAAGATTTGGTAGAAGCAGCTCCAAAACCAGTTTTAGAGTCAGTAAATAAAACAACCGCTGAAGAAGCAAAGACTAAACTTACGGCAGCAGGTGCAACAGTTGAATTACAGTAAATCAGGTTGACGTAGTCATTCTAGAATATATTGAGGGATTGACATCATATGTTTTCTTATGATATACAAAAATATAGAATGGCTGACAAGTTATCACTTGATAATCTCCCTGATCTTTTAACTGTAAGAGAAGTTGCAGAAGTTTTAAGAGTATCCCCTTTAACTATCAAGAGGTGGGGTAAAAGAGGAAAATTACCAGCAATTAGGATAAATTCCAGAGGTGATAGAAGATATAAGAAGGAAGCAGTGTTGTGGTTACTTGGTATAACACAAAAAACTCCGGTTACTGAATCTCCTCCACAAACCTCATATTAAATTAGCACTATGGTGCTCCAATCTGCCAGTCTAGCCAAAATATATTGTCCCGGAAGTCTAAACTCTTATTCAGTTGCAATCTGAGGGAAAGATGTATAATTCGGGTTTTGTTCAAAGCTAATTTCCCCTTTTTTCTCAACAACATAATATACTAAGCCCTGCTTTTCCAATAAAGGCTTTGCATCTTCCAAATCTTCATCCAGAAAGCTGTTCCTTAAAACAACCAAGAAATTATTTCCGGAATTTACAATACACATTCCCCATCCAGCCGGTACCAGAACCTGCCTTCCCGGATTTAAAGTTACTACTTTAAACTCTTTTGCCTCCCCCATCTCATCATTTCTTTGCATTAGAAATATCCCCTGACCGTATAAGCATTGATAAGTTTGCATTCCCTCAAAATTACTAAAATATCCTAAAGTCTTATTAAACTCAGATCCATTTCTTCCAGGAGAAACTACAAAAATAACTTGTGCATTATCCTTTATTAAATAATAGGGATTTTTTACCTTTGCTTTAGCCCCTCTCATCAGGACCGGTTTTAACTCTTCCTTAGTTTTTGTTATTACCATGTATTCAGACTACCACATTATGTCATCTCCGGGAAAGTAGCCATAAATATTTTAGTAGCGCCAATTGTCTTTTTATTCTCCAGGGTTCAATTATCAATCTGAATAACCACTCAGACCCTAAGTCTCTAATCCACTTTGGGGCCCTTGGGACTTTCCCTGAAAAATAATCAAAAGATCCTCCAACTACCATGGCAACTTTAACATCCAATTTCTTAAGATTTTTGGCAACCCATTTTTCCTGCTTTGGTGGACCAAAAGCAACAAAAAGTAAGTTGGTAGGTGGTAGGTGGTAGGTGGTAGGTGTGTTACCACCTTCATCTACTTCTCCACCACTTTGAGCAAAAGAAATCTTAAGTTTCGGATACTTTTTTTGTAAGCGTTCAGAAGCTTTCTCTGCTACCTCATTCCTACCTCCCAAAAAGCCTGTTGTAAAGCCATTTTCTGAGGCCATTTTTATCAAAGCTTCCATAAGCTCTATTCCAGGAATATTACAAACTATATCACCTGATAGTTTCAAACCTATCCCATCCGGGATTGCGAGATCTGCATTATTTAGTATTTTCTTAAATTCTTCATCTTTTTGTGCCATTACTACAATTTCCGGATTAGGGGTAACAATAAAGTGCTTTCCTGGCTTTTTTAACCAAGAGAGTACAGTCTCTACTGCTTCATCCATATTCACATCATCAATTTTAACTCCTAGGACTGTTTTCTTCATGACTTTATTCTGTCACTTTGTTCAGGATGACATGGATGTATCCTTTAATACCTCCAATGTTTCTCTTGCTGCCTTTTCCCAGGAAAATCTTTTTATATTATCGAATCCTTCCTCTATTAATTTCTCTCTAATCTTATTCTCCTGTACCTTAATCATAGCATTTGCTATTTCCTCCATATTATAAGGGTTCACTAAAATTGCTCCTTTCCCGGCAACTTCCGGCATAGAAGAAATATTTGATGTTAAGACAGGACAACCGCAAGCTTGTGCTTCAAGAATTGGCAAACCAAATCCTTCAAATAGAGAGGGAAAAATTAATGCAATTGCATTAGAATAAAGTACAGGCATATCCTCATCAGCCACATAACCTAAAAATTTTACTCTTTCTTCTATATTAAGCTTTTTTGGCAGCTTATATATTTCCTCAGACATCCAGCCCTTTGATCCCACTATAACCATTCCTACTTTGTCATTGCGAGGATCCCACACCGTTCCTGGTGCGGGAGACGAAGCAATCTTCTCCATGCTAGTAGATTGCTTCGCTTCGCTCGCAATGACGGAAAAAGCCTTAATTATTCTTTCCAGATTTTTCCTTGGCTGAATAGTTCCAACAAACAAGAAATATCTACCTTCTTTTAATCCATAACCTCTCAAACTATTAACTAATATATCACCTTTTATTGGTATAAATAGCCTATCATTGTATGCTTCATATACTACTTTTATACTGTTAGGATATATTCCAATTTTTTCAACCAAATCCTTTTTCGTGGCTTTTGATACTGCAATTATTCTTGTTGCTCCCTGAAGCTGATTCTTTTGCATGAAAGAAAGATATAATCTTTGCTTTATTCTATGAGTATGAGGCAAATATTCAGATCCTAAATCATGAACAGTCACAACGGTCCTTAGTCCAGGTTTTCTAATAATTGGTAAGGTATGAGCAGGCACAAATAATATATCCAAATTATCTTTAAAAGTTTGGATGGCCAAACCAACCTGAGTCCAAAGCCTTGGAAAATTAATTATCTTAAACTGAAAATTTTTAGGCCAGCCTCGCAAGGCGTCCCCTGGGAGCGTGGACGACCTCATGTATACCATGTAAGTATTTTCAGAATCTATTTGGGATAAAGATTTAAGAAGCTGATAAGAATAGTTCTCAGTACCAGTTCTATCTTCCACAAATGCTCTCGATGCATCAAAACCGATAATCATTAACTAATTATCGTTTACTAACCGATCTCTTGTACAGATCTAAATTTTCCAAAGCCATTCCTGTGCCTAAAGCCACACACAAAAGCGGATTTTCAGCCAAAGCCGCAGGAACTCCTAATGAATCCGTAAAATGTTTATCTAAATTCCGAAGAAGTGACGTTCCTCCGCTCATGACTATCCCTTTATCTATAATATCTGATGCAAGCTCAGGTGGAATTTGCTCCAAGACTCCTTTAACAGCCCCTACAATTTTTTGTAAAACTTCAGATATTGCGTCTGTTACCTCATCTGATGATATTTCAATAGTTCTTGGTAAGCCTGAAAAAACGTCTCTTCCTCTAACTTCGATTTTTGTTACTTCATTTGGTTTTAGTTTGATTGCTGAACCTATCTTTATTTTTACCTCCTCTGCCATCCTTTCACCAATTATTAAATTATGTTTTTTCCGAACAGCAACTTGGATTGCTTCATCTATTTTATTACCTCCAACTCTTACTGACGAATGCACGACTACCCCTCCCAAACAAATTACTGCAGCCTCTGTTGTCCCCCCTCCAATATCCACAATCATATTCCCTGACGGGTTGGCAATCGGCATTTTGGCACCAATTGCTGCTGCCAAAGGCTCATCTATTAAGAAAGCGGTTTTTGCACCGGCAGAAAGGGTTGCATCTAAAATAGCTCTTTTTTCAACAGATGTTACGCCGGCTGGTGCACAAACCATTACTTCAGGTTTAAATAAACGTGATTGTCCGCAGACTTTATCTAAAAAATACCTGATCATGGCCTCAGTAATAACATAGTCTGCAATAACACCATCTTTCATCGGACGCGAAGCTATTATATTTCCTGGAGTTCTACCTAACATTTCCTTTGCCTCATTACCAACAGCTAAAACTCTGTGATCATCTGTTGTTACTGCAACAACAGTTGGTTCATTTAGAACAATTCCTGCTCCGGCAAGATAAACAAGAGAATTTGCAGTTCCCAAATCGATCCCTAAACGCTTTGATAACCTAAACATGTGGAGTAATTTTACAAGTATGAAAACATGATCACAAGATAGACTAAATGGAGCAAACTACCTCAAGTTTATACCATAAAGATTCGGCTCCGAGGCCGTGGGTGTTGGGAAGGAACTTATAATGACAAGTCTTGATGAATCCGGCCATGGAAAAACAAAATTATCCTCAAATTTTCCTGCATATATAACTGCTTTATTGGTTGCATCAAAATCTATAACTGATATAGTCTCTTTTTCTACCAGTATTATATGTCGCGAATCCGGCAGCCATATATGAGCTTTTGCTGCTGGAAGATCATAAGTTTTACTCTCTTCCAGATCATAAACTTTAAGACCTGATATTTCTTCACTTCCTGCAATGAATTTAGTCTCATCAGGCGACCAGGCAATATATGCTGAATCCGAGGCTATCTTGCGTAATTTTATATCTTTTATAGTTTGTATTCTTACCTCATCTTTAGCTTTGGTATCATCTTCCCAACTTTTCAGTGTAGCTTCCAAGATTGGAGTTATATCTTTTGGTTCAGTGTTTAAAGTGTCACTTTCCAAAAGATAGTTGTTATTGCCAATTGTAGATAGAACCTGTTTGGAATCCGGTGACCATGTTAAAGTTGCTTTTGAAAAATCTGCAATTGTGCTGGATGCAATTTGATGGGGCTCGGAAGATCTCGCAAAGGCAATTGGCTGATTCTTACTCATAGTCCAAACCCAAACTCCAGCCTTTTTTGCAGAAGCGGCAGTAGAAGGCACAATATAGGCAAGCTTGGAACCGTCCGAACTTAAAATGGGCCTTTGTACTCCTGTGTATGTAAGCGGATAAATTGTGGGAAGGGATGGAAATAAAGTTACCTTCACCTCAGTCACAAGACCTTCCTCAACATTTACTTGCTTCTCCCACGGTATGAAACCTTCTTTGACAACTTTGACTGAATACTTTTTGGGGGACAGAGTGGAAATGGTTGCATTAGTGGCAGTTGTTAGATGACCATCTATGTAAACTGATGCTGCATCAGGTTGGGAAGAAATATTTATAATCCCTGTTCCAACAATTCTTTTCTCCTCTGTTGAAATTGTGTATCCTTTTGCAAGTAAAATAGCAATTCCTGCGGCAAGCGCGATAACAATTAATGTAGCGATAGTAATTATGAATCTTTTTGACATTTTGATAATAATAGCACAAAACCAGTTAAGTGCTAACCAGTTTTGCCCTTATAACTAACCTATTTAATAAAGTTCCGGGTGGATCACAAGTTTGCAAAGTAAGAACTGGTATATCATACCTGTTTGTTAGATATGATACATCAGTCGGGGCAGCGATAATTTTATCAAAAACAATATAGTCATATCTTTTATGTTGATAAAAAATAATTACCCGATCTCCTGCTTCAAGCTCCCTTAGAAGATAAAATATTGCATTAAAACGTATAATGTTCCAGGGAGCATCAGTTGAGTGGGAAAAAAGATATAAATTACCAGGCACTCCTGGCGGAGTTGAACCTAAAGCTTCGGCAACTCCACCAGCTAATGCTTTTACATATTCTCTTTCATTGGCAGGATTTACTCCTGCCACCACTTTGGCGTTGGCATTTATTTTCTCAATCACAATGCCGTATTCTGTAGAGATTGGAATTATTTGATTTCCAGAAGCTTTAATATTCCCAAAACTTTCCCCTCCCTCCGGATTAATCCGGGTATCTGGCTGTGTCGGGGGGGAGGTAACAACATTTGCAATTGTTCTTTTTACTCCAAAAATTCTATCTATCCTATATCTTGCTTCAGCCTGGACTAGCGGGCCAAGAATAATTATAAATGAAATTAGACCACTAAAAAATAAAAGGTATCCAAAAAACCTAATTGTTAAAATAAATTTATAACGTTTACTCATGGCGCCGTTGAGAGGAATCGAACCTCCAACCTATCCCTTAGGACGGGATTGCTCTGTCCATTGAGCTACAACGGCATGTTTATATGTATTTTAGCATTTCAGAAGGTATAATTGTTGTTACGGAGACTAGTTCATCGGTAGAACGCTCGGTTCGGGTCCGAGAGGTACGGGGTTCAATTCCCCGGTCTCCGACTTCGTGGGCCGTAGCCCGCTTCGTCGGGCAAAAACCCGACTCTTCGATTCGTCGTAAATAAATTTAATGATATTAACTTTCTGGATCATTTGTAGACTTGCGGGCATAGAGGACATACTGAAGTTTAGTAAAATCTGGCTCTCCATCCATTAAAAAGGATTATAGCAGACAGTAATTTGTTATATTTTATTTATGAGAAACTTGTTAAAGCGTTCAAGGTAGATTCTAATTACTTAAAGTATAGATTTTCTGTCCATTTGGCGTTGAATATCGTAGTTGAGTAGGTGATTCCCACCCAAAGAGTGGACTAATCATTCCCCCTGGCCAGTTAGATGGAAGCGTATCAATCTTTGTGGAGGTTTTTGATCGTAGCGAATAAATATATAGAGAATAAGTCTTATTTTCTTTTTCCCACTGATCATTACCTTGAACATCAAAAAAGAGGGGTTTATCAGCGTAGGCATAAATCTCTCTATCAGGATTTAATGCAACTCCATTAGGGGTAGGTTTATAAAGATCAGTGAATGCCTCAAGTTTTTTAGAATCCACGTTAAGTTTCCAAAATGACTCAACGAAGGCCGCCGCATATAAACTGCCCCATATCTCATCTCCTTTTGAATTCCAATCACGAAGTTGATTTCCTACTACATCAAGGACATCTTTGCCAATCTCGCCTTGTACCTGATCCTTTATCCCTTCTGAAGATTGAGTTAAAATTTGCCGACCAGAGTTAATATCAACTATTATTATTTGTTCCCTTGAGTCAATAACTGTATTTAATGCAACAAGTGTTTCTGGTTTATTTATTCTAAACTGAAATCTATTTCCTCTGTAAATCATCTCACCTTTATTGTCGAAGTTATATCTCCATAGCTCCCATGTAGTTCTACTGACTGGCTTTATAACGTACAGATAACATTCATGTATCTCAATAGGCTCATTGACTTTCTCTGCAACTCCTTCGATGACAAAACCGCTTGTTTCTTTTGTTAGCTTATTTGTTTTGACAACCGCTAATACTCCATCTGTACCATCATTAGGCATTGTATAGTCAACGCTCATATTTCTATCTGAGCATGCGGGATGAATGCCAGTTTGAGCTTCTAGGCTTGAACTCGGAGATGGTGTACCCTGAGAAATTGAAACAGTATTTTTAGAAAGTTGGATTTGATTTATGCCCTTGCTTAAATATAGTCCTGCTGCTATTAAGCCTAAAACTAAAAGTGCACCAACAATTACAAGTATTGGTGCAAAACCTTTTTGGTTCATTGATTCCAGTATATCATTTATTGAAAATGTAATAAGGGGAAACTAATTAGTTAAAATCCTAATAGCTTACCTAAAATACGGTGGAATTCTAATCTGGTTCTAATTCCGAGTTTACGAGGAATCACGCTCTGCTTATAATTGCATCAGCCGATTGGATTATTGCACCAGCATTTTTGGGAGCTCATAAAGATAAACCTATCTAATTTGACAAACCTTACGATTTGTAATATCATAGTTATATGTTAAATACCAATGCTGTTTCTATTGATGAACTTCGTTCTAATTTAGCTGATATTGTCAGTCGGGTAACCTATGCAAACGATAAGGTAGTTGTTAAAAAGCACAACCGTGATGTTGCCATGATTATCAGCCTCGATGAATATGAAAAATTGATGGATCCAACTAAACGACTGAGTAAAATTGAGTGGAATGAGCATGTTACAAAATTGGATAGTATAAGAAACAAAATACCTCCTCAAGATCCTGATGAGTTGGACAGAATAATTGATGAGGAAGTTGAAGCGGTTCGGGCAGAGAAGAGAGCTAAGGGTGAATGATTCGTGCAGTACTGGACACTAATACGTTAGTCAGTGCTATCATTAACACCAAAGGTTCTGTTGCCCAAGAAATTTACCAAAACTTCATAGCCCAGCAATTTTCACTTATAATCTCTCCTGAAATTTTGGAAGAAGTAGAGGAAGTTAGTAATAGAGAAAGAGTTATTAAGAGACATAAACGTTCGAAAGAAGAGCTAGAAGCGATCATTAGTGAGTTAGCTTCCTTAAGCTATTTAGTTCCTGGTACAAGCAAAATTGAGGTAGTACGTGATCCGGATGATAATAAAATAGTTTCAGCGGCAGTTGAAGGTCAGGCAACATATATTGTAACCAGGGACGAAGATCTCTTGGATCTAAAAGTTTACCAGGAAATAAAAATCATTTCTCCTGAGGCTTTTATGGGTATGTTGAGAACGCAAGTATAAATTGTTTACATTCAAATATCTGATCGCTAATTGATCTTACCTGTCTTTGAGGATCATCTGTAGATTTTCTAGCATAGTGAACATATTTTAATTTGGTTACATCTAATACTTCACCATCCATCATGAATAAATTTTAACAAAAGGAGAACCTTGCTGCTTTATTGAAAAGTATTAATCAATAAATTTGAAGGTAGCCAAAATGGGATCATCTGGAGCTGTATACTCTATTTTGTAAAGTAAATCCCCATGTTTAACATAAACATCTGAGCTTCCTTCAACACCGCACCCTGTGTTTTGATAAACCGCTTGTTCACCGTTTAAGACAAATTGTTTGTTCTCTGTTATTAAACTAGGATCACACCATTGATTATTTTTTAAGTAATCATCAAGTGACGTATTACCTATTTTTTTAAAACTAATACCAAATTTTGGGGAAAGTATAGTAATAATGTTTTCGCTATATCCCCTTACTCCATCAACAGACGGAAATACTTTTTCTAAAAAGGTAGCGTTGGATGGATACTGGATTGAATAATTACCCTCTTTGCTAGTATACATTCTCCATTCTTGTGAGTTAGCGTCATAAAAAGAAAAGCTTGATAGTATATTTTGGAATTTCGTTAGTAAATTAGGATCAGATCCTTTGGCTATTAACTCGTAATATTTATTGTTGCTAGTGAAACGAACAACATGGTAATAACAGTCAACTCCACAGGTAATTGTGTACCTTTTTGTTTGTTTCTCCCCAAGTTGAACTGAGGTTTCTTCTAAATTCTGTATCGTTTCTAATTTAGTCTTTGCCGGATAGACCTTAATGTAGATATTGAACTGTCCATCCTGTGTCAATTCTGAGAATGGTTTATCAGAATAGCGTAAGACTAATGAATATTTATCATAGTTTTCTGGTCCATATTCAGATCTCCAAAAATTACCATCAGCAAGTGCTTGATACAACTCTAAACTGCGTGGGTAATAAAAGGAAAAACCATTCTCTGCATATAGAATTTTTTCATCTTCTAAAGTTTGCTTCGGGGTGGGTTGATTTGTCTTTTGTAAAGGCGTAGATTGGGAGATTGTCTTTCCCTTTGTTCCTAAATAATATACACCTCCAACTATAAGAACTGTTACTAGGATGCCAACTAGAACATAAGTCAGAGTAAAACCTTTTTGGTTCATTGATTCCAGTATATCATTTCTTTACTATTTAAAACCCTAATAATTTACCTAAAATGCGGTGGAATTCTAATCTTACTTTATAATCTGGTACTTTTTCTCCTGTTTGTTCATCAAATTTCATAGCAGCTATCATATCAAAGACTTTATTTCTCTCGCAGTAGTTTAAGGAATTCTTGGACATTTACTATTTTTAGATTACCCAATTTAGTATTTTCTTTTAGATCGAGTAAATCCTCGTCTCCTGTTATTAGATAATCTGCTTTTCCTCCCAAAGCAGCAGCGAATACTTTTTCGTCTTTTGGGTCCCTTATTTCAATGGGAAGATTTTTGGAGGAGGTAACCATAATCGCCCTCCTTTGAACTCTGCGCAAAATTGCAGCTATTGCTTCTTCTGAAATGCTTAACTGTTTTATTAATTTTGGTCTCGATAATACTTCTTCATATTCTGCCCAAAGCTCACCTGTAACTATAAGTACAAGGAGATCTTTTTGTAATTTGGAAACTAATTGGTAAGGAGGACCGAATTTGTTAATAAAACCACTCACAATAATGTTCGTATCAACGACTGCCCGATAGACCTTTCTTTTGCTCTTTATCATAGATCTCCTGTCGTACTTCTTCGACTACTTTTGTAACTTCTCTATAGACTGCATCAGGATCCTTATCAGCATTCTTAGCCCGAAGTTTGTCAATGATAACCCAATCCTTTTCCTCTTCTTGTTTTAACCGTTGATACTGGCTGGGGCTAACGACTACAGCAAAAGGTTTTCCCTTTTTTTCAACTATAACAGGATTATTAGTATAGTAAACACTGCCCAGAAGTTCAGAAAAATTAGCTCTGGCATCTCTTACAGATATAGTCCTCATATATTTTGTATATTATGTCATTATGTACATAGTGTCAATATGTCAATTTGTCTTTGAGGATCATCCATAGATTTGCGGGAATATAGGATACTTGCGGATCTGTGTGATATTAGAACCTATTTAGGGAGTTTACCCTAATAATCCTCTCATGTTGATTTTATTCTGAGAATTATCTCTATTCCAGACCAAGTTTTCTTCTCTTGCTGAAGAATTAGTTTTTATTTTTTCGTAAAGAATTGCAGTCGCTTCAGGATCAACCTTAGCTTGCAATAATTCTTCTACAAAATTACTTTTTTCTGTAGGATTCATATCTTGAAATTCAGTCTGAGGTACTTCAGGGCCTATTATATACCTAACATGTTGTTGGTTCAGCTCTCTTACACTTAATTGTTCTAAAGGATCGTCACCTCTCCTCTGATCATACTCTCTTGTAATCCTATGTCTGTAAATAGATAATTCAAATTGCGGGTTCATTACTGTCCGAGCTTCATCAAACTCCTCTTGTGATTTATAAAAATTCCTTACTGTAAAATACATTTGAGGAATTGAAATTCCTTCTTCTTCGCCCTCTTCTAATTCGAGATTAACTTCACGCAGCTTACCATTAAGGTTAATCACAACGTATGACTTAATTCTGTTTGTGAAAAGGTTAGGATTATACAGTGTACCATTTATTTGTGCTATGCTACTAAAGCCACCACTATTTAAATCTACGAGCAACCTATCCGCTACTTTGATTGTAAGTTCGTCAAAACCTGATTTACTGTCTATTCGAGGATTGGCTGATGTAATCTCCCTGGAAGTGAATCTATTTGCAATTCTGCGCGCAAACCTAGAGAATCTTTTAAAGAGATTATTTTCGGAGCTATTGTTTTCTCCTTCTCTAAGAAATCCTCTTACTTCTGATTTTTGCGGTGTGTTACCATAAAATTCAGTCATTTGTTTACTAGGTTATTATTATTGGTACAACTGTTAATCTAATGTGAATTGTAACAGAATTGAACTCACAAGTCAAAAAATAGGTTGATTTGTTGTACGGGTTGCACAAACTGTTAGATCTTGGGTTAGTTAAAACCCTAATAGCTTACCTAAAATACGGTGAAATTCTACAAATTAGAGTTATCTTAGTTTTTCAAACTCATCTCTGGAGATATTTACGTCTCTTAAAATTTTTCTAAGAAGTCCTGTTCTAACATTTTCTCCAGAATGAACTGGTATGCTAGTTTTTCTACCATCACGATGTTCCAGTCTAACATGACTACCACTTTGACGAATCTTTACAAATCCTTGCTTAGAAAGAATCTTGATGAGTTTTGTGGCGTTGATTGGGGATAATTTAGGCATATGGAAGAATTATATCCTCAACCGCGAAGAATTTAGAATGTGGTTGTGGGGAGGATAACTTACTCTTTTTGGCCTCTTTATCTGATTCCAGGACAAGTTTAATGACTTCTTTAATTCTTTCCCTTACTTCCTCCACAGTTTTACCTTGAGTATAGCATCCTTGCAGTTCTGGCACCTCTGCAATATACCATCCATCTTCATCTTGTTCAATTAGTACTTTAAACTGTAAATCTTTCATATTAAGTAAATTATACCACTAAAATATATAGTTTGGTGGACAAGTTTCAAGTTTGTGAACCAATACTTCAGGATCAAACGTTCCTATTTTCCAGTGTTCTAGGATAGAGTCTAACAATGGTACCAGCTTGCCCTGAGCGTAGTCGAAGGGTTCAATATTCATCGCTCCTGCGCGACTTTTGCTATACTATATGTGTGGATAATTTAGCGGAAAATCCAACCTTTAGAGGTAAGTCTAAGGAGTCTCTGAGGAGGGGCGAATTAGTAAGAGCAAAAGGCAAAGAAAGAATCTACAATCCCATAAAACTCTGGTCCCATCTTTCAAAAGGTGATATTGCCAGACTAACACTGATGTTTGTTATGAGTGGGCTTGCAATTAATTCTTTACTAACTCCTTATGCCTCAGACAAACCCCAAGCTCATTCTTCAGCTGTGGTCTTAAATTTAGCAGAAGCTTATGCTCAATCAATCTTTATTTTACCTGTTATTGAATCTACGCAAGGCTCCCAAGACCGAGTCAACTATTATAAGGATTGGTATCTTAAGCAATCAGAAACAGGATTTAGTGTCCTTGCCGAAAATATCAAGGATGAGTATCAGCCTTTGATATTACAAGCAGCATCTACTGTTGAAAAGAATATGGGTAAGAAAATCAATCCATTAATTATAGATTCAATACCAGGCTTAATAATGGTAGAAAGCTCCGCTAATCCTTTAGCGATAAGTGTTGATGAAGATAGAGGCTTGTGTCAACTAACTCCTGATGCGGAAAAAGATGCAAAAAAGGCACTGGACTGGGGAAATGTAGATATTCATGATCCTGGGATAAATTTAACACTGGCAATTGCTTATTTGACTTTACAAATGGATAGATTCCAGGATCCTGTCTTGGCTATCTCATCTTACAATGCCGGCCCAAAAACAGTTTTGGATTTTGTAAGAAAGGGGGGAGCAGATGTGTTTCAAAATCCAGGCATTGAATACTACTTTGGAGTAAGAGGTGCAACAGAAGCAATACGCCAAATACCTATGAATCAGCCCCAAACCAAAGTTTAATTTCTTTTTCAGCTTCTTCCTCTGACCCTGAAGCATGAATCAAATTATATACAGGCCTTTCTTCTTTATTTGCCTTAAGGATGGAATCTGAACCCAAATCTCCTCTTATGGTTCCTTTTTCAGCAGTAGATGGATCTGTAAAACCTGTAATCTTTCTTGCTTTATTTATAGCATCCTCTCCTTCCATAATTAATACCACAATTGGGCCTGAGGTAATAAATTTCCTAAGCCAGGTAACAACTTTTCTTCCTTGATCTTCCGGGGATTTTACATTCTGTCCTGCAGCAATGGTTTTTTCCCCAATGGATTTCAAATAGTTGGGATTCATAGGATAATGCTTTTTAACCAAATCATCCGGAGCCATCATATCTTTTCTTTTAACAATTCTTAGTCCTTCAACCTGATATCTTCTGATAATCTCATCAGTGAATCCCCCAGCTATACCATCAGGTTTAATTATTATTAAGGTTTTCTGAAGCATATTCGAGTGATTATCTCATTTAATGGCTATATCTTCAACCCCTGTATTTCCATCTTCAAATACAGAAACAACGGCAAACCTTGGGGCTTGGGGGTTTCTCTCAATTGTTACTGCACCAACAGTTACCATGGAAAGATTAGTTTCACTCTCATTATATTCACTAAAATAGTGACTATCTCCTGCAAAAACCTTATTTACACCTTGTTCTTTTAACATTTTAGTTAAATCTTTCGCCTGCTGTTTTAAAGAAGCCTCAACGCGCCCCATGACATGATCCGATGATGGATGCAAAAGAGGTTCATGCAAGAAAACAAATATTCCATTCGCTTTATCAATTCTTGCTTTCTCCAATTCCTGGGTTAACCAATTTCTTTGCTCATTGGTGACGCCCACATAATTATCACTATTATGTAAAATAATGAATCTGAAGTTTCCGTATGTAAATGATTGAAAAGTAGGACCAAAAACTTCTCTAAAGTTTGCTGCAGGATCTTTTTGTTTGTCCCTTGAATCCCAAAGATCATGATCACCGGGAGCTAAAAAATAACGCAAATTAGCCAAATCAAACTCAGTTTTTGCTTTTTTTAGCTCATCTAAGGTCCCGACTTCAGTATAATCCCCAAGTCCAATAATGAAGGCAAGCTCAGGTGAAATATTTTTTGCTTGACTGATAGCTTTTTGTAAATTTATGTTGTCACTATGAGAATCTGCAATAAGCAAGAATTTAAATGCCAGCTTACGGCTCTTTTTTTCAGTGGTTAAGTTTTGCAGTGTATCTTGCCCGCCCTCATTCTGGCTTGAGAATTTTTTATTTATCTGATTGGATAACCCTTGCGGTACTTTTATGGATGAGAGCGCAGTTAAAAATTGCTGCGGGGTTTTTGCCTGCAGGAGATTTGAGATAACAGCTTGCGGGTTTAGTTTTAATGGATCCAAACCTGAAAAATGTTTATATGCAGAATAAATCCCTCCCAAAAGTACAGCAAACATTACAAGACTTAAAAGCAGCCTGAATACCATAAATATCGGATTTTTGGATCTCCCAGAATGTCTTCTAAAAATCATCACATCCTTTCCGGGGCTTCAATACCCAAAAGGTAAAGACCTTTAGCTAAAATATCTCCTACAGCTTTGGAGATTCCTAACCTTAAATTTTCTTTTTCTGAACCAATTATTTTAAATTTTTGGTAAAAAAGATTATAAAACTTGGAGAGATCTAACAAATAAGATGCTAGTAAATTAGGGTGATAGATTTTAGCAACTTCTTCAACAATTTCCGGAAAATATAATAGCTGAACTAAAATCTGCCTTTCTTCTTTATCCATACTTTCATTATTATCAAAAGAGATAGACTTTCCTTTTGCTTTCTTTAGAAGAGATTGAATTCTTGCATAGGTATATTGAACATAAGGTCCACTGTCACCTTCAAGGGATACTGATTCCTCAAGATCAAATATCATGTTTGGTCTTGGAGAATATTTAAGATAAGAAAATTTAATTGCACCCATGGCCACAATTTCTACAACTTTTTGGTCAACTTCCAACCTACTTTTCTTCATTACCTCCCTAACTTTCTCGCAAACCACATGATATAAATCATCAACAGTTACTACGTTCCCGGCTCTGGAAGACATTTTTCCCTCTTTGAGGTCAACAACTCCATATGATAAATGAAATTTTTTCCCTATTAGATTAGGAAAAATTAACTCAATGGCTTTAATTACAACCTCAAAATAACCATCCTGTTCTGAGGCGACAACATGAATTGAGTTGTCATAATTGAAGCTTTCATACTCAAGTTTTGCCAAACCTATTTCTTTCCCTTCATAAGTAGCATGTCCTGCTGATGTTATGAAAACCCTATTATGCAATCCATAAATTTTTGCCGGGAAAATTATGGCACCATCATTTTTCTCAAAAACTTTTCTTAAGTTTTTCATAACTATTTGCTTCCCACCCTCAAAAACTTCACTTTCAAAAAAACATCTATCATATTTAACTCCTAAAAGTTTGTAGATAGGCTCAAAATATTCAAGACTCCAATCTCTGGCAAGTTTGTATATTTCTTTGATCTTTGGATCACTTTCATAAAGTTGAACATTTATTTGATCAATCTTTTTTTTTATTTGGGGATCAACTTCATAGGAATTATTTCCTTTGGCATAAGCTTCACCTAAAAATTCAGCTTTTTCTTCCAAACTAAGTTCTTTTGTTGGTAATCCAAGTTCTTCAATTCCCCAGATTGCTTTGGCAATATGCAACCCTATATCGCCCTGATAATTTGCTCTGAAAACTTTATTTCCCAAACTTTCAAAAATTCTGCAAAGACTTTCCCCCAAAATAAAAGTTCTTAAATGTCCTATATGAATTTCTTTTAAGGGATTAACATGTCCATATTCGACCAAGATTTTTTGAGGTCTTTTACTTTTTCTTAATTGTCCTGCATCTTTTAAATACTTAATGAGTTGCTGATCTTTTATAAAAAAGTTAATAAATCCTCCTCCAGCAATTTCCACTTTTTCTAAATACCCTTTACTTGACTCTTGATTCTTGACTCTAATCACTATTTCGTTAGCAATTTCTGTCGGTGAGCGCTTACCATCCGGTGTTTTTGATTTAGCAAGCTGTAATGCTAAATTCGTACTATAATCTCCGAATGTGGGATTTTTTGAAATAGATAAAACTATATCAGTTGTTTCATATCCTAATTCTCCTAGAACTTTTTTTAAGTCTTCTAATAACAACTTTTTTACCATAGGTTAATGATAACATAAATTTATCTCAAATCTTTAATCTCAATTTGTTTAAACCAATAAGTAATCCTCCCAAAATTAAATAATATCCCACCCAAACTATCCAATGTTTTTCTCCAATATATTCCCAGGCAAATGGTAGAGATGAGAAAAAATCAACTATATAAATAAAATAAGTTAAAAGAGATAATGTGCAAAGAGATATTAACCAAGCCAATCCTTCCCAAATAAAACTTGCTATAAGAAGTACCCCGCCCAAAATCATAATAAAGATAACTGTCCAACCAACTAGTAGATTTGTGAGAATAGAAACTAAAGATAGTTGATGAAAATTTTGAATAATAACTGGCATTACCATAAGTTGTGCTCCAGTTGTGATTGCCAAATCCTGACCTATTATCGGCAGAAATTTTAGATGTTGCAAGAACAATGGAGCAACAACTACAACTCCTATTGTTGCAAGAAAAGATAACTGAAATGATAAATCCTTAATCCATAAAGGATTAACAAGAAGCATCATGGATGCTGTGATAATTAAAACCCAAATACCATCCTTTTGCCTTCCAAGAACCTGAGCGGCAAGAGCAAGAGAAACCATGATAGATGCTCTAAGAACAGGAATTTGACCACCTGTTAGAAGAGTATAGAAAATTATTGCCAAAAAACATAGAAAAATAGCTATTTTCTTCTTAATTAATGGCGAAAGAGCCAGAAAAAAGCCACCAAGTAGACTCAAATTCTGTCCTGAAACTACAACAATATGAAGAGTTGACGTATCTCTTAGGGATAACCTCAGATCTGGGGGTAAATCCTTTTTCTCTCCTAATAAAATGCCTGATAAGAGTTCTGCTTGAGGGGATGGCAGGAGTGAATCAATTTTAGAACTGAAATTTTCCCTTAAAGTTGGGAATAAATCCAGCTCAATATCCCAACCACCTTGCTCAAGTCTAATTAAATAGAATAGCAGATATATTAAAATTGCTAAAATTATTGGAATTTTAGTAGATAACAACTGAATCTTTGATTTTTTCATAAACAGCTTTGCTTACTATTTTTTTAGAGGACAGCTCTCCTATGTTTTGATAAGGTCTTCCTGAAATAATTTTTGAGGCTGTAACAGGACCTATTCCAGGTAAGCTTTCTAATTCTGCTTGTGTTGAGGAGTTAATATTTATCCTATTTTGAGCATTTGATCCACCTACTACTCCTCCTTGAGTAACAGATACTGAGGAGGAAGATTCTCCTTCAAATGGGACATAGATCTTGTTACCATCCGATAACTTTTGAGCCATATTTAAATATTTTGATATATACTCATTATTAGCTATATTTGCAAAGCCTCCCGAGGATTTAATAGCATCCTCCACCCTCGCTCCAAATTTAAGCTGATAAACCCCGGGTTTATTTACTGCACCTGACACATCAACTGAGATTAATTTTTGAGAGTCAACTAGACTTTCTTTTGGGAATTCTTTAGGTTTAGATCCATCCAAATTAGAAGCAAATACACCACCAATAATTAAAACTATTCCTACCAAACATAAACCAATGGGGATTTTGAATTTATCTAGAAAATCAGGAGCCATTTGCCCTCCGAAGGGCAAGTCTGTAGTGTTTAACCCAATTTCTGTAAGCAATATAGAGGTATTCCATGCCTCTCCCTCTCATCTCTTTACGGACAATGCCACCTGCATGAGGGTATTTATGCAATCTAATTCTTTTTGAGGAAAATCCATGAGTGTAATGTATTAATTCATGCGCAATTGTATGATCTACAACTTCCTGGGGTATTTTTTGATCTTTGAATATTGCAGTAATCTTAATTTGAGATGTCTTCGTTCTTCTATCAAGTCTAATTGAGCCTAGTCTGAATCTGGAATTTCTTCCAAATTTAATAAATATAGGGTTCACAAATTGAATATCTTTAAAATAGTTTGCCCAAAGAAGTTCTAACCTTTGCTTTAGCCAGACATTATCTCTTACACTTTTATTACTGATCATTATTCTAATATTAACAAATTTTTGGTTATCCGTAAAGACTTATTCTTTCACTTCCCCGATAACCCACCAGTCAAAAGATGTATCCTCTGGAAGGATTTTAGCTGTTGAAACAACAAAACCTTCATTTTCATCCTTACTAGTAACAGCCAAAACAGAATCAATTTCAGAAGTTGGCGTGATTAATATTCTGGAATCTTGCTTTATTAGCTTGTTTTCTACCTTTATTTGATTTTCTCCTTTGGGAATCTTCGCGCTCCCTGATATTTTATTTGCCAAAACCTTAAATTCTGCCACAACCACAATTGAGGCCTTTAGATTTCCATTCCAATCCAAAGTTATTTTTCCCTCAAAAAAGTCCACAAGCTTGGTTTGAGAAGACTTTTGGATGAAAAGTGTAGGAATTGAGTTGATTATTGACCCGTTTTCAATATAAAAAGTTCCATCAACTATTAAGTCTCCGGCAATAATTGTCTTTGCCAAAATTGTCTCCCCAAGCACTTTGAAGCTATCTTTAATTTCTGCTTCATAGGAAGTTAATTTACCACTAATTTCGGCGTTGGAGATAACAGCAATATCTGCAAGAATGGCAGATGAGGTAGCAAGAAGAATATCTGGAGGAGTAAGATCGAGCTCTTCCAATTCAGTAAGCATTGCTGATGAGGAGGATTCTGTTTCCAAATTCTCACTTCCAACATCCAACTTCTCCTCCAATTGCGCTATTCTTTCTTCCAATGAAGAAATCTTACCTGTAAGATCATAGTAAGTAGTAGACGATGGGCGCTGGATACTGGAAGCTAGATTTTCAGCTT
>CAYLXC010000009.1:2333-5628 GCA_964387865.1 uncultured Gammaproteobacteria bacterium | reverse complement strand
TCATAGTAAGTAGTAGACGATGGGCGCTGGATACTGGAAGCTAGATTTTCAGCTTGGCTCGCTTCGCGAAGCGAGAGGCTGGAAGCTTGATTTTTCAAACTCGAACTTCCAGCTTCAAGATCTATCTCCAAAATGCCAGTGTCTAACGTCAACTTTCCTACTTTTATTTTAGGAATTATCAAATTTCCCTGATCATCCAAAGAAAGCGAAGCTAGCAAATCATTTGGATCAGCGTATGCCAGATTCACAAAAACCAATATCTTATCCTGACATATTCCTTTATCCTCCAAATTTGACATTTGACATTTGAGATTTGAGATTTCTTCTAATGCCTTGCCTAGAACAGGTCCGGCTTTGGTTACCTTCATGGCAACTCCGGGATTTGATGAAGAAGTTAAAAAATCACCTCTTTCAATCGGACCATTTTCTAAAGAAACTTTGACTCTTACTCTTCCTGTTAAAGCAACAGCTTTCGGATTTAAGAATGTCCCCTCAGGTCCTGAACTAAGCTTAATTCCAGGATTTTCAGAAATTACACCCAAAATACTTTGTTGATACGGAAAAGCGCTTTTCATAACGTCTACACCGCCGGCTAGCACAACCACATCCCCTTCCTCTACGTTATCCAAAACATTATAATCTTCAGCCAGATCAGCATTTCCTGAACTTATTCTGATTGATGATGCTGTAATCGACCCGTCCAGGAACAAATCTCCGTCAGACGTTATTCTTGCCTTAACATTATTTGCTCCACCAACATCTGAAATAATCCTAAATAGATCAATATTTGATGTTACCTGATCATTCTCCACACTTATCCCACCTGAAACTGCTGTAGTCAAATTCTCTACTAAATGTAGTTTTGTTTGCGGATCACTTTTACCAATTCCTATATTCCCGGCTGAAGTTATAACAAATGGTGTTTGATCGGAAGTCTCATCATTTACCAAAAAGTTATTGTCAGCTCCCAGAAGAGTGATAATGAATGAGGAGTCAGTAGTTGTATCAGCTAAATTAATGCTGATATTTTTATTATCCAAAGAGGTAAGCTGATTACCTGCCTCATAAACGCTCTGTAATGATTGCGAATCGGTTGACATCCACCCACTTGAGGTCTTGAAATATAAAGCACTATTTCCAGAGGTACCATCCTTCCTAAAATAAAAATCTCCTGCACTCCCTAAACTATTTTCCGGATTGCCGGAAGCAGAGTAAAGTTTGATATTATCAAGCTGCAATGTTTTTGTTTGAAGGCTATCTGCAATAAATTCATTGTAATCCGCTACTTTTCCAAAAATCTTATTTATAAAAGCTTCCTTAAAGTAATTATTTAAAGCACCTAAGTTTATGGCATTTGAGGCTGATGGAAGCAAATCATTATAGATCTTATCTGTAAATTCATAAATTATGGTTCCTTTCGGAGGATTTCCCTCTATTCTGAGCATTTGTTTTTGAAGATTTTCAAGGCTTGATATAACATCTGAGAGCATATTTTCAAGATTTTGTGTCTTTTCTCCCAAAATATCCGATGATTTATTAATATTGGAGTCTTTTATTATGTTTTGGGCATACATCCATGTAATCAAGGACAGAGTTAAAAGAAAAGTAAAAAATCCCAAAAATGAAAACAGTTTTATAAAATTAATTGAAAACTTGGGAATTTCGTGCCTAGAGTTAGAAATCTGAATTGGCTCTGGCGGCAAAGGTTTTATACCTAATTCACCCTGGATTCTTTTAATCTCAGCTGAGCTAAAACGCCTTGCTCCACCTTTCGTTCTGTAGCTTTCCACCAAACCCTTATTTTCCCAATTTCTAAGCGTATCAGCTGAAATTTGTAATTGTTTAGCAGCTTTAGAAACTGAAATTAAGCCCAGTTTACGATTTTTTTTGGGGAAAATTTGCTTTTTGAGCTCGTAAAGCTCACTTGCACTATACCTTCTGGCTCCACCCGCAGTTCTTTCAGGAATTAATTTTCCCTCTCTCTCCCAGTTTCTTAAGGTATCTGCAGATACCTTAAGAATGCTTGCAGCTTGGGAAATTGTTATGAATTTATTACTTAATTTTTTTGATTTAGGCAAGTTATATTTAGGCATAAAAGTTAGGAAAAAGTTAGGAAAAAGTTAAACTTCTTTTATTATCTATAATGGTCATAAAATGGATAAGTTGTCAAGATATCAAAAGCGGTTAAAATATTTTAACCAAGGTAATTTACAAAAATTTGGTCGTTATTTTACCCAAAATTCTTTAATTTTCATAAAAAATCAAACTTGGAGAAGAAAATTTGTATTAAATTACGATCATTCAGAATTTAGGATATAATTTTTTTGATTCCTTATTATTAAATTAATCTATCTTCATTTTTGAACGACAAACTGAAGAAACAAAATTATTTTTGATAGGTATCCAAATATTTTATTCAGGCTCAAGGAACATTAATAAGCAATTTATCAAGCAGTCATTAGTAGTAATTGTTATTACTAAATTTAGAGAAAACCCATTTAGCCTTACCTAATAACCCAAAATGACTATCGAAAAAATTAGCACTCTTACTCTGTAAGCGTTAACGATATCTATGGGATTTGTGTTGAATTCAACCTTGTTTTATACTCGGTCAAACAATGATCAAACTTATGAATGATTTTATTAACACCTTTTAAGCTCAGTTGCTAAGTTACAAAGTTAATGACTTTACCTGGGATATGCACGGTTTTTTTCACGGTTTTTTCTGTCAAAAATCTGCTAACTTTAGGTTTATCTTTTGCTAATTTTTCTACAATCTTTTTATTACTTAATATATCTTTCTGTATCAGTAGAGTATCTATAACCTTACCATTCACTTGAATTACCACTATTACCTCTTCCTCCTCTAGGTACTTATTATCAAATGCAGGCCAGGACTGCTGATGAATAGACCAGTTGTCATCGCGCGAAGCTTCAGCAAAGTGGGACCATAACTCCTCAGTTATATGAGGTGCAAATGGAGCAAGAAGCAAAAGATAAGTTTTATATTCTTCTTTTGAAATTTTTTCTTTCCTGGAAAGATGATTTAACCATTCCATTAATGCTGCTACAGCTGTATTAAATTTTATTTGCTCAATATCCTCCCCAACCTTTTTAATGGTCTTGTGCATAAACTTAAGGTCCTGCGCACGCAAGGCGTCCCCTTTTGTGGCTAAATTCAGTTTGTCCTGTAATCCCCAGACTCTTTGAAGGAAGTGATAAACTCCATGAATTGAACCTGGATTCCAGGGAGCAACTATATCATATGGTCCAATAAAACATAGATACATTCGAA
>CAYLXC010000009.1:0-2233 GCA_964387865.1 uncultured Gammaproteobacteria bacterium | reverse complement strand
GGATTCCAGGGAGCAACTATATCATATGGTCCAATAAAACATAGATACATTCGAACAGCGTCCGCACCAAATTCCCTAACCTGCTCATCTGGGTTCACAACATTACCCTTGGACTTACTCATCCTTTGACCGTCAGATCCCAAAATTACTCCATGATGCACCCTTTTTTTGGCATACTCCTCAAAGTCTACTACCCCAATATCTTTTAGAAATTTTACAAAAAATCTGGAGTACAACGTATGTCCTAATGTATGCTCTGCTCCTCCAAAATAAATATCAACTGGCATCCAGCCTGCTAATCTACTCTTTCTAGATATTTCTGTATCATTTTTATTATCCAAATACCTTAAAAAATACCAGGAAGAATCAACAAAGGTATCCATAGTTTCCGCTTCCCTTTTAGCATCCCCACCGCAATTTGGACATTTTGTATTAACCCAATTTTCTGCTGTTGCTAAAGGCGGTTTGCCTTTGGGTGAATAATCTACTTCGTAAGGTAATTCTACTGGAAGATCTTTATAGGGAACAGGGACTATACCGCATTTTTTGCAATTAATAATGGGAATAGGCGTTCCCCAATATCTTTGTCTGGATATTGACCAATCGTGCAAATGGTATTGCATCTTTCCTTTACCAAATTTTTGCTCTTCTAACCAATCTTTTATCTTTTCTCTTGCAGGATCCGGAGTTTTGATACCATTAAATTGGCTTGAATTAACAATCCAACCTTCCTCCAAAACATCTTTAGCAATCTTTACTTCTGATTGATCATTAACACTTTTACCTATAACTCTGATAATTTCCAAATCATATCTTTTAGCAAACTCAAAGTCTCTATGATCTGACCCTGGTACCCCCATAACAGCCCCTGTGCCATATGATGAAATTACATAATCTGCAATCCATATTGGAACTTTTTTATTATTAACTGGATTAGTACAATAAGAACCTGTAAAGACTCCAGTTTTAGTTTTGTCCATTGACGTCCTTTCAAGTTCAGATTTCTTTCTTGCCTCTTTAATATAGTTCTCAACTACCCCTTTTTGTTCTTTAGTTATTGAATTGGCAACCAGAGGATGTTCAGGAGCCAAAACCATATACGTAACACCATAGATGGTTTCAGGAAAAACAGTGTAAACATTAATTTTCAATTTTGAATCCCTCGACTTTGCTCGGGACAAGTTTTCAATTTTGAATTCTATTTCCATTCCCTCTGATCTACCAATCCAATTATTCTGTCCTTCTCTAATTGGTTTAGGCCAATCTACTGAGGGATTGTCTTTCCAAAGCAAACGGTCTGCATAATCAGTAATCTTTAAAAACCACTGTTCCACCTCCTTTTGTACTACTTCTGTTCCACACCGCCAGCATTTTCCAGCCTCAACATTCTCACTTGCAAGCACAGTTTGACAACTAGGACACCAATTTGCCAATGAACTCCCTTTATATGCAATTCTTTTCTCAAGCATCTTTAAGAATATCCACTGATTCCATTTGTAATAGTCTGATACACATGTTATAACGGAATTTTCCCAGTTGTGTATTGCTCCCATTAAAGAAAATTGCTTTTTCATATCCTCAATATTTGATAAAGTCCAATCTTTAGGATGAACTCCTCTGGAAATTGCTGCATTTTCTGCGGGAAGTCCAAAGGCATCAAAACCATTCGGAAAGAACACTGAGTAGCCTTGCATTCGTTTCATTCTTCCTAAAACATCAGGAACAGCAAATGCAAACCAGTGACCTATATGAAGATCTCCAGAAGGGTAGGTAAATTCAACTAAAAGATAATACTTCTTTTTAGCTACATCCAGATTTAGAGCATATAGTTTGTCTTGTTCCCATTTTTTTTGCCATTTAGGCTCAATCTCACTTGGTATGTATTTTTTCATAGCTTGATATTAGCATATTTGACAAAATGCGTACAATCTCTAAACGCATTTTGTCATCTCTTCGAGTCTGAGCGACGAGGTCGTCAGACCTCAGAGTCGAAGACCTGAGCGATTAGCGAAGGATCTCCTTTATGATTCGATTCTCACATTCGTGAGAGATCCCTCGACTTCGCCCGGGATGACACTTCATGTCACTTTCACACTTATTTTCACAAGCTCGAAGTTAGTAATATTTATATTCCTTTGATACATTAAAGTATTATTATGATTTATTTGAAATTTGAAATTTGAAATTTGAAATTCTCTCTATGCCTATGCGGTAATTTAGCTAATATAATTTG